>NZ_BAAACA010000009.1:0-219699 GCF_039521265.1 Streptomyces crystallinus | reverse complement strand
CCCGGCCGGTCAGTTGGGCAGCGCCCAGACCTGGTTGGCCTGGAAGTGGCCGCATGTCCAGGTGTCCAGCTTGGTCGCGTCGGCGGTACCGCCTCCGTACACGTCGAGGCACAGGGCGCTCGCCGCGTTGCGCAGGGTGCCGTCGCGGTCGGCCGTCCACTGCTGGGCCGTGGCGCCCCGGCAGGTGGACAGGGTGACGGGGCTTGCGGCGGTGGTGCCGCTCGCGGTGAGGCACTTGCCGAGCGAGCGTACGGTGCGGTCGGCGTTCTGGGTCCAGCGCTGGTTGGGGTTGCCGGTGCAGGTGTAGAGGATCACCTGGGTGCCGTCGGCGGTGCCGCTGCCGGTGACGTCCGCGCACTTGGCGCCGTTGCCGGTGAGCTGGCCGGCGGGGACGGCGGGCCCGCAGCCGCTGCCCGGCGTGAGGCGCCAGATCGCGGTGCCGTGCGCGGGGACGGTCGCGGTCAGACCACCGCTGACGGACGAGGTGGCACCGGTCCACAGGTCCTTCGCGGCCACCGTGCAGCCCGGCAGGCCGACGTCGGCGAGCGCGGTGGTGAGCGTACGGGCGGTCGCACCCCGGTTGAGCACGGCGACGGCGCGGTCCCCGCCGGCGAGCGGCCGGGCGAGCACGTCGGTGCCGCCGTCGGTGGACACCACGCCCGCCTGGCGGCCGAGGCTGTCCTGGTCCACCTTGATGAGCTCGGTGTTGCCGAGCGCGGACCTGGCCGCCGGGGTGAGCGCCGAGACGTCCGAGGAGAGGATCAGCGGCGCGGCCATCATCGACCACAGGGCGACCTGGCTGCGCGACTCGTCTTCGGTGAGCCCGCCCGCGCCCGCGATGAGGAAGTCGGGGTCGTTCCAGTTGCCCGGTGCGGCGTAGCGGCCGATCCAGCGGTTGTAGCCGTAGTTGGCGAGCACGCTGGACCAGCGGCTCGCGGTCGGCCGGGCGGGGTCGTAGGTGGCGATGTCCCAGCCCTCGCGCCAGAGCTGGCCGTCCGAACCGACCCAGGACAGCACGTCGAACCAGGTGGGGTTGCCCCACTCGCCGCTCTGGAAGTACGCGGGCGCCGACTCGGAGAACACGATGTCGCGGCCCGAGCCCCGCAGCGCCGCCGCCTGCGCGTCGTACGCCTGCCGGTAGGCCTGCTCCTGCGTCTGGCCCGGGGCCACGTACACATTGCAGCCGTCGAGCTTGAGGTAGTCCACACCCCAGGAGGCGAACGCGGCGGCGTCCTGGGCGAAGTGGTCGGCGCCGCCGCCCTGGGGGCGGCCGCTGCCGGGATAGCCGCCGCAGGTGTACGAGCCCGCGTCCTCGTAGATCCCGAAGCGGAGCCCGCGGGCGTGCAGATAGGAGCCGAGCCAGGCCATGCCGTGCGGGAACTTCACGGGGTCGGCGACGAGGTTGCCGTCGGCGTCCCGGGTCTTGGTCGTCCAGCAGTCGTCCACGGTCACCGTGGTGTAGCCCTTGGCGGCCAGACCGGAGGAGACCAGGGCGTCGGCGTTGGCGGTGACGGTCCGCTCGGTGACGCCGCACTGGTAGTGGGCCCAGTCGTTCCAGCCCATCGGCGGCGTGGGAGCCAGGCCCGGGGCCGTCGCCGGGGCGGGGGCCGGGGGTGGCGCGGAGGAGGCGTGGGCGCCGGTCGCCGTGGCGAGCGGCAGGCAGAGCAGGGCGGCCGCCAGTGCGGTCAGGGGGTTGCGTCTGCGGGGGGAACGCGTGGGGCGTGGCACGGGGTGCTCCTCGGTGGTGAGAAGGGAACGTGCTGCCATGGCGTGAGCGATGATGCATCGTAGCGCGCAGTTTGAAGCACCTTCAATCACCGTGCAGACAAAGGGAGGTGATCGCGGGGCACGGTGTCGCGAAGTGCGGAGACGTGCCCGTCTGAGTCAACTTGTTTGATTACGTTCACTCTTGACGCTTCTTGATCGGCTCATTAGGGTGCGGCGCAGTGCGCCACGGAGTCGGATGTCACCGCGCTCGCCTCACGTGCCACCGCTCGCCTCACGACCGCGCACCGCACCGGCAACTCCCGCACCTTTGCCCAGCACGCCCGTCGCCCCTGGGGAGTTCGTATGCACCGACGCACCCTGCTGGTCGCCGCCGCCCTGAGCCCGGCCGCCGCGATGGCCGCCTCCGGTGTGCGCGCCCTCGCCGCCGGTCACACCTTCGGCTTCTCCGCCGACGGCTCCCAGTTCCTCCTCGACGGCAAGGTCCTCCAGATCCGCAGCGGCGAGATGCACCCCGCCCGCATCCCCGTGCAGTACTGGCGCCACCGCATCCGGATGGCCAAGGCCATGGGGCTCAACACCATCGCCCTCTATGTGATGTGGAACTACCTCGAAGAGCGGCCCGGCGTCTTCGACCTCACCACCGACCGGCGCGACTTCGCCGCGTTCGTCCGGCTGTGCGCGCAGGAGGGCATGTACGTGCTGCTGCGCCCGGGCCCGTACGTGTGCGGGGAGTGGGACCTGGGCGGACTGCCCTCGTACCTCCTCAGGAAGCCGTCGGTGCGGCTGCGGGTGAACGCGCGGCAGGACCCCGACTACATGGCCGCCGTGACCCGCTACGTGAACACGATCGCCCCGGTGGTGCGGCCGCTGATGGCCGCCAACGGCGGACCGATCCTCATGGTGCAGATCGAGAACGAGTACGGCTCGTACGGCAGTGACGCCACCTATCTGGAGCAGTTGCGCCAACTCTGGCTCACAGCAGGGGTGGAGGGGCCCTTCTACACCCAGGACGGGCTCGGCCAGGTCGTGGCGAACCACACCAACGTCACCGGCGGGGCGATCGGCCTCAGCGGCGGCACCTCCTCGGACATCCGCGCCTGCCGCAGCGCCTACCCACGGGTCCCGGCGATGTCGGGGGAGCTCTATCCCGGCTGGCTCACCCACTGGGGCGAGAGCGCCTTCGCCGGGCAGGACACCGACCTCTCCGGGGCGCTGCGGGAGCTGATGGACGCCGGGCAGTCGTTCAACGTGTACGTGGTCCACGGCGGCACCAACTTCGGCTACTGGGCCGGTGCCAACGCGAACGACGACGGCAGCGGATACACGGCCGACATCACCACCTACGACTACGGGGCGCCGATCACCGAGCAGGGGCGGCCCGCACCCCGGTACACCGCGTACCGCTCCCTCATCGGCGGCTATCCGGGTGTCTCCCTGCCGCCGGTCCCCGACCCCGTGCCCACGCTCACCCGCACCGGAGGCGACGCCCCGGTCCCGAGTGCCTACGCCTCGCTGTGGGACAACCTGCCCGCCCCGCTGCCGGCCGAGCAGACCGTCACACCCCAGCCCATGGAGAACTACGGGCAGAACGCGGGGTTCATGCTCTATCGCAAGCCCCTCTCCGGGTACGCGGGCGCCACCCTGGAGGTCACCTCGGTCCACGACTACGCCACGGTGTTCCTCGACGGTGTCTACCAAGGAGGCATCTCCCGCCCGGCGGTCCCCTCCGCGTACGCGACACCGCTGAAGGTGACGACGGGATCGCGGCTGACGCTGGGTCCGGCGGGCTCGGCACCCACCCTGGACATCCTGGTCGAGGGCATGGGCCGGACGAACTTCGGGCACGGCCTGGTCGACCGCAAGGGCATCACCCAGCAGGTCTCCCTCTCGGGCGCGGGCCCGCTGAACGGCACGGTCAGCGACTGGCGGACCCACGCACTGCCGGTCGACGAGGCGTATGTCGCGGCGCTGCGCCCCGGCATCAGCGACCCCGGTCGCGCGGGCATCTTCTTCCGCGCGACGGTCGATCTGGACGCGACCGGCGACACCTACCTCGACATGTCCGGCTGGACCAAGGGCGTGGTGTGGGTCAACGGCCGCAACCTCGGCCGCTACTGGGCGATCGGCCCCCAGCAGCGCCTGTACTGCCCCGCCCCGTGGCTCACCGTCGGCCAGAACGAGATCCTCGTCCTGGACCTGCACCAACTGCGCCCGCAGCCCATCCCGTTCCGGGCGGCCCTCACGGACCCCCCTGCCTCCTCACCAACCGGCGCAGCGGCAAAGTCCTCGACGTGCCGGGCTGGTCCACCACGTCCGGTGCGCAGCTGAACCAGTGGACCCGCAACGGCGGCGCCAACCAGCAGTGGCGCCACACCACGGCCCCCGACGGCACCTGCACGCTGACCAACGTGAACTCCGGCCAGCTCGTCGACGTCCAGGGCAACGCGTCCGCCGACGGCACCCCGATCATCCAGTGGCCCGCCCACGGAGGCCCCAACCAGCGCTGGCGCCAGGTGCCCACCGACGGCGGTTACGCCAAGTTCGTCAGCGTCAGCACCGGCAAGGTACTCGGCGTGGCCGGCAACGCGACCACCGACGGGGCGAAGATCGTCGAACAGACCGACACCGGCGACCTCAGCCAGCAGTGGCTGATCGCGCCGGTGTAGCCCGGTCGGCGAGCTTGCGCAGCGCAGCGTCCAGACGGATCAGTGTCCGCTCGCGGCCGAGGACCTCCAGGGACTCGAAGAGCGGGAGGCCCACCGTCCTGCCGGTCACCGCGACGCGGACCGGAGCCTGCGCCTTGCCCAGTTTGAGACCGTGGGCCGCGGCCACCTCCTCCAGGGCGGCCTTCAGCGCCCCGGCGTCCCACGGCGCCGTGGCACACCGGTCCCGGGTGTCCTTCAGGATGGCTTCGGCGCCCGGCTTCATCGCCTTCGCCCACGACGCCTCGTCGTCGGCCGGCTCGTCGAGGAAGAGCCAGTCGACGTACTTGGTGATCTCGCCGAGCACGGTGAGGCGCGTCTGGGCCAGGGGCGCCACGGCCGCGAAGGCGTCGGCGTCGAACGCCCCGGGCGCCCAGGTCGCGTACGGCGCGGTCAGCCAGGGAGCGCACGCCTCGATGAAGGCGTCGACCGAGAGATCGCGGACGTACACGCCGTTGAACGCGGACAGCTTCTTGACGTCGAAGAACGCGGAGGAGCCGTTGACGTCCTTGAGCCGGAAGAGCCGCTCCAGCTCCTCCTGCGGACGGATCTCCATATCGCCACCGGGGCCCCAGCCCAGCAGCATCAGATAGTTGACCATGGCCTTCGGCAGATAGCCCTCGGCGAGGTAGTCCTCCAGGGCGACCTTGTCGCGCCGCTTGGAGAGCTTCTGGCGCTTGTCGTTGACGATGACGGGCAGATGCGCCCAGACCGGCGGCGTCGCCCCCAGCGCCTCCCACAGCAACTGCTGTTTCGGGGTGTTGGAGAGGTGCTCCTCGCCCCGGATGACCTGGGTGATCCCCTCGGCCAGATCGTCCACCACGTTGGCGAGCAGGAAGACCGGCGAGCCGTCGCCGCGGGCGATGACGAAGTCCTCGATGGCGGAGTTGGGGAAGGCGGGCTCGCCCCGGACCAGGTCCACGACGACGGTCGCGCCCTCGTCGGGCGTACGGAACCGCAGCGCCCGTCCCTCGGCGCACTCCAGGGCGCGCTCCCTACAGAACCCGTCGTAGCCGAGCTGCTGCGACCCGGTGCGCTCCTGGACCTGTTCCCGGGTGCAGTCGCAGTAGTAGGCCCGCCCGGCCGCGTACAGCCGCTGTGCCGCCTCGCGGTGGCGGTCGGCGTTGTGCGACTGGAAGTACGGGCCCTCGAAGGCGGGGTCGGACTCGCGGATGCCGATCGCGGCGAGGGCGTCGATGATCCCCTCGGTCCACTCGGGCCTGTTCCGCGCGGTGTCGGTGTCCTCGATGCGCAGGACGAACGTGCCGCCGGACTGTCGCGCGACCGCCCAGTTGTAGAGAGCGGACCGGGCCCCGCCGACGTGGAACATGCCTGTCGGGGACGGAGCGAAGCGAACGCGAACCGGGGTGGTGGTGGGCATGGGGGGAGACTACCGATTTCCCGGGCGCCGCCGCTCGCCGATTGCGGCCGGGGGCGCGGTGTCCGCCGGCCCCCGGGTCACAGCGGGATCTGGTAGCGGTTGAGCAGATAGCGGCAGGTGTCGGCGATCTGCTGGTCGGTCAGGGCCGTGTCGCAGAGGATCGCGGTGGCCACCAGGCCCTGGAACATGTGGCCGTGGTCGGGGCGGTACCCGAGGACGGGCGCCGACCAGCCCACCGTGCGGACCCGGTCGTCCCTGCGCAGCTCGTACGGGTATCCGTTGGTGTACGTCTGGAGCCTGCGGGCCGCGCCCGCCGTGGAGCGGACGGCGTACACCGCCCACTCGGTGTCGGACTCGGCGGTGCGTGACATCAGCAGATAGTCCAGCTGCCAGCCCTGCCCGTTGCTGCGCAGCGAGCCCGGGCGGCCGGGGGCGGAGTCGAAGGTGGGGAGGCGCTTGGCGACGAAGAACCAGGTGGCGGCGCCGCTGGTGCCCTGGAGGTTGGGGAAGTCGTAGTGGCCGCCGGTGAAGCGCAGGGCCGGCAGGCCGCCCACGGCGTCGGTCTGGAACAGGGCCGGGCTGCCGGTGGGGACGCCGTGGTGGTGGGCCGGGCTCAGGTCGGTGAGTTCGGTGACGGCGCCGCCGTCCCGCAGCGGGTTGCCGTCGGCGCTGCGCAGGGCGTCGGCGCGGTAGTAGCCGATGAGGCCGGGCAGGCTCGGCACCGGGTCGTACGGCGAGGGCGCGAGCGGCGGCGCCGAGACCGGCGGCGGCACCGTACCGACACCGATTCGGGCGGAGGCGCCGGGCGTGGCCGTGTTGACGGCCAGGGCCATGCCCGTCGGCGGCAGGCCTTCGTACAGGCCCTGCCAGAGCGGGCCGTCCACCGCGATGAGGGCCGGCATACGAGGGTCGGCGTGATGGTTGAACGACCGCTCGACCTTGCACCAGCCGACGCCCTTGTGCACGTCCGCGAGGGCTCCCCGCTCGCTGCCCACCAGCCGGATCGCCACCGTGCGCTCGCCTCCGGCGCTGCCGACGCAGTCGCGGACGACCAGCTGGGTCGGGCCTCCGATGTCGTCCGCGAGGCTCGCCCAGATGTAGCTGTCGCGCGGCAGATCGGAGTGGAAGCCCTCGAAGTCGATCATCCAGTTGTCGAGCACCGCTTCGGTCTGGAACAGCTTCACCACGGATTCGCACACGGCGGAGTCCGTGCAGGGCACATCGCGGTAGGCCACCCGCGAGCGCAGGCCCTTGAAGGCGGAGCGGCCGTAGTAGGCGAGGGCCAGGTCGGTGGCGGTGGTGTACTGCCCGAAGCTGTAGATGGCGCAGTCCGTCTGGTGCTCGAAGCGGCAGGAGCGCAGCGACACCGGATAGCTCACCCCGAAGTGGTGCGAGCTCAGCCCCTGTGCGCCGAACTCCACCACCACGTCGTCCATCGAGAAGTTGTAGAGGAGCCCCAGACCGATGGCCTGGCCGTAGTGCACCGCCTTGGGCGCGAAGGAGAATCCCCGCACGTTCAGCTTCTCGCAGCCGTTGCCCTCGACGTACTCGTGCAGGTCGTCCGGGACGAAGAAGCCGCGCCCGAACACGCCCACGTCCCCTTCCCACAGCACCTGGAGGTCGGGCACGCCCGAGGCGCTCTTGTGCACCGGCTCCCGCATCGTGAGGGCGCCGAAGACACGGCTCTCCACGGTGAGGCAGCGCCGGTCGTCCACCTTGCCGTTGGCGTCCTCCTGCTCCTGCCCCTGAGCCAGGACCTTGTAGCGCAGGACGTCGGAGAACCGCAGCGCGCCGAAGGTGAGGTCGACCGGGTCGTTCTCGCTCCCGGGCAGCCCCGCCCGGCCGGACGAGTTCGGTCCGATCGCGGCGAGCCGGAACGGGGCGTACCAGTTGGGGGTGAACGCCAGCTCCCGGCCGGGCTCCCGAGGGGTCCAGCCGTCGTTGATCAAGGAGAGGTCCGGCTGGACCTGGACCCGCTGGGTCGCCTGCCGCAGGTTCGTCCAGGCGGTCACGGTCCGGGCGTCCAGGTCGAGTTGGAAGGAGCAGCGCAGCACGGGCTGCGCCGGGTCGAAGGGGATGCGGATCTCGCGGTGCAGCCCGTCCGCCGTGCGGAAGGCGAAGACGACAGCGGGCGGGTTCTCGTGCGCGTTGACGTACGCGTAGAAGGGGGACGGCCGGTGGAACGCGTCGACCATGCCGAACAGTGGCTGCACCGACCAGGGCATGACGTCGTTGCGGACCACGAGGTCCACCGTGAACTGACGGACGGCCGCCCAGTAGTCGCCGTCCGTCGGGCCGAACTGGAAGGGCGAGCAGGGCAGCGTCACCGTGGCCTCGCTGGTCGGCCCGCCCGCCACCGGCGAGGGGACGCGGGTGCGGCAGCCCCACCGCTGGTCGGTGACCGAGGCGTCGAGCATGCCGCGCAGATCCGCCCAGTGGCCGTCGCTGAGCGGCCGTCCGTGGGTGACGCGCCGCAGTCCGAAGGTCAGCGGGGGTGTGGCCCCGATGGCCCGCAGGGCGCTGGTGCGCCCGCCCTCGCCGACGACCCGGACCCGGTTGCTGTCCACCAGCACGGAGCGCAGGAACTCGTACGGCTGGGGGTCGGCGGGGACGAAGACAATCCCGCCGGCGTCCTTGTCCAGGGCGTCCACGGCGTTCTGGAACGCGTCCGAACAGGTCGCGCGGCCGTCGGGTCCGGGGACGGCCTGGAAGTCACGGACATTGACGAATACGGGGGCCACAGGCGCCATGATCCGAGCGTAGCCACCCCGAGCGGATCGACAGAAGACCTCAACTCCTCTTCGTATGAGGTGACTTACGTGTCGGTGCGCCCGGCCCGTCTCAGCGGCACAGGGTCGTCTCCCGCCGCATGTGCGACAGCTTCGCGGGGTTGCGTACGGAGTAGAGCCCGCTGATGCGGCCGTCGTCGACGCGCACGGCCACCACCGTGTCGACCTCGCCGTCGATCCGCAGGATCAGCGCGGGATAGGCGTTGACCTGGGCCGGGCGCAGCGAGGACGCGGTGATCCGGCCGAGCCCCACGGCCAGCAGCTGGGCCACCTTCCCGGCCCCCACGACGGGCTGCGGGATCGCCTGCTTGACTCCGCCGCCGTCGCCCATGAAGACGACGTCCGGCGCGAGGATGTCGAGCAGGCCCTGGAGGTCGCCGGTCGCGGCGGCCCGCTGGAACGCGTCGAGCGCGTGCCGGGTCTCGGCCGGGGAGACGGTGCCGCGCGGCCGGCGCGCCGCGACATGGGCGCGTGCCCGGTGGGTGATCTGGCGGACCGCCGCCGGGCTCTTGTCGACGGCCTCGGCGATCTCCCCGTACCCCAGGTCGAACACCTCGCGCAGGACGAACACCGCCCGCTCGGTCGGCGTGAGCGTCTCCAGGACCAGCATCATCGCCATCGAGACGCTGTCGGCCAGTTCGACGTCCTCGGCCACGTCGGGCGTGGTGAGCAGCGGTTCCGGCAGCCAGGTGCCGACGTAGGACTCCTTGCGGCGGCCCAGTGTGCGCAGCCGGATCAGCGCTTGGCGGGTGGTGATCCGGACCAGATACGCACGCGGCTCGCGCACCTCGGCGAGGTCGACGCCCGCCCACCGCAGCCAGGTCTCCTGGAGGACGTCCTCCGCGTCGGCGGCCGAGCCGAGCATCTCGTAGGCGACGGTGAACAGCAGGTTGCGGTGTGCGACGAACGCCTCGGTGGCCCGCTCGGCCTGCCCGTCCCCGGTGCGCCCGTCCGCCGTGTCCCCGGTCCGCTCGCGCTCGCTCTTCACCGGCTGCTCCCGCCTGTCCGCTCTCGATGCTGCCACGCGCACAAGACACCGGTGCCCGCCGCTCTGTGACATCCAGGCGCGGTGGCCCTCGTCACACCAGCGGCCCGTCACAGCGAGCGCGTCGGCGGCATCTCCTGGTCGTCGACTGCCCCACACCACGAGTGAGGACGAAGTGATGGATTCCCGTTTCCCCCTGTTCGAGAGCGAGTTCGGCGCCAAGTTCGCCAAGCGTTTCGCCGGCCTCGGCCAGCTGCTTCAGCGGTCGTCGCTGCCCGCGTCGACGCAGGAGCTGGTGTCGCTGCGCGCCAGCCAGATCAACGGCTGCGGCTGGTGCCTGGACGTGCACACCAAGGAGGCGGCCGCCGCCGGCGAGGACCCGGCGCGGCTCCATCTGGTCGCGGCCTGGCGCAAGGCCACGGTGTTCACCGAGGCCGAGCGGGCCGCGCTGGCCTTCGCCGAGGAGGGCACCCGGCTCGCCGACGCCCACGACGGCGTGTCGGACGAGACCTGGGCGCGGGTGCGCGAGCACTACGACGACGAGCAGATCGCCGCGCTGGTCTCCCTGACCGCGCTGATCAACGCCGCCAACCGGCTGGCGGTGACCATCCAGCAGAAGGGCGGCTCGTACGAGGTCGGGATGCTCGCGGCCGCGTTGAACTGATCGGCAGCAGTGTCCGGCCCGGCCCGGGGGCGTTCGCCCCGGGCCGGGCCCACAGGTGTCCGGACGGCGCCCCACCGCCCCACGTGATCCGGGTCTCACTCGGGCGGTGCGACTTGGCTATGCAACGAGTTGCATAGAAGGATCGCGGTATGGCGCTCGAACACGCGATCCTCGTCTCCCTGCTGGAGAAGCCGGGCTCAGGCTATGAGCTGGCCCGGCGGTTCGAGCGGTCCATCGGCTACTTCTGGACGGCCACGCACCAGCAGATCTACCGCGTCCTCAAGCGCATGGAGGGCGACGGCATGCTCGCCGTCCGCGAGGTGGCCCAGGAGGGCCGGCCGGACAAGAAGGAGTACTCCGTCGCCGCCCCCGGCCGCGCCGCCCTCGCCCAGTGGCTGCACGAGCCGATCGAACCGGAGAGCCTGCGGCACGACCTCGCCGTCAAGATCCGCGGCGCGGCCTTCGACGACCCGGCCGCGGTGGTCGGCGAGGTCGAGCGGCACCGCCGGGTGCACAGCGCCCGGCTCGCCCACTACCTCGCCGGGGAGCTGCGCGACTTCACCGGACCCGAGGCCCCCGCCCCGCTCGACACCGGCCAGGAGCTCCAGCACGTCGTGCTGCGGGGCGGCATCGCGTACGAGCGGATGACGATCGCCTGGCTCGACGACGTCCTCGCCACCCTCCACCGGCTGACCGCCGGCGCACCGACCTCCCACGACCACTGACCCCGACCCCTCCTCGAAAGGCGGACCTCCATGGCCGACGCCCTGCTGTTCAACCCGCGCACCTACGACCCGGCGCACTTCGACCCCGAGACCCGCAGGCTGCTGCGCGCCACCGTCGACTGGTTCGAGGAGCGCGGCAAGCGCAAGCTGATCGAGGACTACCGCTCCCGCGCCTGGCTCGCGGACTTCCTGGCCTTCTCCGCCAAGGAAGGCCTGTTCGCCACCTTCCTCACCCCGGCCGCCGACGCCGCGAACGAGGACCAGCGCTGGGACACCGCCCGGATCGCCGCCCTCAACGAGATCTTCGGGTTCTACGGCCTCGACTACTGGTACGCCTGGCAGGTCACCATCCTCGGCCTGGGCCCGGTGTGGCAGAGCGACAACGCCGCCGCCCGTGCCCGCGCCGCCGAACTGCTCGCCCAGGGCGAGGTGTTCGCGTTCGGCCTGTCCGAGAAGACGCACGGCGCCGACATCTACTCCACCGACATGCTCCTGGAGCCCGACGGCGACGGCGGCTTCCGGGCCACCGGCTCCAAGTACTACATCGGCAACGGCAACGCGGCGGGCCTCGTCTCCGTCTTCGGCCGGCGCACCGACATGGAGGGCCCCGACGCGTACGTCTTCTTCGCCGCCGACAGCCGCCACCCTGCGTACCACCTGGTCAAGAACGTGGTGGACTCCTCCAAGTACGTGAGCGAGTTCCGCCTCGAGGACTACCCGGTCGGCCCGCAGGACGTCCTGCACACCGGCCGCGCCGCCTTCGACGCCGCCCTGAACACGGTCAACGTCGGCAAGTTCAACCTGTGCACCGCCTCGATCGGCATCTGTGAGCACGCGATGTACGAGGCCGTCACCCACGCGCAGAACCGCATCCTCTACGGCCGCCCCGTCACCGCCTTCCCGCACGTGCGCCGCGAGCTGACGGACGCGTACGTACGCCTGGTCGGGATGAAGCTCTTCAGCGACCGCGCCGTCGACTACTTCCGCACCGCCGGGCCGGACGACCGCCGCTACCTGCTCTTCAACCCGATGACGAAGATGAAGGTGACCACCGAGGGCGAGAAGGTCATCGACCTGATGTGGGACGTCATCGCGGCCAAGGGCTTCGAGAAGGACACCTACTTCGCCAACGCCGCCGTCGAGATCCGGGGGCTTCCCAAGCTCGAGGGCACGGTCCACGTCAACCTCGCGCTGATCCTCAAGTTCATGCGCAACCACCTGCTGGAGCCGGTGGACTACCCCGCCGTGCCCACCCGGCTGGACGCGGCCGACGACGACTTCCTCTTCCGCCAGGGCCCGGCCCGGGGCCTGGGCTCCGTACGCTTCCACGACTGGCGCGCGGCCTACGACGCCTACGCGGCCCTGCCCAACGTCGCCCGCTTCCGTGAGCAGGCCGACGCGCTGTGCGCCTTCGTCACGACGGCCGCCCCCGACGAGAAGCAGAGCCGCGACCTCGACCTGCTGCTCGCCGTCGGCCAGCTGTTCGCGCTCGTCGTCCACGGCCAGCTGATCCTCGAGCAGGCGCGGCTGACGGACCTGGACGAGGACGTGCTCGACGAGCTGTTCGCCGTTCTCGTACGGGACTTCTCCGCGCACGCCGTGGAGCTGCACGGCAAGGACTCCGCCACGGAGGCGCAGCAGGGCTGGGCGCTCGGCGCGGTCCGCCGCCCGGTCGTCGACGAGGCCCGCTCGGCGCGGGTGTGGGAGCGGGTGGAGGCGCTCTCCGGGGCGTACGAGATGGCACCGTAACCCGGCGACACCCGGGGCTCCTTGCGCCCCTGCTCTGCCACGGCCCACCCGCGGGCGTTAACCGCTGGTGGGCCGTCGGCGTTGTCAGGCGAAGGGTCCCTCGGCCGTGAAGCGGCGCAGTCGACGGGCGAACGCCTCGGCCTCGCCCGGGGGCCAGTCAGCGAGGCTCGCCGTGATGTGGGCGGCCAGGCGCCCGCGCAGCTCCGCCACCGTGTGCCGGCCCTGCTCGGTGAGGACGAGCAGCTGCGCCCGCCGGTCCTCGGGGTCCGCCTCGCGGCGTACGAGCCCCGCGGCCTCCAGCCGCGAGGCGCGGCGGGTGACGCCGGAGCGGTCGATGCCGACGTCGGGAGCCAGTTCGGCGGCGCTGCGCGGCCCTGTCCGGGCCAGGGCGCTGAGCACCGGATAGGTCACCTCGTCCACCCCCTCGCCCATGCCCTCGGTGAGCTGCCGGTGCAGCTGCGCACGGGTGGTGCGCCGCAGCAGCACGCCCAGCGCCTCCGCGATCTCGTGTCCCACTTCGTTGTCCACGCACCAAGAATAGCGTGCGTGGCGCACGCGTTCCTGTTAGGGTTCGGTCAGAAGCGTGCGCGGCGCACGCATCACTCTTCTCCTGTTCATCTCTTCCGTGTGGAAAGGACCCACCCCATGAACCGCATCGGCATCGCCACCGCTCTCGACGACCTGCTGTTCAACCGCGACCTCACGGTCGAGCAGGCGACCGAGCGCCACTTCGCCCCGGACTACCGCCAGCGCACGGACGGGGAGTGGGCCGACCGTGCCGAGTTCGTGCAGCACATCACCCACCTTCGCACCGTCGTCGCCGACGGCCGGGTCACCGTGCACGACGAGCTGTACGACGGCGCCAAGTACGCCGACCGGCACACCGTCGACATCACCAAGACGGACGGCTCGACGGTGAGCATGGAGGTGTACGTGTTCGCCGACCTCGCGCCCGACGGACGCTTCTGCCGCATCGAGGAGACCACCCTGATGCTCAAGGGAGGCGACGGCGACCGCGACCTCGGCAGCGCCCGCTGACAGCCCGTCTCGGAGAACCCACGGGTACCGGCCATTCGTGGCCGCAGAAGGGGCGCACTTGCGATCTCGACGGCACTGGGGCGGCAGGCCATCATGGCGAAACAATCGAGAGGATTTTTCATGCCTGAGCTGCCCCAGACCAATGGATCTCCTGTCGGAACCGTCAACAGCGGTGATCGCGGGCGTCGTTCCGAGACGCTGACCGGCAGCATCGAGGTGGCCTTCCCGGAGTTCTTGGCGCCGCCGCCCGAGCCGATGGGCTTGCTGGCCGCCTGGTTGGAGAACAGCGTCGCCCAAGGGGTGCGGGAGCCGCGCGCACTGGCCCTGGCCACCGCCGACGCGCGGGGCCGGACCTCCTCGCGCATCGTGGTGCTCACCTCGGTGGCGGACGGCGGCCTCGTCTTCCTCAGCCACAGCAGCAGCCAGAAGGGGCGTGAGCTGGCGGCGAACCCGTGGGCCTCCGGCGTCCTGTACTGGCGCGAGACCAGTCAGCAGATCACCGTGGCGGGGCCGGTGGAGCCGTTGCCCGACACCGAGGCCGAGCGGATGTGGTGCGCACGGCCCGTCTTCACCCACGCCATGTCCACCGCCTCCCGGCAGAGCCGGACGATGGACTCCCTCGCCGAGGTGGCCGAACTGCGGGCCTCCGCACAGAAGTTGGCGGAGCTGAACCGTCCGCTGCCGCGCCCCGCCACCTTCACCGCGTACCGCCTCGCCCCCGCGTGCGTGGAGTTCTGGGCCGACGGCACCGACCGCCTCCACGAGCGGCTGCGTTACGACCGTACCGACACCGGCTGGGACATCAGCAGGCTCCAGCCCTGAGCGGCCCGGCCACGACGGGAGCGACCGGGGGCCGCCGAAGCGACCCCCGGCCTCAGAGCCTGACGTGCACCCGGGGCGCGGGGAGCCTCAGCCCGCGACGACCGCTTCCATCACCGACGCGTGCGGCGAGGGGTCCAGCACCCGTGTGACCGTGAAGCCCGCGGTGGCGAGCAGCGCCTCGTACTCGGCGCGGGTGCGGCCCTTCCCGTTGAGGACCGTCATCATCAGCACGTCGATGGTCTTGCCCGGGTGCGGCTCGTTGCCCGCCGGGATCATCGCGTTGATGACCAGCAGCCGGGCGTGCGCGGGCATGGCCGCGCGGCAGGTCCGCAGGATGCGTACGCACTCCTCGTCCGGCCAGCTGGCCAGTACGTGCTTGAGGAGGTAGACGTCGGCGCCGGACGGCACGGAGGTGAAGAAGTCCCCGGCCTCGGCGCTCCAGCGGCCGGCCAGCTCGGGGGTGTCCAGCACGTGCCCGGCCACCACGCTCTCCAGGTCGACCAGGGTGCCCGTCAGATGCGGGTTGCGGCGCAGGATGGCGCGCAGCAGCCCGCCGCGCCCGCCGCCCACGTCGACGGCGGTCGTCGAGGTGGAGAAGTCCACGGCCTCGACCACGTCGTTGGTGAGCGTCTCGGAGAACGCCGCCATGCTGGAGTTGAAGGCCCTGCCGAGGTCCTTGTCGGCGGCGACGTGGTCGTAGAAGGGGACGCCGTAGACGTTCTCGAAGGCGGTGCTGCCGGTGCGCACCGCCTCGTGGAGCTGCGCCGCCGACTGCCAGAAGACCGGCTCGCCGCGCACCATGATGTAGTCGCGCAGCGAGCGCTCGGTGTCCGTGCGCAGCGGCTGGGCGAGCGGGGTGAGGTGGAAGCGGCCCTCTTCGTCCTCGCGGAAGACACCCTTCGTGGCGAGGAAGCGCAGCAGGCGGTAGAGGTGGGGGCCGTCGGCACCGGTCGCCTTGGCGAGTTCGTCGGCGCCGAGCGGGCCGTCCGTCAGCTGGTCGGCGATGTTGAAGCGGGCGGCGGTGTGCAGGGCCGCGGAGTAGAGGTAGCCCAGGGAGAGTTCGAGTAACTCGCCCGTCACCTCTTGCGGGGCGGGCCCGGCCTCCGTGCCCTGCGCGGTGCCGGACGTCTGGGAAGCTCCTGTGCCCTCGGGGTGAGCGCCTGCCATCGGTGGGTCCCCTCTCTCAACCCTCGTGCGACACAAGGGATCGACTGGAATATATGGACGATCAAGCGGCGGCGCTCCAGCCTACGTCCGGGGCTCCGTGTCCCGCTCGAACGCCCCGGGAGTCCTCAAAGTCCTGGTCACGAGCCGAGGGCGGGTCGCGGCGGGGGCGCTACGGGAGCCGCGAGCCCAGGCGGGTACGGAGCCAGGCGAGGGCCGTGACGCCGAGCGCCGCCTGGAAGGGGCGCAGGGTCGGCAGCCCGGGCGGCGCGGCGCGCAGCGACTGGCGTACGAAGTAGCCGGTCAGCGCGGCGAGGGTGGCGGTCACACCGTCGGGGTCGGCGTCCCGCCCCACCGGGTGCGCGGTGAAGACCTCCTCGGGGTCGGGGCCACCCTGGGCACGCACACTGGGCAGGATCAGGACCAGGTCGTACCAGGGAGCGGCCCGTACGGCGGCGGGCCAGTCGACGAAGAGGACGCGGCCGTCAGGGGTCAGCAGCATGTTGTCGGCGCGCGGGTCGCCGTGGGCGAGGGCGTCGCCCGAGGCGGACTCGCCCCAGGGCGCGGCGAGATCGGCGAGCGAGGCCAGGTTCCGCCGCACCCAGGGGTCCAGCCGGTCCCGGCAGTGCCCGCAGTCGTGGTCGAGGAGCTCCTCCCACCCCCGGAAGGACTCGCCCTCGCTCTCCACGACGGACGGCAGATCCGCCGGCCCGGGGGTGCGCGCGAGCTCGCCCATCGCGTCCAGGACGCGCGCCAGCTCGTGCGCCCGCCACGGCACCTGGGGCTGGCGCCCGTCGACGTCCTCGAAGGCGAGCGCCACCCAGGTCGCGTCCTCGTGGACGGCCAGCAGCCGTGGCGCGGGAACGGTCGGCGGCAGGGTTGCGGCGGCACGGGCCTCGGCGCGATGGAGCAGCGGGCTGCCGGGGTTGGCCTCGGCGCTCACCGCCTTCACGAAAGCCCGCCGCCCGTCCGCCAGCCGCACCCGCGCGGCCGCTCCGGGCGAGAACCCGCCGCGCTGGGTCACCGCGTCGACGACCGGCGCGCCCAGCCGCGCCTCCATGGCACGCCGGACGTGCTCGGGGAGCTGTCCCCAGTCGACGCGGACGCCGGTGGCGGAGGGCGCGGTGACGTTCATGCCGCCATGGTCGACGACGGGGAACGGGGACGCGAAGGGTTTTCACGGGGTCTGGACGCGCGCCTGGACGTGGACTTGGACGCGAGCGCCCCCGCCGCACCGGGAACGTACGGCGGGAGCGGTCGCGTCTCAGGCGCTGGTGAGGATGACGAGTTGCCGGGTCGCGCGGGTCATCGCCACATAGCGGTCGACGGCTCCTTCGATGCCGTCGCCGAAGGTGTCGGGGTCGACGAGGACGACCAGGTCGAACTCGAGCCCCTTCGACAGGGTCGGCGTCAGCGACCGTACGCGCGGTGTCTCCCGGAAACGGGGAGCGCCGATGACACAGGCCACCCCCTCGTCGTGGGCCGCGAGCCAGCCGTCGAGGACCGCGTCCAGCTCCGTCACCGGTCCGTGGAGGACGGGGATGCCGCTGCTGCGGATCGAGGCCGGTACGTTGGCGTCCGGCAGCGCGGCCCGGATGACCGGCTCCGCCTCCGACATGACCTCTTCCGGCGTACGGTAGTTGACGCCCAGGGACGCCACCTCGATCCGGTCGAGCCCGATCCTCTCCAGCCGCTCCCGCCACGACTCGGTGAACCCGTGCCGGGCCTGGGCGCGGTCGCCCACGATGGTGAAGCTCCGAGACGGACAGCGCACCAGCAGCATCTGCCACTCGGCGTCGGTCAGCTCCTGGGCCTCGTCCACGACGATGTGGGCGAACGGCCCGGCGTGCAGATCCGGTTCGGCGGCCGGCAGCGCGCTCTCGTCGATCAGGGCGTCCTGGAGGTCCCGCCCGTGGAGCATCCCCAGCGCGCCCTCGCTCTCGTCGATCTCGACGTTCTGCAGCATGCCGGCCATGGCGTCCGCGCGGCGCGCGCGCTCGGCGGCGGCGGCCTCCTCGCGCCGCCGGTCGCGTACGGAGGCCTCGGCGTCGCCGAGCCGCTGCCGTGCGGCGTCCAGCAGCGGCAGGTCGGACACCGTCCAGGCCTGGGCGTCGGCGCGCTGGAGCGTGCGGACCTCGTCGGCGCTGAGCCAGGGAGCGCACGTGCGCAGATAGGCGGGCACCGACCAGAGGTCGCCGACGAGGTCGGTGGCCTCCAGCATCGGCCAGGCGCGGTTCAGGGTGCCGATCAGCTCCCGGTTCTGGAGCAGCGACCGGCGCAGCAGCTGGGGCGGGACCTCCTCGTCGTCCTCGTACTCGTCCGCGTGCTTGTCCATCAGGATCGTGAACAGCTCCTCGCGGATCTGGTCGCGGGCCTCGTTGTGCGGAGTGCCGGGTTCCACGGCCGCGAACGCGGCGGCCCAGTCCCCGGCGCTCAGCCAGACGTCGGACCAGTGGGTCGAGACCGTCATCCCCTCGGTGGGCGGCTCCTCGTACAGGGCGACGGCCGGCTCGATCGCGCGCACCATGTCGGCGGACGACTTGAGCCGGGCGACCTCCGGGTCGGGCTCGGCGGTCGCCAAGGCTCCCTCGGTGACCAGGTCCCGCACGATGCAGGTCTGTACGCCCTCCTCGCCGAGGCTGGGCAGCACGTCGGCGACGTAGTCCAGATAGGGCCGGTGCGGTCCGACGAACAGCACGCCGCCCCGGCGGTGGCCCAGGCGCGGGTCGGAGTAGAGCAGATGGGCGGTGCGGTGCAGGGCGACGACGGTCTTGCCCGTACCGGGACCGCCGTCGACGACGAGGGCGCCGCGGGATCCCGCCCGGATGATGGCGTCCTGGTCGGATTGGATGGTGGAGAGCACATCGCGCATCCGGGCCGACCGGTTGCCGCCCAGGCTGGCGATGAACGCGGACTGGTCGTCGAGCGCGGCGCGCCCCTCCAGCCCCTCGGCGGTGAACACCTCGTCCCAGTAGTCGTTGACGCGCCCGCGCGCCCAGCGGTACCTGCGGCGGCTCGTCAGCCCCATCGGGTTGGCGTGGGTCGCCGCGAAGAACGGCTCCGCGGCGGGGGAGCGCCAGTCGACGAGCAGCCGTCGGCCCGTACTGTCGGTCAGACCGAGGCGTCCGATGTACACGGGCGCCGCCTCGCCCTCGCGCACGAAGTGCCCCAGGCACAGATCCAGGCCGAAGCGGCGCAGGGTGCGCAGCCGGCCGGTCAGCCGGTGGATCTCCGAGTCCCGGTCCATGGCCTCCCGGCCGATGCCGCCGGGCGCCCTGCGGGCGGCCTCGAGGCGGTCGGACAGCTCGGCGATCGACTGCGCGAGGCTCTCCGCGATGGCGGCGAAGTGCCGCTCGTCGCCGTCGATGAGTGCCGGGTCGGCCTTGAGCGAGCGGCGCTCGGGAAGGTCGAACGCGCTGGTGGTCGCGCCGGCCATGGCGCTGGCGGTCAGGCCGGCCGTGGCACCGGTGGTCAGGTTGGTCATGTCATCGGCTCCGATCCGAGGCCGCGGTCGCGACGAACGAGGGCGCACGCGTGGGGCCCGGTGCCGAGCGCCCGCGACCACCGCGCGGACCCCCCGAACGACGGCGCGAGCAGTGAACCGACAGCAACACACGCACTTCGTGAATCCCCCTTTTCGGGCTCAGCTCCTGAGCCAGGTGGGCGATTCTGCCCCACCCCCGGGGCCTTGCGGCAAGCCCCCCAGTGCGCTATAAGTTAAGAGTGGCAAGGAGTGGAAACACCTCCTTGCCTTTCTTGTTTTTCCAGGCCTGCCTTCTCGTTTCCCCTCTTCCAAGGTGCGCCGGGCCCCGGTTCGACGGAGGCTGGGGCCATGCAGCGCAAGGGCGGGCGCGGCGGCGCGGGCCAGGACGTGGACACGGTTCTCGACCAGCTCTACGTCACGCCGCCCCCCGAGTTCGTGGCCCGCCGTGAGGAGCTGGCGGCGACGGCGAAGACGGCGGGCGACACCGAGGCCGCGCGCCGGATCCGCGCCGCCCGCCGCCCCACACTCGCGGCTTGGGCGGCCAACCTGCTGCGGCACACCCACCCGGAGGAGAGCGAGCGGTTCCTGGAGCTCGGTCAGGCGCTGCGCGAGGCCTACCAGGCCCTGGACGCCGACGGGATTAAGGAGCTCAACGAGCAGCGCCGCAGTGTCGTCTCGGCGCTCAGCGGACAGGCCGCCGAACTGGCCGAGGACGCCGGCCACCGTTTGTCGGACGCGGCGCGGCAGGACGTGGAGACCACATTGCGCGCGGTGCTCGCCGACCAGGAGGCGGCGGACGCGTGGGCGACGGGCCACTTGGCGTCGGCGCTCACTCCGCCCTCGACGTTTCCCGGGCCGACGGACGCGTCACGCGCGCCGACCAGACGTACGTCCGCGACGCCCCCACCGAAGAACCCGTCCAAAACCCCGTCCAAGATCCCGTTCGAGACCCCACCGAAGCCCTCACCGAAGACCCCACCGAAGTCCCCGCCCAGGGACGAACTCGCCGACCGGCGCCGCAAGCGGGAGCGAGAGGCCGAACGGCTCGCCCAGGCCAAGCGCGACGAGGCCGAGCGGGCGGCGGACGCGGCCCAGCGGCAGCTGCGCGAGAAGCGCGCCGAGCACGCGGAGTCGGACGAGCGGCGGCGCCGGGCGCGCGACCGCCATGACCAGGTACACCGAGAGGTGTCGACCCTGGAACAACAACTCCGACGGGCACGCGACGAACTCGAGCGGGCCGAACACGAGCACCGGCAAGCCGAGGAGCAACATCAGGCGGCCGCCCGGGCCCTGACGGAAGCCGAGCGTGCGGCGCGTGAGGCCGACGCGGCGGCGCGGCGCCCGACATAGCCGCCCGGGTAGCCCGAGACGGCGGGCTCTCGGGTGTGGAAGGCCGCTGACCAGCGCGACATCCATGCCCGGTAGCGTGGCGATCATGGCGGACTGGAGCATACGGACAGCGTCGCTCGCGGATCTGGAGGCGGCGGCAGAGCTGCGCGCGATCGTGATGCGCGCGGACCTGGAAAGGCTCGGGCGGTACGACGAGCACCGGGTGCGGCAGCGGCTGCGCGACCGGTTCGACCCGGCGCACACCTGGGTGATCGAGATGGCCGGCACGTTCGCGGGCTGTGTGGCGCTGCGACCGGAGGGGGACTCCCGCTGGCTGGAGCACTTCTACCTCGCCCCGCACCTCCAGGGCACCGGCATCGGTTCCGGCGTACTGCGCGACCTGCTGGAGCGGTGCGACCGTGACGGTTCACCGGTCCGCTTGCAGGTGCTTCAGGGCAGCGCGGCCCGGCGGCTGTACGAGCGGCACGGGTTCGCCGTGGAGAACGAGGACCTGCTGGACGTGTACATGGTGCGTGACGCGGCCGCGTAACCCTGGCGCCGAGAGCGCACGGGCAGGGCGCGGAGGCGCCGCTCACGCGGGCGGCGCCGCTGCCCCCGTGGTGGCGCCGACCTCGCGGGCAGCGGACAGGTAGGCGAGCACCAGGGGCCGGCGGTCGTCCTGGCGGGCGGCCACGGCCAGTTGGGACGGGGAGATGCCCCGCACCGGGACGGCGAGCACCTCGTCCCGGGCGACCAGGGGGGCGTTCCCGGCCGCCAGCAGCGCGACCCCCTGGCCGCTCGCCACCGCCTCGTGGGTCTCCTCGGCGCTGGCCACCACCCCGCCGATGCGGGGCCGGCGCCCGTCGCGGGCGTCGAGGGCGAGCCAGTAGTCCCGCAACGGGCCGGCCTGCGCGGGAAGGGCGAGGAAGGGCTCGTCCAGAAGGTCGGTGAAGTCCACCTTTCCCTCGGGGTCGCTGGCGGCGCGCGCCGCTAGGGGGTGACCGTCCGGAAGTGCGACCAGCCGGGGCTCGCGGGCCACCACGGCATGCCGGTAGCGGCCGCCGTCCGGCAGCGGCAGCCAGACGAAGGCCACATCGCTGGTGCCGTCCGCCAGCCCGGCCGTGGGATCGGCCCAGTTGACCTGGCGCAGCACGGGCCGTACCCCCGGATGTCCGGCGACCAGGCGAGCCCGCAGCGCGGGCAGCAGGCCCCGGCCCGGGCTGGTGGACATACCGATCACCAAGGTGCTGCGGTCGGCGGCCTTCGCCTCCTCCACCGCCGCCTCGGCGTTCCGCCACAGGGCCGCCACCTCATGGGCGTACGGGAGCAGCGCCTGTCCCACCGGGGTCAACCGCACACCGCGCCGGTCCCGGTGGAACAGCTCCGCGCCGAGCTGCCTCTCCAGCATCCGTATCTGCTTGCTCAGCGCGGGCTGGGAGACGAACAGCTTCTCGGCGGCCCGGGTGAAGCTCAACTCCTCGGCGACCGCGGCGAAGTAGCGCAGATCGCGACCGTGGACATCCATAACCCATGGCTATCACAACAGGTCTTGGACCTGCCCCCGGTCGCCGACGAAGGATGGGAGCCGTCGACGGGGAGGCCCCGGACGGCGGTGAACGAGGGAGCGGAAGAATGAGCGAGAACGCCAAGGTCTGGCTGGTCACCGGCGCGAGCAGCGGTTTCGGGCGGGCCATCACCGAGGCCGCGCTGGCCGCCGGGGACACCGTGGTCGGCACGGCCCGGCGGACCCGGGCGCTGGACGACCTGGTCGCCGCCCACCCCGACCGCGTCGAGGCGATCGGCATGGACGTCACCGACGGCGAGCGCGTCGACGAGGTGGCCGCGGACGTCCTGGCCCGCTACGGCAGGGTCGACGTGCTGGTGAACAACGCCGGCCGCACCCAGGTGGGAGCCTTCGAGGAGACCACCGACCAGGAGCTGCGCGACCTCTTCGAGCTGCACGTGTTCGGCCCGGCCCGGCTGACCCGGGCGCTGCTGCCGCAGATGAGGGAGCGGCGGAGCGGCGCGGTCGTGAACATCAGCAGCTTCGGCGGACAGCTGTCGTTCGCCGGGTTCTCCGCCTACAGCGCGACGAAGGCGGCGCTCGAGCAGCTGTCGGAGGCCCTCGCCGACGAGGTGACGCCGTTCGGCGTCAAGGTGCTGATCGTGGAGCCGGGCGCGTTCCGGACCAACCTGTTCGGCAAGGGCGCCGCCTACTTCTCCGCGGAGCACCCAGCGTACGCGGAGAAGGTCGGACCCACCCGGCAGCTGGTGCGCGGCAGTGGCGGCGAGCAGCCCGGCGACCCGGCGAAGGCGGCGGCCGCGATCCGGCTGGCGCTGGACGCCGAGAAGACCCCGCTGCGCCTCGCCCTCGGCGGCGACGCGGTCGACTTCCTCACCGCCCACCTGGACTCCGTACGGGCCGAACTCACCGCGTGGGAGAAGGTGTCCCGGGGGACGGACTTCGACACGGAGTGAACCCCCGGGCGGGGCCGTCACGGTGTCGAGGTGAGGACGAGCCGAAGAGAGCGGGGGCCGTTACCGCGTCGACGCGAGGACGAGCCGAGGGCGGGCGGGGGCCGTTACCGTGTCGAGGTGACCACGAGCCAAGAGCGCTGGAACCCCGCCGGTCCAGGGGTCCTTCGGCTGCCCTCCGGCCGTCTGGTACGAGGCCGTGCGCTGCGCCGCCCCCTCCCGGACGGCCCTACCCCCTCGTACGCGGTGTATCTCCTCGGCAAGCACCCTCCGGAAGTCCCCTGGCCGTCGACCTGGCTGCGCTGGCCCGACTTCCGCCTGCCCAGCGACCGCGCGCGAGCCGCCGAGGTGCTCCGCGAGGCGTGGGAGCGCGCGGAGGACGAACGCGTGGAGATCGCCTGCGGCGGCGGCCGGGGCCGCACGGGCACCGCGCTGGCCTGCCTGGCGGTTCTGGACGGGGTGCCCACCGAGGAGGCGGTGGCCTACGTACGGCGCGCCTACGACCGCCACGCCGTGGAGACGCCCTGGCAGCGCCGGTACGTACACCGGTTCAGCCGCTGAGGCCCACCGGCGGGCGGCCGGTCTCCTTCAGGAGCAGAGGGCCGAGTCCACGACGCTCTCCACGTGCTTCATGGGCGCCTTGTCGGACTGCTGCACGGTCACCGCGACGTCGGCGGCGCGGCGGCCGTCCTCGGTGACGCCGCCCCGCGTCTCGTACCCCGGGAAGCTGCCGCCGTGACCCCAGTACACGCCACCGCACGACAGCGGGGTGCTGACGAGACCCAGACCGTAGCGTGCCCCGGAGGCGAAGGGGGCTCCGGCGGGGACCGTCGCCCGCATCTGGGCGAGTTGGGCCGCGGGGAGGAGACGGCCGTCGAGGAGTGCGGTGAAGAACCGGTTGAGGTCGCTGTTGGTGGAGACCAGCTGGCCCGCCGCCCACGCCCACGAGGGGTCCATCTCCGTGACGTCACCCAGGGGTTGGCTCGCCGTGTCCCGGTAGTAGCCATGGGGGTGGGGCTCGCGGATGCCGGTCTCACCCGGGGCGGGGAAGTAGGTGTGGCGCAGATCGAGGTGTTTGATGATCCGCCGGTCCATCTCCGCGGCGAGCGGGCGGCCGGTGACCCGCTGGGCGATCAGACCCGCCAGCACGTAGTTCGTGTTGCTGTACTCCCACTGCTTCCCCGGCTCGAAGTGGGCCTGCTGCCGGAGAGCGAGGCCGAGGAGCTCGTACGGGTCGTAGTACCGCACGTCCTCGTCGAGGTGTCCGAGGTAGTCCGGCAGGCCGCTCGTCTGTTGCAGCAGGTGGCGGACGGTGATGTGGCGTCCGTCGATTCCCTTGCCGCGTACCAGCCCGGGCAGATAGGTGTCGACGGGAGCCTCCAGTCGGACCTTCCCCTCCGCGACCAGTTGCAGCACGACCACCGAGGTGAACGTCTTGGTGTTGCTGCCGATCCGCACCTGGCCGTCCCTGGGCACCTTCGACCCGGTGGCCAGGTCGCCCACCCCGGCGGTGTACGTGCGGGTGCGGCCGTCCGCGCCCCCGACGCTCGCCAGCGCGGCGGGCAGCCCGTCGGAGTCCACCAGCGCGTTCAGGCCCTGCTGGACGGTGTCGGGCCGGGCCGCGGCGGAGGACGCGGGCATCAGAGCGCCCATGGTCAGGGCGCCCGCGGCGACCGCGACCACGGCCGACACCGCTGGGCGCCGGCCGCCCCGCCGCTCGGAAGGACGGAACCTCTGCCATGACTGCTCACGCACGGGACAACTCCGGGGGATCGCTGGGAAGGGGCGGTGTGCTGGTCCCCACCCTCCCGGGACGCGGCCGCGCGGGGCGATCCTGCTACCCGTACAGCCCTGGGTGGGGCTGACCCCCTGGTGGCGGGCAGGTTGCCGAGCCTGGAGGGCCGGTCCGCCCCACCGGTCACCGTGGTGCCGGGAAAACCAGTGGAATGCGGCCGCCGCCGGCCGTTACCGTGGCGTCGAACCCAGTTGTCCAGGCTAGGACGTGCCGTTGTACACCCTGTGAGACCTCCCGAGTGCTGATTGGTCGCGCGTCGCGCCTGCGTGCCGCGCTGCTTTTTGCTGCGGACTTCTCGCTGAAATCGGTGTATTTCTGTGCTCGAAAACTGGGTGGTCGTTCCGACCTGCCTGCCCCTCGTGGTGCGCCGTTGCCACACCTGCGCGTCCGAGCGTTTCCGGACCACCGGAAAGTTTCGCGTCAACGCCAACCACAAGCTCATCGACGCCTGGCTCCTCGCGCTGTGCACCGGCTGCGGGGACACCACGAAGCTCACGGTCTGGGAGCGGATGAACGTACGTTCCGTACGGCCCGAGCTGCTGGACCGGATGCACGACAACGACCCCGGCCTGGCGGCCGAACTGCTCCAGGACCCGGTCGTACGGCGCCGCAACCGCATCGCCCTCGACTGGAAGGGCGCCTGGCGCCTCGACACCGGCGGTGCGGACCACCTCGACCGCGAGGTGATCGACGTCTGTGTCCGCTTCGCGGCGCCGATCCCCGTCCGGCCGGTGCGGCTCATCGCCGAGGGCTGCGGTCTGTCACGGGCCGAGGTCGAGAGGCTGATCGGGGAAGGGAAGATCGTCGCGGCGGTCCGGCTGAGCGGGAAGCTCTCCGGCGACTTCACCTTCACGCTCAAGCGCTGAGCCCCTTCGAAGGGTCGGGGCCTGCCCGGCGAGATCCGCCGGGCAGGCCCCGACCCTCCTGACATCCGTCCTGTCGGTCCCGCCCGTCAACCCCGCTGCTGCGCAGTTCCGTTGTGACCCACGGCGACACCCCTCGTACCGCGTGCGCGAGGTGTGTGAAAAGTGTGCTTCGTGATCCAGATTTTTCGCACGAGGATTTGAACCGATCACAACTTGGTCACTAAGGTCATGTTCTGAACCTTCGCTCGATCGTTCACCCACTCGGGGTGCCGGCGAAGGGGCCGCCATGTCTGCGTAGTTCGGCGGCTCTGAGGAAGAAGGAGCTGCCCTCCGTGGGGTCCCACCGTCGTCCCAGGAATCCGAGCCGCGCGCGCGTCACCATGCTCACCGCCACGGCCGCCGCCGCGGTCGCGCTCAGCGCCCAGGCCGCCAACGCCGCGCCTGCCAAGCCGAGCAAGGACGAGGTGAAGTCGAAGGTCGACGACCTCTACGACCAGGCGGAGAAGGCCACCGAGGAGTACAACGGGGCCAACGAGAGGCAGACCGCCCTCCAGAAGGAGGTGACGGCGCTCCAGGACCAGGTGGCCCGCGGCCAGGCCGAGCTCAATGTGCTGCGCAACGGCATCGGTGCGCTCGCCAGCGCCCAGTACCGCTCGGGCGGCATAGACCCGTCCGTCGCGCTCTTCCTCTCCGCCGACCCGGACAGCTTCCTCGACAAGGCCTCCGCGATCGACCAGTTGGGCGCCAAGCAGGCGGAAGCCCTGGACAACATCCAGAACAAGCAGCGGGCGCTGGCGCAGAAGCGTGCCGAGGCCACCCGCAAACTCGCCGCCCTCGCGGACGTCCGCAAGACGGCCGGTGAGAAGAAGCGCGCGTTCCAGGGCAAGCTCGCCGAGGCGCAGAAGCTCCTGAACACGCTCACCGCCGCCGAGCGCGCCAAGATCCAGCAGGAGGACGACAGCCGGGCCAGCCGTGGCGCCGGCGAGCGCGTCAACCTGGGCAACGAGAAGCCGGCCTCCGGGCGCGGCTACGCCGCCCTCCAGGCCGCCGCCACCCAGATCGGCAAGCCGTACCAGTCCGGCCACGAAGGCCCCGACTCCTACGACTGCTCGGGTCTGACCCAGTGGGCCTTCGCCCAGGTGAACGTCCACATATCCCGGGTCACGTACACGCAGATCAACGACGGCAGCGCCGTCAGCTTCAGCCAGCTGGCCCCCGGCGACCTGGTCTTCTTCAACAACCTCCAGCACGTCGGGTTCTACGCGGGCAACGGCATGGTGCTGCACGCCCCGAAGCCCGGTGCCTCGGTCCGCTACGAGAAGATGAGCTACCTCGGCAGCTTCTACGGCGCCCGCAGGATCTGACCACCGGGGGACGGGCGGGCCGGCCTGCCGGGCGGGTCAGGCGGGGTGCCCGGCGTCGATGTCGAGCGTCTGGTGCAGGGACAGCGGTGTGCCGTCGTGCGCCCGGACGCTGAGCGGGGCCAGCAGGAAGCCGATGTGGTCGCCGCCGTCGAACCGGTCGAGGATCTCCCCGGTGAACGAGGCCACGGCGTCGGTCAGCAGGGGAGTCCCGCCCGGGCCCTCGGTCCAGTCGACACCGTCGAACTTGTCCGTCTCGGCCCCGCACCGCGCACCGAACCGTTCCGCCAGATCGTGGTCCTGCGGCAGCAGATGCACGCCCAGGACCGCGGCCTGCCGGGCCACCAGATAGGTGTGGTTGGCGGTGGAGAGCCACACGACGAACCGCTCGGGTTCCAGCGAGCACTGACTGGCGAAACCCACCAGACACCCGGCTCGCCGTCCGCCCGCCGAGGCGGTCACCACGTAGACGGGAGAGTCGATCAGCGCGGTGAAGTAGTCGAAACCCACCTGAAGGCCTCCTCGGATCCGGGTCGTCGGTCGAGGATACGGGCCGGGCGCCGCGATCTTCTCCCCCCGACATGCACCACGGCGGCGAGCCCTGCCCCGGCAGGCCCGCCCGAGCACGCACAATGGCCGTACACCAAACGTGGAGGTTGCCATGCCGGGATTCCTCGACCGGGCCAAGGAGCAGGCCCAGTCCGCCCTCAACCAGGGCAAGCAGAAGGTGGACGAGGTCCAAGCGCAACGCGCGGGAAACGACCTGTTGAAGCAGCTCGGCGCGGCGTACTACGCCGAACGGCACTCCTCGGGCAGCGCGGCCGCCACGCAGCAGGCACTCAGCGCGCTGGAAGCGCACATTGCCGCGCACGGGGACGGGTTCCTGCGCGGCTAGTGCCGCGCGCGGCGCGGGTGCTCCGCGCACCGCCCGAGCCCGGCAGGAAAACGCGTGGACCGCACCCCCGCCCGCGCGGGACACTCGTGTGCTCACCTGCCGGTCCGAGAGCACAGGGTTGGGGATGGGATCACCTGAATCGCGCGAGGGCTTACCGAGCAAGGGTTCGGTGCTCCTCGCACTGCGTCATTACGGGCGCGAACTGGCCCGGCTCCGAAGGCTGACCGTACCCGCGATGCTGCTGCCGGCGCTCGGCAACATCGGCATCCAGTACATCGCGCCGCTGGTCGTCGCCAAGCTCGTCGCCCGTATCGCCGGGGAGGGCGGCACCGTCGGCATCGGCCCGATGGTGCCGTACGTCCTCGGCTTCGCGGCGGTCCTGCTGCTCGCCGAGGGGCTGTGGCGCATCGGACTGCACTGTCTGAACCGCCTGGACGCCCGCGGTGTCGAGCACCTGTATGTGATCGGCATGGACGAGCTGTTCGCCAAGGACGCCGCGTTCTTCCACGACAACTTCGCCGGGTCGCTGACCAAACGCGTCCTCAGCTTCGCCACCCGCTTCGAGGACTGCGTGGACACGCTGACGTTCAACGTGGTGGGCAGCTTCGTCCCGCTGGCGTTCGCGTCGGTGGTGCTGTGGCAGTACGACCCGCTGCTCGTGGTCGGGCTGCTCACGCTGATCCTGCTCACCGCGGTGTGCGTGGCACCCCTGATCCGGCGCCGCCAGGCCCTGGTCGCCCAGCGGGAACAGGCCATCGCCCGGGTGTCGGGCCATGTCGCCGACAGTCTGATGAACATGGACACGGTCAGGTCGTTCGCCGCCGAGGAGCGCGAGGCCGCCGAACACCGCGCCCGTGTCGCCGAGTCCAGGCGGCTGACCCTGCGGTCGTGGGACTACGGCAATCTGCGCATCGACACCCTGGTCGCCCCCATGTCCGTACTCACCAATGTGCTGGGCCTGTTCCTCGCCGTCGGTCTCGGCGGGGGAGAGCACGGCGTCGAGGCGGTCATCGTCGCCTTCACCTACTACGCCAACGCCACACGGATCATGTTCGAGTTCAACCAGATCTACCGCCGTCTGGAGAGCTCGATGACGGAGGCCGCGCAGTTCACCGAACTGCTCCTGGAGCCGCCGACCGTCCTCGACCCGCCATCGCCCGAACCCCTGCCTGCCAAGGCGGGCGAGGTGCGGTTCGAAGCGGTGACCTTCGCCCACGCGGGCGCGCGGCCGCTCTTCGAGGGCCTCGACCTGGCGGTCCCCCACGGCACGAAGATCGGCCTCGTCGGCCGGTCCGGCGGCGGCAAGACCACACTGACCCGGCTCCTGCTGCGGATGACCGACGTCGACGGCGGGCGGATCCTGGTCGGCGGCCGGGACATCAGCAGGCTGCGCCAGGGCGAACTGCGCGGGCTGATGGCGTACGTACCGCAGGACCCGGCGATGTTCCACCGCTCGCTGCGGGACAACATAGCCTTCGCCCGGCCGTCCGCCACCGACGCCGAGATCCGCCGGGCCGCCGAGGCGGCGCATGTCACCGAGTTCGCCGACGCGCTGCCCGACGGCTTCGACACCATGGTGGGCGAGCGCGGGGTGAAGCTCTCCGGCGGCCAGCGCCAGCGCGTCGCACTCGCGCGGGCGATCCTGCGTGACGCCCCGATCCTGCTGCTCGACGAGGCGACCAGCGCGCTGGACTCCGAGAGCGAGATCCTCGTCCAGGACGCGCTGTGGCGGCTGATGGAGGGGCGTACGGCGCTTGTGGTGGCACACCGGCTGAGCACCGTCGCGACCATGGACCGGCTGGTCGTCCTCGACCGCGGCCGGATCGTCGAACAGGGCACCCACCACAAGCTCCTCGCCTCGGGCGGTGCCTACGCCAAGCTGTGGCAGCACCAGTCGGGCGGCTTCCTCGACGACAGCCCCGCCGCGGCCGACCGGCGCTGACCGCGTCAGGCCGCCGACACCTGCGGTCCGGGGTGGGCGATCGCGTGCTCCGCGGCGCGGCTGACGTCCTCCCACGCGGCCCACGTCTCCATACGCTTGCGCGCGATGTCGAAGGCGAGGTCGTAGACCATGCTCCCCAGCAGCAGGCGCAGCGGCGGCTCGTCGCTGTCCACCAGCGTGAGGAGTGCCTGGGCGGCGAGTTCGGGGTCGCTGTCCACCGACCCCTCGGCGAACTGCCGCTCCAGCGCCTCGCGCAGCGGGGTGTACGCGTCGAGGGCGCTCGTCGTGCGCATGTCCTGGTAGAGGTCGGTCCAGTAGCCGCCGGGCTGGACGATGCTCACCTTCACCCCGAATGCGGCCGCCTCCATGGCGAGCGCTTCGCTCACCCCCTCCAGCGCGAACTTGCTGGCGCTGTAGAGCCCCGTACTCGGGAAGCCGCCCAGAGCGCTGATGCTGGAGACCTGAACGATGTGCCCGGAGCGCTGTGCGCGCAGGACGGGCAGTACCGCCTGCGCCACCCACAGGGTGCCGAAGAAGTTGACGTCCATCTGGGCCCGGGCCTCGGCCTCGCTGAACTCCTCGACCATGCCCATCGACAGGATGCCCGCGTTGTTGACGACCACGTCCAGCCGTCCGAAGTGCCCCACGGCCTCGGCGACGGCCGCGAACACGGCGGCGCGGTCGGTCACGTCCATACGGAGCGGCAGCACCCGCCCCGGGTGCGCGGCCGCCAGCGCCTCCAGCGGCCCGGCGGTACGCGCGGCGACCGCCACCCGGTCACCGGCGGCCAGCGCGGCCTCGGCGAACGCGTGGCCCAGCCCACGGCTGGCGCCCGTGACGAACCAGACCCGGCCGTTGCTTCCTGTGGTGGTGGGCATGGGGGTTGCTCCTGTCGTGAGAGGTGAAGTGGTGCGGGGTGGAGATGGTCAAGTGGTGAGCTATACAGGGGAGTTACTGGTGAGTGGACTGCCGAAGGGCGCCGGTCATGGCGGACCGGGTGTTCCAGCGGTCGAGGACCGCGTACGTGGGCTGCCACTGGTAGGTGTAGGCCCGGCGGACCGGCTTCGGCAGTTGGGCCAGGACCACCGCCGTCGTGTGTTCGTCGGCGCCGGTCAGCAGCCAGGGCAGGAGCTGCGACGCGTGCGGAGCGAGCCGCTGGGCGTGGGCCCGTCCGAAGTGCTCCCACTGCGGTTGGCTCACCACGGCCTGGACCAGCGGGAACACGGCGTCCTCCTCGTGGGCCAGGTGCCCGGCGAGGCCGGTGACCAGCGAGTGGGCGAGTTCGGCGAGGAAGTCCGGGCCCGTTCCGGGGTCCTCCAGGGCGTCGTCGACGGTCCCGACGAGCCGGGCGATCACGGCGTGCTCGGCCTCGATCGCCTCCAGCCGCGTCAGGTCGTACGGGCGGCCCTCCAGCGCCTGGCGCAGCGCCGGCCACAGGGCGTCGTCCTCGGCGCCGTGGTGGGCGCGCAGGGCCGTTCCGAACAGCTCCCAGCCCGGAGCGCCCGCCAGGGTCCGCCGGAGGTCGGGGTCCCAGCGGGCGGTGATCCGGGCGATGTGCCGCAGCTCCCGGCGCAGGGCGTTGTGCATCGCGTACATCACGGTCATGTCGAGGCGGTCGTTCACGGGGGTCTGTCTCCTCGCGGCAGGCAGGCCGAGTCCACGGCAGGCGTGAACGCGCAGTTCAGGACTGCGCGAGCAGCCTCCACCTTCCTGTGGCGCCGCCCGAGGATCAACGCACTCTTCGTGGGGTGATCGATAACCCAGCGGTTATCACGGCAGACGGACGTGCCGGGCCCCGCCTCGGACCCGGCACGTCCTGCCCGTACGGAACGGGCTCACACCTCCAGCGTGTCCTCCACCCGGCGCAGTTGGTGCCGGGCCATCGCGAGGTTGGCCCGGCTCTTGTCCAGGGCCAGATAGAGGAACAGTCCGGTGTGGCCGCGGCTCTTGAGCAGCCGGATCAGGTGGTACTGCCCGCCGAGGGTGATGAGGATGTCCTCGATCTCGTCCTTGAGGCCCAGGAGTTCCATGGTCCGCACCTTGGCGCGGACCACGTCGGTGTTTCCGGCGGCGGCCACCGACAGGTCCAGGTCCTTGCCGCCGCCCAGGGTGCCGAGGGCCATACCGCTGCTGTAGTCGACGAGTGCCACGCCGATCGTGCCCTCGATGGACGTCATGGCTTCCTTGAGCGCGGTTTCGGTGTTGCCCATGGGGTTCGCACTTCCTTTCCGGTGGGTGTGGGGTGTCGAGTTCCGGGGCCGGGCGGCCCGGGGTCCGGTGCTGGTCATGAGGTCTCCAGCCGTTCGAGTGCGCCGTCGACCAGTTCGCCGATGCGGGCTCCGGCCCGGCGGGCTTCCAGGTGCAGACGGCCGACGTTGGTACGGGGCTGAGCGAGCAGGGTGAGCACGGCGGCGGACCCCGCCGCGTACGTGGCGGCGTAGCCGTCCTCGCCCTGGAGCAGGAGCTCGCGGAAGGCGCCGCGGCCCGTGGTGTGGGTGAGCCGCTGGGCGACGCCGAGGGCGGCGGCGGTCAGCGCCGCGACCGACTCGGCGTCCTCCACGGCGTCCTGGGCGAGGACGAGGCCGTCGACGCTGGCGGTCAGGGCGCCGGTGATCTGCGGCAGGCGGGTGCGCAGTCGGCGCAGTTCGGCGAGGATCTCCGCCTCGGCCGTCATCAGCTGTCTCCTTTCGGCGCGCTGGCGCAGGGCGCGGATCACGGCATGGCCTCCAGGGCGTCCCGCACTCTGCGGAGCAGGGCTTCGTCCGACGGGTGTGCCGCCTGCTCGGACGCCCGCGCGAGCCAGTCGGGCACGGTCTCCCGAGGAGCGGGGGCAAGGGGTGTCTCGACCGCGCCGAGCGCCGCGAGCCTGCGGACGTCCACCAGGGTGTGAAAGGCGGGGCGGCCCAGCAGCCGGGCGATGACACCCGGGGTGCGAAAGCCGTCGGCGGCCCCGAGCAGGGCCCGTTGGCGGACGGTGACCGGCAGACCCGGGCGGTCCGGTACCGGAACGACGGGTGCGGTGTCGACCTCCGGGTGCGGCCAGATCCGGTCGAGCAGCTCCCTGCGGCGGGTGGCCTCCCGGGCCAGAGCCCGGGCGGCGACGGGCCGTACCGGGCCGATCCAGTGCAGGGCGCCGTAGCGGAAGCGGGTGGGTCCCTTGCCGGGGGCGAGTGCGAAGAAGGCGGCGTCGTGGACCGCGCCGAGGTGGCACAACTCCAGCTCTCCGCCGGTGACTTCGCCGCTGTCGACGAGATAGCGCCCGACCGCGCCGCGCGCCCCGGCCCGGTCCACGGCCCGCCGCCAGGCCTCCGGGCGCATGCGACCGCTCGCGGTGAGCAGCACCTCCAGGCCGGGTGCTGCGGGGCTCTCGGCGTGGACCACCTGGCCGTCCACGAGGTAGAGCGTGCCCGTGTCGCGCAGCAGCGCGCCGGTGGCCCGCTCGGCCACGAGCCGTACCAGCATGGGCGAGACGAGTACGGGGTCGCAGGTGTCATCGGCCGCCGTCATCCGAGGACCAGCCGCTGGGCCAGGTCACGCAGGCGCAGCCGGGCCATGGCCAGGTTGCCCTGGTCGCGGTCGAGCCACAGATACAGGAAGAGGCTGCTGTCGAACGTCGTCTCGACGAACCGCAGGAGGTGGTAGCCGGTGTGCGCGGTGACGAGCACGTCCTCGACCGGCAGCGGCCCGGCCGGATCCACCTCACCCGCCACGAAGGCGGGATGCTCGGCCGCCGTACGGGCGAACTCGGCGGCCTCCGCGGCCGTCGTCTCATGGTCACCGCAGGGTGAGTCGCCGATGGTTCCCAGCGCCAGCCCGCTGGTCCAGTCGACCACCGCCGCGCCCCGCACGCCGGGTAACCCCATGGTCTCCAGCAGACACTCGTCGATTCCAAGCACGCGCGACTTCCTCCCTGACGCCGCCGTGGACGGGCTCCGCGCGTGGTGCCCGGCGCGGCCTGAGGTGACGAGAGGTTACGCAGCGTGTCGCCCACCAGGGGAAGTTCTGGCATTTTCCAGCGGAACATGCGGGCGATTGGCTAGGGTGCCCGCCGTTTGCGGGGCCTCACCCAGGTGGAGTCGCCGACCGCCGCTCCCGACAGAGCTGGAGTGCGCTCTTCGAGGCATGGGCGGCCGCGCGAATTTGCTCTCGGATACCGCTCGAGTGCATCTCCCATTGGTTACTCGGCTGGTTACTCGACGGTGAGGTGAATATCGCAAGTAATTCCATAGCAACGATGACCAGGTTCACACCAACTTCGCACTCCCGGCCATTTTCCGGAAGCCGTATCCGCCAAGGTCGAATGGCCGATACAGCACCCCATAGGGCTGATCCAACTGGCGGCTTTCGCGCACCGGCTGACAGAGTGCGCGGCAGAGCGACATCCCTACTCGACGAGAGAGAAGGAGGAGGGTAAGCCATGAAGGCAACCCGCCTATTGGCTTCCATCGGCATCGCCACCCTGTCCGTGGCCGGTCTCACCCTTACCGCCGCGGCCCCCGCGAGCGCCACGTCGCACACCACCTGCCAGATCGGCAAAGGTGGTTCCTTCACCACGGTCGGCATTCAATGCAATCGGCAACTTCCCTCTGACGAGGCCACGGTCGTCACCTTGATGGACGAGTCCAGCCGGCAGACCTGGTGGTGCCTGAACGACCCGCCGGTCTATTTCTTCGTCAGCCCCGCCAGCACCTTCGCCCAGCAGCTGAGGGTGGCGGAGGGAAACACGTACGTCGGCACCCACTGCACACGACTGCGCTAGACGCGACTGCGCCGGACACGCCCGCGCCGGCCGACGTGGAATCCGCCCCCCGCCCCCTCACCAGCTGACGGCCAGAGCCGTGAAGGGCTGGGCCGACCCGTGAGAGTCGGGTCAGGCGTCCACGGGCCGCCAGGCCGGGCCGGTCCCGCCCTGCTCGACCCGGCCGAACACCACGTCCGCGAAGTGCACGCCGAAGCCGAAGGTGGCGGGTTCCGCCAACTCGGCGACCAGGCGGCGGCGGTGTTCGGCCGTCCTGTCGCCGTCGTGGTCGAAGCCCGAGGACCAGTCGGGGTGGTCGATCTGGATCGGCGAGTGGACGGCGTCGCCGAAGGCGATCAGGCGCCGTCCACCTCCGGTGATGACGTACTCGGCGTGCCCGACGGTGTGCCCCGGGGTGATCCGCACCCGTACGCCCGGGAAGATCTCCTGCCCGTCCGCGATCGTCCGTACGCGCGGGGCGAGGGCCGCGACCTGGTCGCCCATGCCCTGCGCCTCCAGGAGGTCGCGCCCGGCCCACTCCGGCTCGGAGATCAGGTAGTCGGCGTGGGCGAGCAGGGGCTGCTTCTCGCCGGGGGCCGGGTGGCAGGCCCAGCCGAGGTGGTCGGCGTGGAGGTGGGTGAAGGCCACCGCTTCGATGTCCTGGGGCGCGCGGCCGAGAGCGGCGAGGCTGTCCGGCAGCGCGCCGCCCTGGATCACGCCGAGCGGGCCCTCGGGGGCTTCGAGTGTCTGCGGGCCGAAGCCCGTGTCGATGAGCAGCGCGCGCTCGCCGTGCTCGACCAGCAGCGCGCCCACGCTTCCCACCAGATGGCCGGTGGCGTCCAGATACTCGGGGTGCGCCGCCCACACCTCGTCGGTGGTGTCCTTGAGGAGCTCCAGCGGCCGCAGCCGTACATCGCCGTCCGGAACGTACGACACCTTGGTGTCGCCCAGCCATATCGAGCGGATACCCGAAGGCCGGCGCAGTCGTACGCCCTGGTCCGCCGTCAAGTCAGCCATGAATGCTCTCCCGTGAGTCCTCGTCAGGCCACCGCGGGTCCCGCGGCGGCGACGCCCACCATAAGCATCAAGTTGGAATCATTCAAGCTGTAAATATATTGGCTTGATGGAGTTGCTAGGGTGGGGCCATGACGACGCCCCCCGACCAGCAGGCCATCGCGGAGCGACAGCTGTGCGGTCTGGTGAGCGGGCTGGCCCAGCGGGTCGCCGAGCACGTCCGGGAGTGTGCCGCCACGCTGGGGCTCACCGCCTCGCAGGCGACGGCGCTGCGGGAGATGACCGGGCCCATGACCATGCGGGATCTCGCGGAACGTATGAGCTGCGAGCCCTCCAACACCACGTTCGTCGTCGACAAACTGGAGAAGCAGGGGCTGATCGAGCGCCACCCGCACCCCACCGACCGCCGCGCCAAGCACCTCGTCCTCACCGCCGAGGGCACCGCGCTGCGCGAACGCCTCCTCGGCCTGCTCGCCGTGGGCTCCCCGCTGTCCGGCCTCACCCCGCAGGAGCAGGGTGTGCTCCACGGGCTGCTGGAACGGGCCCTGACCTCGGCGTGAGCCGAGGACGGCCCGCTCTCCTACAGGTGGCCGTCGGCCCCGCTCTCCTGGGGTGACAGCGGCCGCTCGAAGAACGTCTCCAGCACCACCGTGGCCTGGGTCCCGCTGACGCCGTCGATGGCGTAGATCCGGCGGAGCACGTCCTGGAGCTGCTCGGTCGTCGCGGTCCTCACCTTCACCAGCACCGAGGCGCTGCCGGCGATGACATGTGCCTCCAGCACTTCGGGGAGCGCGGCGAAGGCCGGTGCCGAATCGCCCATCCACGAGGACGACTCCACCATCACGTAGGCCAGGACGGCGCTGCCCACCGCGGCCGGATCCACCTCGATGGTGGTGCGCCGGATGGCGCCGCGCTCGCGCAGCTTGCGCACCCGCTCGTGCGCGGCACCGGCGGACAGGCCCACGGCCTGGCCGAGAGTGGCGTAGGACTGGGTGGCGTCCTGCTGGAGCCGGGCCAGCAGGGCGCGGTCTATGTGATCCACAACTCTCCGTTCGGAGTTTCCTTGTGCTGACCATAGCTCATCCTGCAATGTGCACAGCAGGCCGAACGACCTTCGGTATGGGTGGCATTCAGGAGAGGGAGAGCCCCATGAGCGGCGAGCGACCTGGGCTGTACGAGATGTTCGACGAGCGGTTCCGCACCGGACGCTGTATGAACGGGGACGAGGCCCTGGAGGTCCTGTACACCGGGTGCCGCTGGGCCGAGGGGCCGGTCTACGTGCCCGCCTGGCGACAGGTCGTCTGGAGCGACATCCCCAACGACCGGATGCTGCGCTGGGACGAGGAGACCGGTGCCGTGAGCGTCTTCCGCCGCTCGGCGGGGCACACCAACGGCAACACCCTCGACCGCGAGGGCCGGCTGATCACCTGTGAGCAGGGCAACCGCCGGGTGACCCGTACCGAACACGACGGCACCCTCACCGTGCTGGCGGACCGCTGGCAGGGCAAGCGCCTGAACAGCCCGAACGACGCGGCGGTCAAGTCCGACGGCTCGATCTGGTTCTCCGACCCGGACTTCGGTATCACCAGCGACTACGAGGGCTATCGCGCCCAGAGCGAGATCGGGTCCAACAACGTCTACCGCATCGATCCGGTCACCGGCGAAGTGCGGCTGGTCGCCGACGGCTTCGGCGCGCCGAACGGGCTGGTCTTCTCGCCCGACGAGCGGCGGCTGTTCGTCTCCGACACCCGCGCGGGCCGTATCCGCGTCTTCGACGTACGCGACGACGGCACGCTGTCGGACGGCGACGTCTTCGCCGAGGCGGGGGCCAGGGAGAACGCCCGCTTCGACAACCTCCGCTTCGACGACGACGGCCGGCTCTGGGCCGCCGCCATGGCTGACGGGGTGCACTGCTACGACCCCGACGGCACCCTGATCGGACGGCTCGTCGTCCCCGAGGTGGTCGCCAACATCTCCTGGGGCGGCGCCAAGCGCAACCGCCTCTTCATCGCCGCGGAGACCAGCCTCTACTCGGTGGTCATGGCCGTCACCGGCACCCACCCCACGGGGCCGGGCCGCCGCCCCTGGCTGGACGGGTAGTACGTGCGCGCCGGCCCTCGGCTGTCGCAGGTGCCGGGTGCACCGGCGACAGCCAGAGGCGCGTGCGCCGACCCGCGTACCCGACCCGCGGCCCGGGTGCGGGGGCGGGCTACTTGCTGATGGCGAAGCGCATCAGGGCGTGCTCGTCGCCCTGCTTTATCTTCCCTGTCACGTTGATGACCTCCAGCTTCCAGCTGTTGCCGACCCGCATGGCCTTGGCCACGGCGCAGCCGTTGTCCTGGGTGAGCAGGCTCGGCCAGATGTCGGCGACCTGCTGGGAGCTGCCGCCGGTCGCGTCGTAGACCTTGAAGCTGATGTTGCGGGCCTTCTGGAAGGAGCTGCCCTTCTTGAACGCGGCGGCGACGAACACCACCGAGGTGATCTGGTCCGGGATGCGCGCGAACTCGACCGTGACGGTCTCGTCGTCGCCGTCCCCGCGCCCGGTCTGGTTGTCACCGCTGTGCACCAGCGAGCCGTTGCCCATGGGGTCCAGCGAGTCGAGGCCCGCGAGGCGCACCGGGTCCGAGCCCTGCATGGCGACGGCGATCAGGTCCAGGTCGGTGCCCGACTTGCGGCGGAGCATACCGACAACGCCGCCGCTGCTTCCGGCCGTCGGGTCCCAGGACACCCCGATGGACAGATGGGTCACTCCGTCCAGGTCCGCCGGGCCGGATTCCTTCGTAAGCGTGATCATGCGTGGCTCATCCTCTTCGGTAACGGACTACAACAGGCAAAGTGTGCCTAACGCCTCGACGGTTGGGGCAGGCGGGTGGTCAGGTGGGCTCCTTTACCGGTGGGGGTGACGGTGAGGGTGCCCTGGTGGAGGGCGGTGATACGGCGGGCGATGGCGAGGCCGAGGCCGGTGCCGCCGGTGTGGCGGGTGCGCGCGGTGTCGAGGCGGGTGAAGCGTTCGAAGACCCGGTCGCGGTCGGCGGGCGGGATGCCGGGGCCGTCGTCCAGGACCTCCAGGACGGCCTGGCGTTCCTCCGCGTCGTGCCGCAGGCGGACGGTGACGCGGCTGGTGGCGTGCCGTTCGGCGTTGTCGAGGAGGTTGCCGAGGACGCGGGCGAGCAGGGCCGGGTGGCCGCGGACGACCAGTGGCCGGGGGACGACGTCGAGGTCGAGGGTCACCCGGGCGGGCGGGTGCCGACGGGCGGCCTCCTCCCGTACGAGGTCCGTCAGATCCACGTTCTCCATCCGCTGTTGCCCGGAGGGTTTGTCGAGGTCGAGACGGGCCAGCAGCAGGAGGTCCTCGGTGAGGTGCTGGAGGCGGCGGGTGTCGCCGAGGGCGGCCCGCACCACTTCCGGCCAGTCGGCTTCCTCCGGGCGGGACAGGGCGATCTCGAGTTCGGCCTGGAGGGCCGCCAGGGGGTTGCGCAGTTCGTGGGAGGCGTCGGCGACGAAGCGCCGCTGCTGCTCCACGGTGGTCTGGAGCCGGTGCAGGCCGGAGTTCATCGTCTCGACGAGGCCGGTGAGCTCGTCGCCGTCGCGGGGGACCGGGAGACGGTGTGTGGACGCGTCCGAGACGAGCAGGGAGAAGTAGCTGCGGGCTTCCTCCACCGGCCGCAGCACGCTACCGAGCGCGAACCAGCAGGTGCCCGCCGCCACCACGGTGACCACGGCGATCGCCCACAGCCAGATCCGGCCGGAGATCGCCGGGTGCGCTCGGGTGCCGTCGGAGCCGATGAGCCCGAGGCCCCGGCACACCTCCAGGAGCCGGGAGTCCACCCCGTCCTGGCTCGCCGCCCCCTTGCTGTCGCTCGCATCCTTGGAGGTGCCGAATTCATGGGCGCTGAACACGGTCACGAGACCCAGGACGATGACCGTGCCGAGTGCCGAGATACCGGCGGCTCGCCGCGTCAGCCGGGCGCGTACGGTGGTGGGGCGCACCAGTTGGGACAGGTCCGGGCGGGTCATTCGGGTGTCCTGCCGTGGTCGAGGCGGTATCCGGCCCCGCGGACGGTGTGGATGGTGCGGCGGCCGAAGGGGGTGTCGATCTTTCGCCGCAGGGCGGAGACATACACCTCGACGATGTTGACGTCACCGTCGAAGGCCTGGTCCCACACGTGTTCCAGCACCTCGGTCTTGGTCACGACCTCGCCGTGGCGCAGGGCCAGGTACTCCAGCACCGCGAACTCCCGCGCGGTCAGGTCGAGTACGGTCCCGGCGCGTCGGCAGCGCCGGGCGGCCGGGTCGATCTCCAGGTCGCCGACGTGGATGACCGCGGGCCGCTCCCGCCGCCCACGCCGGACCAGGGCCCGCAGCCGGGCCACCAGGGCGACATAGGAGAAGGGCTTGGTGACGTAGTCGTCGGCGCCGGTGTCCAGCCCCTCGGCCTCGTCGTACTCGCCGTCCTTGGCGGTCAGCATCAGCACCGGCGTCCATACGCCGGCCTCCCGCAGCCGGGCGCAGAGACGGAACCCGTTGAGTCCGGGCAGCAGGACGTCCAGCACGATCACGTCGTAGTCGTTGCCGAGCGCGAAGTCGAGCCCGCACGGCCCGTCGTGGGCCACATCCACCGCGAACCCGTCACCGGACAACCCCCGGCGCAGCAACTCCGCCAACCGCTCGTCGTCTTCGACCACCAGTATGCGCATGCCCACACGATGCCGTATGGAGCAGGGGAGTCGAGGGCTACTGAAGGATCCTCGGCACCCCTCAAGGTCTCTCTGCCCGGCGGGAGTTCGCCGGTCGCGGAGCCCCCGCGGCCGGCTTCGTGCTCCGGTGGGCGCGGCCGTCGTGCGCTAGTCGTGCGCTATTCGGCCGCGGCGATCCAGTCGCGCAACTGCTCTGTCGTGGTGGAGGGGTCCGCGACGAGTACGGCGAGCTCGTCGTCGGGGGAGTTGAGTGTGGTGATAGCGGGGCAGCGGTGGCAGGCGTCCACCCCTGCCTGGTTCCACCACTTGCAGTGGGGACGCAGATGGCACCGGGGCACCGCTGCCGTGGTGCCGGGTGACGGCAGGGTCTGGATGCGCTCGATCAGGCCGCAGGCGTCGTCGACCCGGTTGGCGCAGCCGGACACGCAGTGCGAGGCGAACCGGAGTACCCGGTGGGGCGCGATGCCCTCGGGGATGGCCGGCAGCACCTGAGCTGCCGGTACCGGCTCGGCCAGATAGACGACGTGGCCGTTCTCTCCTGATCGGACGCCCAGAACGACGGATTCCGGACGGTGTGCCTCCCCACTGGGGCACCAGGTGACGCGGTCTTCCTGCGGGTTGTCCACGGTGCGCGCCCGCGGCCGGTCAGGAGTCGACGGTGTCGGGGCTGCTGAGGTAGACCCCCAGGATCGGGCCGCCGGTGGTCTCGCCGTTGGCCTGCTCGGCGGCGATCGCCTTGTCGAGGTGTGCGGACAGGTGCTGGGCATCGATGCGTTCGGCCGCGTGGGCGGTGCCCGCGGCGGCGAGGAGTCCGGTGACGAGCGCCGCGGTGGCGGCGGCCGTCCGTATGGTGTGGTTCATACTGTCCCTCCCTGAACGTGGTCGGCACGACTGGTTGTCGTCACGACTGACAGAGGCGACGGTATGCACCAACTCCCTTTCGGGGAAGCCGTTTTGGGGCGTCACTTTTTGGCCACGGCTGCCTTGCGGTGAAGGATGCCGGGTTGCCGTGACCGGTGCCGGGACGCGCCGCCCCGGCGTCACGCTTCGCGGCGTGCCTCGCGCCACTCCCGTACGGCCTCGTCGACGTCGATCGGCTTCCTGCCCAGCGGCGGTCCGGGAGGCGGCTGCCGGAGCATGGCTTTGATCTTGTCGTTGACCGGCTCCAGAAGCGCGCGCACCACGCGCTCGGACGGCGCCTCGGCCACCGCGGCCAGCACGTCCTCGATCTCCTTGCGGAGCGCCAGGGCGGGCGGCAGCAGCGCGGTGACACCCTCGCGGGCCATCTTCTGGCGGATCCACCACATCTCGTCGTACGGCGCGGAGGCGTCGGGCAGTGGTTTGCCGAGGCCCGGCAGCTCGGCGAACTCGCCGCGCTCCTGCGCCTCACGGATCTGCCGGTCCACCCAGGTCTCGACGCTCATTCCCGCGGGTTTGCGCTGTGTCACCGGACCCACTCTCCCCGTGAAAGGAAACGACACCGACACTCCCCACCCTAACCGGACGGCGGCCGGGGGAGCGGGCCCCGGGGGCCGGTGTACGGGAGAATCCCCGCATGGTGATCTCCGCGCGCGCCCTCAACCGTGCCACGCTCGCCCGGCAGTTGCTGCTCCGCCGCGAGCCGGTCGGCGCCGTGGAGGCGGTGCGCCGCGTGGTCGCCCTCCAGGCCCAGCAGCCCGCCTCGCCCTACGTCGCGCTCTGGAACCGGGTGCGCGGCTTCGACCCGGCGGAGCTCGACGCGGCGCTGGCCGACCGCCGTATCGTGAAGGCGACCCTGATGCGGCTCACCCTGCACATGGTCGAGGTCGAGGACTACCGCGGCTTTCGCGAGGCCATGGAACCGACGCTGCGCTCCTCCCGTCTCGGCGACGCCCGCTTCCGTGCGTCCGGGCTCACCGGCGACGACGCCGACGCGCTGGTCGCGGGCCTGCTGAGCTACGCCGACCGGCCGCGCGGCAGCGCCGAGTTGGGGGAGTGGTTCGAGCAGCGCCTCGGCCGGCCCCTGGAGATCGGGGCGCAGCGGATGCTCCGGCAGTACGCGCCGCTGTGGCACGCGCCGACGGGCGGGCCCTGGTCGTTCACCAACCGCCTCTCCTACGTCGCGTCCGCGCGACGGCCCGCCCTGGGGGAGCCACAGGCGGCCGACGAGGGGCTGCGAGACCTCATCCTGCGCTATCTGGCGGGCTTCGGACCGGCCTCGGCCGCCGACATGGCGCAGTTCGCACTGGTCCACCGGCCCCGGATCAAGGCGGCCGTCACGTTGCTCGCGGACGAGCTGGAACAGCTGGAGGGCCCCGGGGGCACCCTCCTGTACGACCTTCCCGGCGCGCCCCGGCCGGACGAGGACACGCCCGCGCCGCCCCGGCTGATGGCGATGTGGGACAGCGTCCTGCTGGCCTACGCCGACCGCAGCCGCGTGATCCCGCCCGCGTACCGCAAGCAGGTGACGCGGGTGAACGGCGACGTGCTGCCCACGCTGCTGGTCGACGGGCAGGTCGCCGGAGTGTGGCGGGTCACCGACGGCGGTGTCGAGGCCGGGGCCTTCCACCCGCTGCCGGGGCACGTCTGGCAGGAGCTGGCAGCCGAGGCGCGGTCCCTCCTCGCCTTCCTCACCGCCCGCGACCCGCGCGCCTACGCCCGCTACGACCACTGGTGGACCAAGGGCGTGCCCGCCGCCGAGACCCGGCTGCTCACCGGCGACTGACCGGACCCGGCAGCGAGCGGGACCTACGTGGACGCGCACACCTCGCGCGCTGAGGGCCGCTCCCCGTCCTGTTCCAGCGCCTCGGCCAGCTCCGCCCTGCGTCGTATCCGCAGCTTCCGGTAGGTGCTGGTCAAGTGGGTCTCCACAGTGCGGCGCGCCAGATGCAGCAGATCCGCGATCTCGGTGTTGGTCAGGCCGTCGGCGGCCAGTTCGGCGATGCGGCGCTCGCTGCCGGTCAGCGCTCCGGGGCCGGTGTGGCCGGCCGCCGGGTGCCGTGCGCCGCTCAGGCGCAGGGCGTGTCCGGCCTGGGTGACCATGCTCACCGCGCCCCTGCCCTCGGCGAGTTCGGCCGCCTCGCGCAGACAGTCGCGGGCGTGGCTGCTCTCACCGGCGGCATGGAGCTGGCGGCCCTGCGCCAGCAGGGCGCGGACCAGCTCCATGCCGGTGTCGGCCGACCCCTGCCGCAGGGTCGCCACCGCCTCCTCCGCCAGCTCCAGACCGCGCCGCCCCCCGGTGGCCGCGCCCAGCACCCGCAGGGCGCGGCCCACCGTGCGCGGGGTGTTCCACACCCTGGCCAGCCGCAGCTCCTCCGTCGCCAGCGCCAGCGCGTCCCGGCCGCCGCCCAGCGCCAGGCGGCACTGCGCCGCCGCCGTCCGCCACGGGGTGACGACCGGGCTGAGCACATCGCGGGCGGACTGGCGGCGCCCGCACTCCAGGAAGTCGTGCAGCGCGCCCGCCGGGTCGCCGGCGGTGGCCCGCAGCGCGCCCCGCGCGTACAGGAACCGGTTGAGCTCGAAGTTCTCGTGCGGCGCGTGCAGGTCGAACGCGGCGGCGAACCGCTGCCCCTCCTCGATACGGCCGGTGTGGACGAGCGCCAGCAGGGCGCCGGCGTCCTGGTTGGACGGCGGTGTACGGGGGCGGTCCGACGCGACGGGGTCGAAGTGGGTGGCGAGCAGATACGTGGCGTCGCCCCGGGCCGCCGCGATGTCCGCGCGGGTGTTGAGCAGGGCGTGCCGCATCGGGTGCAGCAGCAGGGGGTGCTGTGCGGCCAGGCCGTGGTCGACGAGCCGGTCCGCCTCGTCGAGTTCGTCGGCCCACTGGGCCACGGCGGCGGCCGTCCCCAGCAGGAACGGCTCGGCGAGCGGGTCGGTGGGCCGGGCGAGCAGGTCCCGTATCCGGGCCATCGCCTCCCGGGCCGAGATCGCCGACGCCGTCGCCGCGTACCGCACGAGCAGGGCCTGCCCGGCGGTGCCCACCAGCTCCGGGGAGTACTGCGCCGCCTCGCACAGGTGCCGGTAGACGCGCTGGCGCGCCTCGGTGTCCCCGTCGCACAGCAGCGCGGTCGCGGTCTGTACGGTACGGGCCAGATCCGGGTGGGCGGAGAGCTGTCCCTCGGTGCGGCGCAGGACCTCCATGGCCGTACGGATCTCGCCCCGGCTGACCAGGGCGGTGCCCAGGGCGACGGCGGTGCGCACCCGGTTGCGCGGCTCGGCCGCCAGGTGGTGGGCCTCCGCGAGGCGCGCGATGGCCGCCGCGGCGTCGGCCGACGCGTGGTGCAGGGAACCCAGTTCGGTCAGCAGCCGCTGGCGCAAACCGTCGGGAAGCGGCTCCTCCAGCGCCCGGCGCAGATAGCGCACGGCGTCCGCGAGGCGGGCGTCGTGCACGGCGACCGTCACCGCGTCCCGCAGGATGCGCACCGCCCAGGGCAGCTCGCCGCCGGGCACCCGCAGCAGGTGCCGGGCGACCGCCTCGGCCCGCTCGCCCCGGCGCCGCATCGCCTGCGCCGCCGCCCGGTGCGCCGCCTGCCGGCTGGTCTCGGGCCAGCCGGTGAGCACCGCGTCGCGCAGCAGCGGATGCGTATAGCGGGGACGGCCGTCGCTGTCGGGGCGCAGCAGGCCGAGCCCGGTCATCGCGGTGAGCCAGCCCTCGATCCGGACGGGGTCGGCGCCCGTGGCCTCGGCCAGGAGGTGGACCGGGCCGACCTGTCCGCTCGCGCCGTCCGCGCCGGGCGCGACCGGCTCGGGAGGCCATGCCTGCTCCAGTGCCGCCAGGCAGCGGGCGACTTCGGCCGTGGCGGGGCCGGCACTGTGCAGCCACCAGGACACGGCCGCCGGATAGGACCCGGGGTACAGGGCGGCGCAGGTCTCGGGCAGAGGCGGGCGTTCGCCGGCCGCGCGGGGTTCGTGCCCCGGGGTGGCGCCCAGGTCTTCGAGGAGCGCGTGCAGCAGCAGCGGGCTGCCCGCGCCGGCGCGGACACAGGCGGCCGTCCACCGCGCGTCGGCCGCCGGAAAGGCCTCTCGGACCAGGTCGGTCGCCGCCTCCTCGCCGAGCGGGGCGAGGGTGTGGGCGTGGACGAGGGAGGGCGGCAGCGCCTGGGTGAGACCGCCGGGCCCGGGCTCGACGTCGTACTGGCTGCGCTCGGTGACCACCACCAGGACGGGTAACCCGTCGAGGCGCCGGGCCGCCTCGCGCAGCCAGCCGCAGGAGGCGTCGTCGGCCAGCTGGACGTCGTCCACCGCCAGCAGGAGCGGCCCCTCGGCCGCGTAGCCGCGCAGCAGCTGCCACAGCCGGGCCGCGTCGACACGGTCGTCCCCGTCGGGCACCGGACGGGTGAACTCCGCGACGGGCGCGAGCAGATGCCGCACCGTCGCTAGCGGGACGGCTCTGTCCTGCGCCGAGCAGCGCACCCGCAGCACCCGCAGACCGCGTTCCCCGGCGTGTTCGGCGGCCGCGTCCAGTACGGCGGTCCGGCCGGTGCCCGTGGCGCCGCGCAGCACGACCAGCCCACCGGACCCGGCCCGGGCACGCTCGGTCTGCGCCGCGATCAGCGCCTGGGCGCGGTCGCGTTCGCGGAGCGGTCCGCCCATCGGTGCCTCCAGCGTCCGGTGCTTCCCTTGTAGGAAGAGGCGAAAAGGCCGGTCACGGTGCGGGTGAGATCGATCACGTGCGGGCAACCGGGTGCTACGCGGCGCCGCTCACCGGGCCGAACGGCGGTCTCGTAGTGGTCTCGTGGTGTGCCTCGTGGTGCTCCACGATTGCGGACGCGGCCGTGGCCGACGAAGGGTTGAAGGACAGCCATCCACTGCCGGACGAACTCCTACGGCAGGCTCGTGAACAGGGGGAAACGGTGCTCAACTCACCCCGGACCGCCATCGCGTCCGACACCCGGGAAGGCGGCGCCCGTAGGCGCGTCCCGGTGTCGGTCACCGCCCCGGACCCGATCAGCCGCGAGGGAGCCGTCAGCCAGTTACGCCGGCACCCGGAGATCGAGCTGCGCGAGGAGACCGGCCCCGGCACCGTCGCCCTGCTGATCGAGAACACCCTCGACGAGGCCGCGCTCAGCCGGCTGCGCCGGATCGTGCGCAGCGAGGGAGCACGGGCCGTGGTCGTGGTCGGCACGATCCGCGAGACCGAGCTGCTCGACGTCGTCGGCTGCGGCATCGGCGCCATCGTCTGGCGCCACGAGGCCACCGCCCACCGCCTCGTGCAGGCGGTGCTCGCCGCGGCGCGCGGCGACGGAGACCTCCCCGCCGACCTGCTCGGCAGGCTCATCAGCCAGGTGGGCAGCATGCACCGGGGCACCGAGGGCCGCCTCGGCGTGCCCTCCCTCGGCCTCGTCTCCCGCGAGGTGGACGTACTGCGGCTGATAGCCGACGGGCTCGACACGGGGGAGATCGCCGGCAAGCTGTCGTACTCCGAACGCACCGTCAAGAACGTGATCCACGCCCTCACCACCCGGCTGCACCTGCGCAACCGCGCCCACGCCGTGGCCTACGCCCTGCGCGAGGGCTACATCTGACCGAACGGGCAGGCGGCGGGGCCACAAGGGCAGCCGCTCCTGCCCTGCCGCCGGTCCCGCCGTGCCTGCGGGCGGGACGACGCGCGAGGCACGATCGGTTGCGGCAGGCGGGACAGCGGGTGAGCCGGCGGACCGGCGGGGCGGGAGCGCGAGCGTGATCCACGAGGTGGACGAGGTACTCAAAGGCCTCCTCGGCGGCGGAGCGCTGGCCGGCTCCGGCATCGACGTGTCCCTCGACGCGCCCACCCGCGACTGGGCGGCCCGGCGCAACGCCCCCGTGGTCAACGCCTATCTGTACGACATCCGGGAGGACACCGAGCGGCGCCAGCGCGGACAGCTGCCGGTGCGAGACGAGCGGGACATCGTGGTGCGCCGCCGCAGGCCGCCGCGCTGGTTCCGGCTGTCGTACCTGGTGACGGCCTGGACCAAGACCCCGCAGGACGAACACCGGCTGCTGTCCGCGGCGCTGGCGACCCTGCTTCCCCACGAGCTGGTGCCACCGGGCGAACTCCCCGGCGCCCTCGCGGAGCTGGGCCTCTCGGTGCCCGTGACGGTGTCGGGCAGCCGCACGGAGTCCCGCTCCCTGGCCGAGATCTGGTCCGCCCTGGGCGGCGAGCTGAAACCCTCCCTGGACCTGGTGGTGACCGTGCCCTTCCCGGCCTTTCCCGAGTACGAGGCCGGGCCGCCGGTCACGGAGGGGGCGATGGTCCGGCTGCGCGGCACGGACGGCGGTCCGCGGTCCTCCGAGCGCTCCCACCGCCCGCACCAGGTGGCAGCCGCCCGCGCTGCCCGCGAGACCACGGCCGCCGACCGCCCGGACGCGCCGTGAATGCCCGCTACGCCGAGACACCGGCCGCCGTCGACGACGCGCCGGTGCCCGAGCCGTACGGCGATCCCGCGCACGCGCTGCTCGCCCGCCTCGCCCTCCTGCGGGAGCGGGTGACCGCGCTGGTCGAGCACCGCGTCGCCGGGGACCCGACGGCCGACGACCCCCTGCGCGGACTCTTCCTGTCCGAGGAGGCCGTGCACCACCTGCTGCACACCTGGCCGCCCACCACGGCCGCGCCCCTCGACCCGGTGGACACGGGCGGCGCCGTCTTCGCCGCCTCCTCCCACGGCCCCGACGACCGGCTGGCGCGGCTGGCCCGGCGGATGGAGCTGACCGAGTGGGACACCGCCGTCCTGCTCATCGCCCTCGCCCCGGACGTCGACCGCACCTTCGAGCAGCTCTACGGCTATCTCAACGACGACGTGAGCCGCCGCCGCGCCACCGTGGGCCTCGCCCTCGACCTGTGCGGGCTGCCCGCCTCCACCACGTCGGCCCGGGCCCGCCTCCACGCGTCGGCGCCGCTGCGCGCCCTGAACCTGCTGGAGGACGAGGAGCCCGAACGCCCCTTCCTCAGCCGCTCCTTGCGCGTCCCGGACCGGCTCGTCGCCCATCTGCTGGGCGACGACACCCCGGACGCCGCGCTGATCGGGCGGCTGCACCCGCTGCCGGAACCGCTGCCCGCCGCCCCTGGCGCCGAGGAGTTCACGGACCGCCTCGCCACCCGCCTCGGCGCCGGCCCCCTCACCGCCTATCTGCGCGAACCACGCGAGGGGGACGGCCTGGCCGCGCTCGCCACCGCGCTGCGCGCCGCGGGCCTGGACGCCCTGCGCTGCGCCGATCCCACGGACCGTGTCCCCGAGCTGCTGCGCGAAGCACGTCTGAGCGGGCGGGCCGTCGTCGTGCCGGGGCTGCCCGGCCACCCCGGCCCCCTGGTGCGGGCGCTGACGGCCGCGCCGGACGTGACCGTACTGCTCACCGACACCCGCCCCTACGACCCGCACTGGTCCCCGTACGACCCGTTGGTCCTCGAAGCACCGGGCCGCCGGGCCGGGGGAACGCCCGCCTGGCGGGCCGCGCTGGGCGCGGACGCGGACGGGTTCGACCTGGCCGCCACCGTCGCCCCCTACCGCCTCGGCGGCGACCGCGTCCAGCGTGCCGCGCGGGCCGCCCGCGCTTTGGCCGACTTCGAGGGCACCGCGGTGACCGCCGCCCATGTGCGCCGCGCCGCCCGCCGCCAGTCCGCCTCCGGCCTGGAACGGCACGCACGGCGGATCCGGCCCGCCGTGGACTGGCGCGACCTCGTCCTGCCCGACGGGCCCCTCACCCAGTTACGTGAACTCGCCCTGCGCGCCCGCCACCGCGACCGTGTGCTGGGCGACTGGCGGCTCAGCGCGGGCGGCGGACGCGGCCGGGGCGTTCTCGGCCTGTTCGCGGGCGAGTCCGGCACCGGCAAGACGCTCTCGGCGGAGGTCGTCGCGGCCGATCTGGGCCTGGACCTCTATGTCGTCCAGCTGTCGTCCGTCGTGGACAAGTACGTCGGCGAGACGGAGAAGAACCTGGAGCGGATCTTCACCGAGGCCGACCGTACGGACGCGGTACTGCTCTTCGACGAGGCCGACGCGGTCTTCGGCAAGCGCTCCGAGGTCAAGGACGCGCACGACCGGTACGCCAACATGGAGAGCGCCTATCTGCTCCAGCGCCTGGAGTCCTTCGACGGCATCGCGCTGCTCACCACCAACCTGCGCGCCAACATCGACGAGGCGTTCACCCGGCGGCTCGACCTGGTGGTCGACTTCCCGTTCCCGGACGCCGGGCAGCGCCTCGCCCTGTGGCGGCACGGCCTGGCGCACGTCCCGGCCGCCGACGGCATCGATCCGGCGGCACTGGCGCGGGACTTCGAGATGGCCGGCGGGTCGATCCGCAGCGCGGTGGTCTCCGCCGCGTATCTGGCCGCCGGCCGCGACGGCGAGGTGACCTTCGCGGATCTGCTGGAGGGCGCCCGCCGGGAGTACCGCAAGGCGGGCCGGCTGGTGCCGGGGGAGGGCGGCTGGTGACCCCGCCCCCGGGCCCCCGAGTCAGCCCTTGTTCGGGTGGACGATCTGCCACTCCTGGTCGTCCGTGTTGGAGCAGTCGAAGAGCGTCAGGCGGGCCCCGACACCGCCGTCGCTGTAGCCGCTCACGTCCAGGCACTTGTTGTTGCTGGCGAAGTTGCGGATCCAGTAGGCGCCGCTGTCCTGCTTCTGGATCCACCACAGCTGGTTGTCCGCGGTGGTGCCGTCACAGGTGAACTCGGCGATACCGGTACGGACGGGCTCGGCCCCGTAGTTGGGCAGGTCCATGCAGAGCTGGTCCTTGACGTTGCGGATCAGGAACAGCGGCTCGCCGCCCGGACCGCCCTTGGGCAGCGTCACCTCCAAATTCCAGTTCTGGTTGTCGCCCGTCTCGTTGCAGGGGGCCTGGTTGACGGGCCCGGCGAGCTGTCCCTTGTCGCGTCCCGGGATGTCGGCGCACATCTTGGTGGTGGTGTTGCGCAGCAGGATGTCGGTGGCGGGCACCACGCCCGGCTTCTTGGAGGGCTTCGGCGGCTGCGGCGCCCCACCGCCGTCGCCACCGCCGGGCTTGTCGGCGGGCTTCTCCTTCTCGGGCGGCGGGGCGGCGCTCTGCGAGGCCAGCGGTGTGGGGCTGGCGCTGGGCGGCAGCGTGTTGCCCGCCTGCTGGGTCTGCTCGGTGGCGCTGCTGCGCACCTGGGGCTTGTAGGCGATCCACAGGGTGACGAAGGTGATCGCCAGAGCCATGGCCATGCCCAGGAACGTCGCCAGCCAGCGGGGCAGGAAGCCCCGCTGGACGTAGGTGCCCTGCACCTCGGTGGGTTCGGCGGCGGCGCGGCGTACGGCCAGGGTGAAGTTCCGCTCTTCCTTGGAGCCGAACCAGATGATCCGGCGGGGCCGCAGGCCCGCGTCCACGAACGCCGCCCGGCCCGGCTCGATCTGCAGGGCGGCCGGGCGGATCTCGTACGACAGGTGGTCACCGGTGTCGCTGCCGCTGACCGACGCGGTGACCTTGGTGTTGCCCAGGTTGTCCACCGCCAGCCGTGGCCGTCCGCGAAAGCGCCCCTTGACCGTCACCGGCACCAGCTCCGCCCGCACCTCGCTGAACGGCGTGATGGTGAGGACGCCCTCCGGGACGGTCACCGCCTCGGGGTGCTCGGCCGGGGTGATCCGCACCGCGTACGGGTTGGGTCCGGCGGTCGCGTCCGGGGTGCGCGGTGGGGCGAACGTCAGCTCCACCGTCCCGGTCGTGCCGGGGTACATCCGCAGTGTCCGCGGCTCCACCGTGGTCCAGGGCGCGAGGGCGCCCACGGGCTCGAAGCGGTACTCGTCCACCACGTCGCCGGTGTTGCGCAAGCGCAGCCGCACTCGGGTGGCGCTGCCGGGGTCGACGGTCGCGGACGCGGGTTCCAGGGAGGTCCAAAGGCTCACACGACGACGCTAGGGTGCGCCTTCGGCGGTGTCAGGAGCCGTCGGGACATGGTGAGTTGCCCACGTCGCCCTGTCCGGTTGCCCTCGCGTTCCCGGACAAGGGGAGGTCGCCCCTCCGGGGGTGCGGCACGCCCCGTCGACGAGCGCCCGGAAGGCGCCGCACTCCCCGGCGTACGACGGCGGAACGTGTCCATACGCTTTTCGGGTCTGCCTCGGCGAGTGCCCCGACGGCCCTGCCGGTCGGGTACGCGCGCCGGTACAACGGCGGGACGGGAGCGGCCCCTGGCCAGAAAGCGGCCGTCTCCCAGCCGTGTGAGGCGGATTCGGAACAGGACCGCCTCTGCCGACCGGACGGGACACGCCATGCGCGCGCACGAGGAACCATCGGGCCGGAAGGCCGAGGAGAAGGGACGGCCTCCCCGGCGGGCAGCGGCCGCCGCCGAGACCGGCGGGCCGCTGGACGCCGCGCGGATGGGCGCGTTGCAGGGCCTGGTCGGCAACCGCGCGGTGGCGCGCCGCGTGGCCCAGGAGCGGCACGTCCACGGGGACGGGTGCGGACACGGCGGCATCGAGGACGCCGGCCCGATGAAGGACACCGGCCCGACCGGTCAGCTGGGCCTGCTCGGTGCCGCCATGAACACCCCCAGCCGCCCGCTCCCCGACGAGGTGCGCAAAGAGGCGGAGCCGTTCTACCAGACGAACTTCTCCAGCACCCGCCTGCATGACGACGCGGTGGCCCAGCGGGCCACCGCGGCCATGGGGGCCGAGGCGATGACGATCGACAACCACATCTTCCTCGCCCCGGCCGCAGTACGGAACAAGAGGCTCATCGGCCATGAGCTCAGCCATGTGAAGAACAACCTCGCCGGCGTTCCCGAGACAGGCAGGGACAACGGCGCCGGGGTCCCGGTCACCGACCCGGGACAGGGCTCGGAACGGTCGGCGGAGAGCGACGGGGACGCCTTCGAGGCGGGGGAGCAGAGGGCCCCGTCCGTCGTCGCCCGGCGGGCGGCCGGCGGGGGGAGCGGGGGCGCCCCCGCGGTCCAGCGGATGACCGGGCACGCCACCGTGGCCCGAGCGAAGGACACCAAGGGCAAGGGCAAGGCCAAGGCTGGTGACTCGGCCGTGGTGGACGAGTGGCAGGCGCGCTACAAGAAGATCGCCGAGCTGGCCAGACAGTGCACCTGTGAGCAGCCGGACCCCCGCTGGGGCCGGGTCACCGAAGAGGTGATCATCCGTTACGCGCGGTCCTACGCGGGCCGGCGGGAGGAGCAGAGCCTGCGGCACGTGGCCCGTGCGGCGTACAGCAGCATCGGCCACCAGGAGAAGAAGGCGAAGGCGGCCTCGGCGGCGGGAAAGGGGCCGGAGAAGAAGGAGGGCAAGGAGAAGAAGGACAAGGAGGAAGAGGTCCAGGCGATGCTGGGCAACGACACCCTCTTCTTCTCCACCAACCGGGACCAGTCCGTCCAGAGCCTGCACCGGGCACTGCTGACCGCCGCGGGTCTGGACGCGGAGGAGGAGGACGCGCCGGGCGAAGCGCTGGCCCAGATGCTGATCACCGACTACGACAAGCCTGCTCCCCCGGACGGCGGGCAGGAGGCGGCGCCCGGGGGGTCGGGAAAACGGCGAGCCGCCACGGTCGACCCCCAGACCGGCAAGCGCCGCCAGACCGGCAAGGGTGCGGGCGCCGCGGCGCTGCCGAAGTACGACGACGCCAAGGAGCGGGACCGCCAAGCCCGGCTGAAGATCCGTCAGGGTCTGAAGACGCAAGCCATGCCGGCCCTGTCGCTGGACTCGGCCATGGACGTGGACGACCCGGCCGCGGCGTTCAAGCGGGACAACGCGACCCTGAAGGCCCTGCGGAACATGAAGTGGGTCCGCCTGGTCGACGTCTCCCAGGCGGCCGCCCAGGACCCGCGCCACCGGGCCTATCTGGCCGAGCTGGTCGCGGGCAGGCACACCGGGTACGCCTATCTGCTGCACAACGGCGGCGGCAAGGAAGCGCAGCACGCCGAGCAGAAGCTCCTGATGCTGCTCAGCCACACCGGCAAGGACGCGGGTCAGTTCCTCATCCGCGGCCGCAAACGCCCCTGCCGGGCCTGCCTCGCGCTGCTCGCGTACTTCAAGGACGAGCTGGGCTACGACATCGCGTTCGACCCGCGTGGCAACCACCTCTTCGTCACTCCGCTCAAGAACGCCTACGAGACCTTCGGCGACGACATCGGACCGGAGGGGCAGAAGAGGTTCGACGCGCATTTCCAGCAGCACATGGGCCCCGGGCAGCCCATGTACGCCTCCGCGCCCAGGAACGCGACGCCCGCCGCCGCCTCGGCCGCACACGGTATCCAGGAGGCGGTGATGGGCGACGACGGTGGCATGGAGCAGAAGCTCGCGCTCATCAGGACCGAGAACGGCAAACTGCGTTACCCGAACAGCGGCGAGCAGCCGACGGTGGACACGCCGTCCACCAGCGAGGCGTCGGACGAGTCCGACACGGAAGGGGTGAGCGGCCTGACGCACGCCACCCGGGAGCTGTCCCTGAGGCCCAAAGCCCCGTCCGCGCCCGTCGGGGACCGCAAGGCACGGGAGGCGGAGGCGAAGGACGCCCTCAGGGCGCGGGTGGAGGGGGAGCTGATGCCGCTGATGGGGTCGGAACTGCTCGAGGAGTACCAGCGGAAGAAGCAGGCCCGGGCCGAAACCGGGAAGAGCGACGGAAAGCCGTACAAGAAGCTGTTTCCCGATGATCTGCTCAGGAAAATCGTGGAACTGACCGCCGGCGAGGGCCCGCCCAGTCAGGCATTCGTGGCGAAGGAAATCTTCGGAGTGGAGGGGCCCGCCCTGAGCGGCAGGCTCCAGAATTTCAAGAGCGGGAAGGTGCGGAAGAAGCCCCGGCAGATCACTGATGGCGAGAAGCAACAGCTCGTCGACGCGATGCCGGACCAGTTCCGCACGGCGTGGGAGCGCGGCACTGGAATCCCGGAGTTCAAGGAGGAACACGAAGAATTCGGAAGACTGGTCTTCACCATCATGTTCCTGGGTCCGCAGGAAGTCTCCCGGAACTCCATGGCGGATGCTCTGCACATCTCCCCGACCGCGATGGCGAATAGGGTGGGCAAGCTGAAGAAGAAGTACGGCCATCTCCTGAACGACCCGGGCGAGGGCCCGGCCCCCACCTGACGCGGTCGTGTCCGTACGGGCACCCCCACGGGCAACGCCCCTGCCCCCGCCCCGGCACCCGGGGCCGTTTCGGGACGGGGGACGCGCGAGTGAGGCTGGGGACAGTCCCATCGCGTACCCGGAGGAGAGCAGAGCATGCCGTCCTATCTGTCGCCCGGCGTCTATGTCGAGGAGGTGGCCAACGGCTCGCGCCCGATCGAGGGTGTGGGCACCTCGGTCGCGGCCTTCGTCGGGCTCGCCCCGACCGGGCCGCTGAACGAACCGACGCTGGTGACCAACTGGACGCAGTACGTCGCGGCCTTCGGTGACTTCTGCGACGGCTACTACCTCGCGCACTCCGTCTACGGGTTCTTCAACAACGGCGGTTCCGCCGCGTACGTGGTCCGGGTCGGCGGCTCGGCCGACGGCGCCGCCGACAAGGGCCGGGGCGCCGCACAGCCGGCCGTCGCGGGCGGCTCGGGCCCGGCCGCCCTGCCCGCCGCCGAGCCCGTACAGCTCGGCACGTTCGCCGTGACGGCCACCGCCGCCGGGACCAACGGTCCGCTCAGCGTCGAGGTCGCCGACCCCGAGGGCGAGGGACCCGCCGAGCGGTTCAAGCTGATCGTCAAGGACGGCGGCAAGCCCGTCGAGACGTTCGACGTGAGCGCCAAGAAGGGCAACCGCTTTTACGTCGTCAGCCAGGTCAAGGAGCAGTCCCGGCTGATCACGGTGACGGAGGCGGCGCCCTCCGCGCAGCTGGCCCGCCCCGAGAACCAGACGGTGGCCCTGGCCGCGCCGCCCGTCCCCGCAGCCCCCGCCGAGAACACCCCGGCCGAGGCGGCGCACCCCGGCCCGGCCCACTACCTCGGTGACTCCGCCGACCGTACGGGCTTCGGCGGCCTGGAGGCCATCGACGAGATCTCCATGGTCGCCGTGCCCGACCTGATGGCGGCGTACGAGCGCGGCGCGATCGACCTGGAGGCCGTCAAGGCCGTCCAGCTCGGCCTCATCGCCCACTGCGAGCTGATGGGCGACCGGGTCGCCATCATCGACCCGCCGCCGCGGCAGAACGCCCGCCAGATCCGTGTCTGGCGCCAGGAGACGGCCGGTTACGACTCCAAGTACGCGGCCCTGTACTACCCCTGGATCAAGTCCTTCGACCCGGCCTCCGGGCAGTCGCGGCTGATCCCGCCGAGCGGCCACATCGCCGGCATCTGGGCCCGCAACGACTCCGAGCGCGGGGTGCACAAGGCCCCCGCCAACGAGGTGGTGCGCGGCGCCGTCGACCTGGAGCTCCAGATCACCCGCGGCGAGCAGGACCTGCTCAACCCCATCGGCGTCAACTGCATCCGCGCCTTCCCGGGCCGCGGCATCCGCGTCTGGGGTGCCCGCACGCTCTCCTCCGACCCGGCCTGGCGCTATCTGAACATCCGCCGGTACTTCAACTACCTGGAGGAGTCGATCCTGATCGGCACCCAGTGGGTGGTGTTCGAGCCGAACGACCACAACCTCTGGGCCCGCATCCGCCGCAATGTGTCGGCGTTCCTGGTCAACGAGTGGCGCAGCGGGGCGCTCTTCGGCCAGAGCCCCTCGGAGGCGTACTACGTCAAGTGCGACGAGGAGACGAACCCGCCGGAGTCGGTCGACGTCGGCCGGGTGGTGTGCGAGATCGGTATCGCGCCGGTCAAGCCCGCCGAGTTCGTGATCTTCCGGTTGGCCCAGTTCTCCAGCGGCAGCGGCGAGTTGGAGGAGTAGGCCGCCCGCCGACTCCCCCGAATCCGTATGCCTCGTAAACCCGTACGCCCCTCCCGGGCCTCCAGAAGGACAGCGAACAGATGAGTCTCCAGCCGGGTGACGCCCTCACCTCACACAACTTCGGCCTCCAGATCGACGGTGTGATGGTCGAGTACCTCGCCGAAGTCAGCGGTCTGACCCTCGAACAGGAAGTCATCCGCTACACCCAGAACAACGGCTCCACCGGCAAGAACGAGATAGCGATCATGCCGGGCACCCAGAAGGACGGGCAGTGCACCGTGGTGCGCGGTATGACCCAGTCCACGTCGTTCACCCAGTGGATCAACGACTCCATCAACGGCCGGATGACCACGGCTCGCAAGAACGCCTCCATCATCATGATGGACTACGAGGACAACCCGGTGAAGCGCTACAACCTGCGCAACGCCTGGTGCAGCAAGATCGATACCAGCACGGTGAAGGCCGGTGAGGCCTCCGCGCTGACCGAGACCGTGACCATCGTGTTCGAAGAACTGGTCATCGAGTAATGAGGCGCACGACTGCCACCGCACCGGGCGCCGCCCCCAAGACCGCGGCGGCGGGAGCGGACGACCCCCAGTCGGCTCCCGCCGTCGCGCCCCCCGCACCGGAACCGGCCCCGGCGGCCGCGCGCGACGAACTGCGCACCGAGTTCCCCTTCGAGCTCCCGCGCGGATACGTCGACGACTCGGGCACGGTCCACCGGGACGGGGTGATGCGCCTGTCCACCGCCCGGGACGAACTGGTCCCGCTGCGCGACGTGCGCGTCCAGGAGAACCCGGCGTATCTGTCGGTGGTGCTGCTCGGCCGGGTGATCACCCGGCTGGGCACGCTGTCGATGGTGCACGACGGGATCGTGGAGAACATGTTCGCCTCCGATCTGGCGTTCCTCCAGGACTTCTACCGTCAGATCAACGCGGAGGGCCACACCCGCGCGGCCGTCAGGTGCCCGCACTGCTCGGAGCCCTTCGAGGTGGAACTCGGCGGGAGCCGCCTGGGGGAATCGTGACGTACGCGACCGACCGGCTGCACGAGGAGATCGCGTACGTCGCCTACCACTTCCACTGGAGTCTGGACGCGATCCTGGACATGGAACACCACGACCGCCGCCAGTACACGGAACAGATCGCGTCCCTGGTGACGCGCGGCGCGGGGGAGGGCTGAGCGGTGGGATTCCTGAACCGGCTGCGGGGCCGTCGGGATGGTGGTGTCGGTGCGGACGGTGGTGTTGCGCCCGTCGTCACGGGGGCCGCCCCGGCGGAGGGTGCGGGGAGTGCCCCGGGCACGGCCCCCATCGCCGCCTGGCCGCACCTGCCGCCTATCCAGCGGGCGACGGGGGCCACGCGGGCCGGGGTCGCCGACGCCGGGTTCGGCGGGCGGCTGCCGACGTGGCAGAACCCGTCGTTCACGGGGGCGCCGTCTTTGGCGGTGCTGGATCCGGCCGCGAGCAGCAGCATGCTGGCGGGCGGGTTCAATGCGCCCGTGCAGCGCGCCTCTGTGGCCGAACGGCCTGCGCAGGCCGGTTCGTTGGGCTCGTCGGCAGGCCCGGCAGGCCCGGCGGCGCAGCGGGTGCCGGTCGCGCCGGTGCGCGCGATTCCGACGGGGGGCGGGGTGCCGACGGCTTCGGCTGCCGGTGCGGGTACGGCGGGAGCGGCGTCCTTGGTCCCGTCCACGGGGCGGTCCGCGTTCCCCGCCGAGGCGTCGATGGCTCCGGCGAGGACGCCGTCCGCGGCGCCGGGCGGGGCGGCTGCCGCGTCCCCGGTCCAGCGGGCCACACGGTCGTCCGCGTCGGCGGCGACCACTCCGGCCCGGGGTGACCGGGGGGTGCGCGTGACACCCGTACCGCCTGCCGCGCCCCGCCCCCGGCCGTCCCTGACGACGGCGCCGGCCGGGCCGTCGGCCGTGCAGCGCCGGGTTCTTCCGGCCAGTCGTCGGGCGACTGGCGCGCCGTCCGCCGGCGGAGGCGCAACCGGCCCGGCCGCGCCGCGTGTCGGCACCGGAACCAAGGCCACGGTCGGCGCGCCCGGCGACCAGGGGGCCGCGCCTGCCGCGCCGCACCAGGGTGCCCCGGATCCGGTGGGAAACCTGGTGCAGCGCGCCGCGACTCGGCAGTCCGCTCAGGGGCACCCAGAGGCGACGGACGCCGTGAACGTGCCCGTGGTCCCGGCAACTCCGGTTGCCGGAAAGGGCACCCCGGTGCAGCGGGCGACGGCTTCTCCGCGCGTCACCGCGCGCGACTCCGGTCCAGACGCTGTACGGAGCGCGAGCTCGCCCCGCACCGATACCGCGCCTGCCGCCTCAGCGGGTACGACGGCCGCCGCGCCGGTGCAGCGGGCGACGTCGACGCGCGGCGCCGAACGAGCCGTTCCCGCCGGGCCCGCGCCAACGGGCGTACCCAAGGCCGACCTTGGCGGCAACCGGCCCCAGCCCGCGACGCCGAGCCACGGGGCCGAGCCCGCGCACTCCCGTGCCTCGGCGCCGGTCGAGCGCCCGACTGCCGCGCCCGGCGCGGCTTCGAGGGGTGACGTCGGTGCCCGGTCGGCCCCCGCGCCCGATACGCCATCTACGACGGTCCAGCGAGCGGTGTCCGCGATGAACTCCGCGCCGGGCTCCAGCGGCGGGACGCTCGGTGCCACAGGCGCGCCGTGGTCGACCACACCTGCCGGGGCCGGGAGCGAGCCGGTCCGTGCGCCGATACGGGACGTCGACACCCGCCCTGCGGCGCAGGCACCCGCCGTAAGGCCGTCGGCCGACGGCACTAGCAGCAACACAGAGGACACCCTCCGGGACCAGGCCACGACCCCGGCCCAACGGGAGACGCCACCGCCCCTGGCGACCCACGCCCAGACACCGCCACCGTGGCCGGTCACGCCCCCGGTTGCTCCGACCGCCGGACGGACGAGTCGTGCGTGGGGTGACGCCGGGCTTCCGGCGGCCTCCGCGATGCCTGCGGTGCAGCGTTCCACTCGGGGGTCGAGCGCCGACCCGGTTGCTCCGCCCGCCGGGCCGACGAGTCGTGCGTCAGGTGCCGCTGGTCTCCCGGCCGTCACCTCCGCCACGCCCTCAGTTCAGCGCTCGACCGCGCGCCCGAGCACCCACCCGTTTGTCGGGCCGACGAGTCCTGCGTCAGGTGCCGCCGGGCTCCCCGCCACCTCCGCCACGCTCCCAGTGCAGCGCTCCGCCATGCGCCCGGGCACCGATCCAGTTGCTCCGCCCGCCGGGCCGACGGGTCTTGCAGCAGGTGCCGCCGGGCTCCCCGCCACCTCCGCCACGCTCCCAGTGCAGCGCTCCACCGCGCGCCCGGACACCCACCCGGTTGCTCCGGCCGCCGAGCCGACGGGCCTTGCAGCAAGCGCCGTCGGGCTCCCGGCCGCCACCCCCGCCACGCCCCCAGTTCAGCGCTCCACCGCGCGCCCGAGCACCGACCCGCTCACCGGGCCGACGAGACCTACGTCAGGTGGCGCCGGGGCCGCCTCCTTCTCCGCCACACCCTCCGTCCAGCGATCGCTCCCGGGCGCGGTCTCCCGTTCCCGGCCCGCACCGGCGACGGCACCGGCCGTCGCCACCCAACCCTCCCTCGGCGCCGCCTCCACCCACCCCGTCCAGCGCAGCACCTCCACACCCCGTATGGGCCTGGGCGCTCCCATCCCGTCGAAGCCGGCTGACATACGCCCGGCCGCGCAGGCCGTTCCGGACGCCGCCCCGGCTCCGGCGGCGCCCGCCCCGGCACCGGCCACCGCAACGCCGGTTCCGTCCGTGGCTGCGACCACCCCGACCCGGCGCTCTCCCCTGGGTGCGCCCCTTACCTCCGCCCCCACCGACACCCTCCCCCTCGGAGAACGGCACCCGGCACCGACCCGCGCCGGCAGCCACACGCACAGCCTTACGTCCACCACGCCCGCCCCGATCCAGCGGTTCACCACCCCCGCCATACCGTCCCCGACCCCGGCGTTCACGTCGGTGCCGCCAACTCCGGCCACCCCGATCCCGGTGCTGCCCCTCACCCCAACCTCCCCCAGCCCCCTCCCCACCCTCCAGCGCGCCGCCAAGGCCCGCCCCGCGCCTTCCAGGGCCGTGCCTCTGCGTCGTTCCGCCGCGTCCGGCGCCAGCCGGGCCCCCCTCCCCGTAACCCCGCTCACCCCACCGCCGCCGCACCCGGCGCCGGGACCGCTCCACCCGGCTCAGGCACCCGCGTCGCATGCCCTGTCCTCGGCGGCTCCGCCGTCAGACGTGCCCGTCGTCCAGCGTGCCCACGGCCGTACCGTCGGGGCGCTGGCCGCGGCCGTGACGTCCACCATGGGGGCCACGCTGAGGCACCTTCAGGGGGCCTCGGGCCGTCAGGACCGGCCCGCCGCCGCCCCCTCCTCGCCGCCCCCGGCCTACAGCCCCGGTGAAAGCCCGCCGCCGTACACGGCGAACCCCGTGGGCGGGGCGGGGGCGGTGGATCCGCCCGGATACACGGAGGTGCCGCAGGGCGCCTTCAACCCCCGGGAACTCACCGAGTTCCAACTCGACGAGCTGGTGCACCAGATCATCGGCCGCATCACCCGTCACATCCGTACGGAACTGCGCATGGATCGCGAACGGATCGGCCGACTGCGTGACACCCGGCGCTGACCAGCGGCCACCGACAACCACCAGCGAGAGAAAGGCGCACCCCGATGTCCCGTCAGGACCCGGGCTCCACCATCTGGTTCTCCCTCGCCATCGACGGCGAGAGCCTCGGCTACTTCAACGGGTGCGAGGGCCTGTCCTCCCAGGTGGAGATCGAGCACCGGCAGGAGGGCGGCAACAACGGGTTCGTCTGGGCACTGCCCACGCGCGTCACGTTCTCCACCATCCGGCTGACCCGCCCGCTCACCCCGGACACCACCAAGGTCGCCAAGTGGATCTCGTCCGTGCAGACCGGGATCAAGCGGCCCACCGCCCAGATCGCGGCGCTGCGCGCGGACGGGTCGCAGGTCGCCCGCTGGGGGCTGATCGACGTGCTGCCGGTCAGCTGGCGCGGCCCCACCCTCGACCCGGCGAGCCCCGGGGTCGCCACGGAAGTGCTGGAGATCGCCCACCACGGCTTCACCGACTGACGCCCGAGGGGCCACAGGACGAAGGACCAGGACAAAGGACCGCAGAGGAAGACCACATGGCGAAGAGCAAGGGCGCGGGCAAGAGCCTGGTACGCGCCACCCTGGCGATCCACGAGCCGCCGCTCGGCACCAGCACCACACCCGGCGGTCTGATCGAGACGTTCACCTTCGAGTTCAACCCGGCGCAGCTCTCCATCAGCCGCCGCGCCCAGTGGAAGGTGACACCGACCGCCGCCGTACGGGACGGCTCCAAGCCGGAGTTCATGGGGCCCGACCCCCGCGAGATGACCGTCGAGATCTTTCTCGACACCTCCGACGAGCCGACCGAGAACACGGTCCTGAAGAAGGTGGAGACGCTCTTCAGCTGCTGCGAGACCACGGACCTGAGCATCGACGCCGACCAGCCGTCGCCGCCCTGGGTGGTCTTCGAGTGGGGGTCCTTCTCCACGGCCCGGTTCACCTCGTACGTCGCCTCGGTCGACGCCGCGTACACCTTGTTCAGCACCACCGGTGTGCCCATCCGCGCCACCTGCCAGATGCGGCTGCACGAGATCCCGTCCAAGGCGAAGTGGCAGAACCCGACGTCGGGCGCGCTGACCGCGCGGCGCGTCCACCGGGTCGTCGCCGGGGACACGTTGCAGTCGCTGGCGTGGCGCCAGTACGGGGACGCCACGGTGTGGCGGGCGATCGCCGAGGCGAACGGCATCGACGACCCGTCCCGGGTGAGGTCCGGTACCGAACTCATCCTGCCCGCCGCCGAGGAGGTGCGTCGCTGATGCCGCCGATCGCGTTCTCCAGTGTCCTGAACGTCACCTTCCGGGGCATGGAACTCCCTTCCGACATCGCCGATCTCCTGGTCGCCGGCACCGTCGACCAGGGGGTGGGAGTGCCCGCCTCCTTCCGGCTCACCTTCCGCGACCCCGCCCGGCTGGTCCTGGACAAACTGAAGATGAAGTTCGGCACCGAGGTGGTCATCACGCCGATCGCCGACGGCCAGGGCACCGGCGTCCCCCTGCTGACCGGTGAGGTCACCGCCATGGAGGTCGACTTCGACGGCGCCGGCACCTTCACCGTCATCCGCGGATACGACTACGGACACCGTCTGATGCGCCAGCGCCGGGTCGTCGCGTACCGCAACCAGCTCGCCTCCGACATCGCCCGCACGATCGCCGTCCAGAACGGCGTCCGTATCGGCCGGATCGACACGACACGGACGCTGTACGAGTTCCTCAGCCAGCCGAACGTCAGCGACTGGGACTTCCTGGCCCGGCTCGCCGACGAGAACAAGATGGTCATGTCGCTCGACGCGAAAGGGCGCTTCCACTTCGTCAGGCCGAAGGCGTCGTCGGGGGCGCCGTCGACCAGGACCGACAGCGACAAGAGCCCGTTCGTGCTGCGGGCGCGCCGCGACATCCTGCGGCTGCGTGCCGCCGTCACCGCCGCCGACCAGGTCGGCCAGGTCGAGTCGCGCGGCTGGAACGTCACCACCAAGAAGAAGATCAAGGAGACGCAGAGGGTCAGCACGGACACGAGCATCGGGATCGGTATCGACTCCGCCAGGATCGCGCGGAAGTTCGCGTCCGCCAAGCTCGTCGAGACCGAAGCGCCCTACGACACGGTCAGCGAGGTACGGCACGCCGCCGAGGCCCTCGCCGCCGATGTGACGTCGTCGTTCGCCGAGCTGGAGGTCGTCGTCCGCGGCAACCCCAAGCTGCGGCCCGGCGTACCCGTGGCCCTGGCCCGCGTCGGCAGCCCCTTCGAGGGCAAGTACACCGTCACCTCGGTGCAGCACGTCTTCGGCGACGGCAAGCACTACGAGTCCTGGGTCAACGTCACCGGCCGCCAGTGGCGCTCCCTGTACGGGCTGGCCTCCGGCGGCGGGGGAGCGGAGGGCGGGGCCGCCCGGCTGCCCGGCGTCGTCAACGCCCTCGTCACCGACGTACAGGACCCGCTGGAACAGGGCAGGGTCAAGCTCACGTTCCCCTGGCTCGACGACACGTACGTGAGTGACTGGGTCCGCTCGGTGCAGTGGGGCGGCAAGGGCGGCGGGGGCGTCTTCCCCATGGACGTCGGCGACGAGGTGCTCGTCGGCTTCGACCGGGGCGCCCTGGACCACCCCTTCGTGATCGGCGGGCTCTACAACGGCCGTGACAAGCCGACCCCGAACGCCGTGCCCCTGCACCACGGGCTGAAGAAGCAGGCCACCCGGCACACCCTGTCCGACCGCAAGGGCAACCGCGTCGACCTGCTCAGCCAGCAGACCGGGCCGCGCGAACAGGGCGTGCGGATCGCCACCGGCAACGACAGGCTGACCATCAGCCTCGACCGCACCAAGACGGAGATCACCGTGGACAGCGCGGGCGCCGTCAGCATCAAGGGCGGGCGCTCGGTGTCGGTCGAGGCGGGCACCGACCTCGACCTGAGGGCCAAGCGCAATGTGTCCATCCGCGGTGGTGGCTCGGTCAGCATCCAGGGCAGCGGTCTGGTCAGCCTCCGGTCGCTGGGGGGTGTGGTGGGTGTGTCCGCGGCGAGTGTCCTGGACTTCAAGGCCGGAGCCGCCGCGACGATGACCGCCGGCGCGGGTGTGCAGATCAACTCCACCGCCAACGTGGGCATCCGGGCCGCCACGCTCCTGCTCAACGGTTTGGTCATGGTCAACAACAAGAAGTACCCGCTGCCCTCATGACGAGGACCCAGAGGGCTCAAGTGACGTACGGGAAAGGGCGGGTGGTGTGCTGATGGCCGAGCAGTTCGTCGGGTCCGGGTGGGCGTTCCCGCTGCGCATCGGGCCCACCGGCGGTATCGCCCTGGTCAGCGGCGAGCGCGAGGTGGAGGAGGCGATCCGGCTGGTGCTGGCCACCGCGCCCGGGGAGCGGCCGATGCGCCCCGAGTTCGGCTGCGCCATCCACGACCTGGTCTTCGCCCCGGTCAACGAGCAGACCGCGGGCCGCATCCAGCACGAGGTCCTGATGAGCCTCGACCGCTGGGAGCCGCGCATCGAGGTGCACGACGTCGACGTCAGCGCCGGTGGCGACCAGAGCGTGCTGTTCATCGACGTCCGCTACTCGATCCGCGGCACCAACAACCCGCGCAGCCTGGTCTTCCCCTTCTACGTCATCCCCTCCCACGACGAGCCCGGTCTGCCGGACTCCTCGGACGGCCCCGGCGGACCGTCCGGCCCCGGCACCCACCCCGAAAGCGAACGCTGATGTCCCTGCCCTCGCCCAACCTCGACGACCGCCGCTTCCAGCAGTTCGTCGACGACGCCAAGCGCTACATCCAGCAACGCGCCCCGGAGTGGACCGACCACAACGTCTCCGACCCCGGCGTCACCCTGATCGAGACGGTCGCGCACATGGCGGACCAGATCGTCTACCGGCTCAACCGGGTGCCGGAGAAGAACCACCTCGCCTTCCTCGACCTCGTGGGCATCACGCTCTTCCCGCCGGCCGCGGCCCGCACCGACGTCACCTTCTGGCTGTCCGCGCCGCAGGAGGAGGCCGTCTCCGTGCCGGTGGGCACGGAGGTCTCCACGCTGCGCACCGAGGGTGACGAGGCCGTCGTCTTCGCCACCGAGCGCGATCTGACGGTCGTCCCGTGCTCGCTGGGGCACCTGGTGGTCCAGCACCGGGGCGAACCGGTCGCCGACCGGACCGTCGACCTCGTCGAGGGCCGTGACGTGTCGTGCTTCGCCGAGGCGCCCCGGGCCGGCGACTGCGTGCTGCTGGGGCTGAGCGCCGCCGTACCGCACTGCGCGCTCGCGCTCGAACTCGACAGCCGTGTCGACGGCGTCGGTGTCGACCCGCGCCAGCCGCCGCTGGTGTGGGAGGCGTGGACCGAGGACGGCTGGCAGCTCTGCGAGGTGGACCGCGACGAGACCGGCGGCCTCAACCGCCCGGGCGATGTCGTCCTGCACATCCCGGGCGGCCACGTCCTGTCCCGCAACGGCGGCCACGAGGCGGGCTGGGTGCGCTGCCGCGTCACCGAGGCACTGCCCGGCCAGCCCTTCTACACCACCACTCCCACCATCCGCTCCGCCGAGGCCTACACCATCGGCGCCACCACCCGCGCGGTGCACGCCGAGACCGTCCGCGACGAGGCCCTGGGCGAGTCCACCGGGCTGCCCGGCCAGCGGCTGCGCCTGGCCAACGCGCCCGTGGTGGGCGACGACCCGCCGCTGCTGCTCCAGACCGCCGCGCACGACGGGTGGCAGGACTGGCAGGTCGTCTCCCACTTCGCCGCCTCCGGCCCCGAGGACCGGCATGTGACCCTGGACGCGGCGACCGGCGAGATCGCCTTCGGCCCCGCCGTGCGCGAACCGGACGGCAGCCTGCGCCAGTACGGCGCCGTCGCCTCCAAGGGATCCGTCGTCCGCGCCCGCCGCTACCGCACCGGCGGCGGCCGCTCCGGCAATGTCGCCCGGGGCGCCGTCCAGGTGCTGCGCACCTCCATCCCGTACGTCGCCGAAGTCGTCAACCGCGAGGCCGCGCGCGGGGGAGTCGACGGCGAGACCGTCGAGGAGGCCAAGCTCCGGGCGCCCATCACCCTGCGCGCCCAGGACCGTGCCGTCACCCTGCGCGACTACGAGGAACTCGCCCGCCGGGCCGCCCCCGAGACCGCCCGCATCACCTGTCTGGAGGGCGAGGAGGGCGACCACGGCGCCTACGCGGTACGGGTCGTGGTCGTCCCGCAGGCCGTGCCCGACCCCGGCGGCCGGCTCCGCTTCGAGCAACTGGTGCCCGGCGACGACCTGCTCGGCCGGATCACCCGCCACCTCGACGAGCGCCGCCTGATCGGCACCCGGCTCGCCGTCGGCCCGCCGTACTACCAAGGGGTCACCGTCGTCGCCACTGTCCACGCGTTCCGGGGCGCCGACACCGACCGGGTGCGCCGCCGGGCCCACGACGCGCTCTACCACCACCTCGACCCGCTCACCGGCGGCGCGGACGGCCGCGGCTGGCCCTTCGGGCGCCCGGTGCAGTCCGGCGAGGTCTTCGCCGTGCTGCAACGCGTCCCCGGCGTCGAACTCGTCGACCAGGTCGTCCTGCACCCGGCCGACCCGCTCACCGGCAAACGCGGCGACCCCACCGACCGCATCGACCTCGACGCCCCCTCCCTCGTCTTCTCCTACGACCACCGCGTCCGCGTCATCGGGGACCCGGCGTGACCGGCGGCAGGGGCTCCGTCGACGGCCTGGGCTCGTCCGCGCCCATCGGCGCCATGCTCCCGGCCGTGTTCGCCGACGACGACCTCGCCCAGCGCTTCGTCGCCGGGCTCGACGACGTGTTCGCCCCCCTCCTCAACGTCCTCGACTGCCTCGACACCTACTTCGACCCGGCCCTGACCCCCGTCGACTTCGCCCGGTGGCTCGGCACCTGGGTCGGCGCGGAGACCGACGGCGGCGAGCCCGAGCACCGGCTGCGCGCGGCCGTCGCCGCGGCCGCCCGGCTGCACCGGGTGCGCGGCACCCGGCGGGGCCTTTCGGAGGCGGTGCGCCTCGCGTTCGGGGTCGCGCCCGACATCACCGAGAGCGGTGGTGCCAACTGGAGCGCGCGCCCCCTCGGCCCGTTCCCCGGCACTCCGCGTCCCCGGCTGCACGTCGCCGTCCGGCTGCCCCACCCGACCCCGGCCGACACCCACCGCCTGGACACCCTGGTCGCCGCCGCCCGCCCCGCCCATATGCCCTACACCGTCGAAGTGACCGCCGCTGAAAGGACCCCGCAGCGATGACCACCCAGCACTGCGCCGAGTGCGGAACCCGCGCGGAACCGGGCCAGTCCTTCTGCGACTCGTGCGGCGCCGTACTCGGCTGGGACCGGGCCGGCGCCCGTGCCTCCAGCCCCGCGGCCACCGCGGGCGGCGCCGCATCCCGGGACGCCGCCGACCGCCCGTCGCCCGCCCCGCGAAGCCTGCCGGACAAGCCCCCGGGCGACCGCGCCACCACCGGCGAGCCGGACAGGGCCGCCGCCCGGGTCACCGGCCCGGAGCCGCACCGCCCCGAGCCCCCGTCCCGTACGGACCCACCGCACCAGGGAAGCGACGGCGCGTCGCACGCTCCGGGCGACCACTCCGCGTACGACCCGGATGCCAGGAACGCCACGGACGGCAGCACCCCCACGGTCCCGATGCCCCCCGCGCCGGCAGCGGGTCCCGCCGACGGCCTGCCGGACAGCGACACCGAGCGGGTCCGCTCCCTGCTCGTGCCCGTGGCCGACCCGGAGGCCCCGGCTCCGGCGCCGCCGGGTGTCGCGCCCGTGCTGCCCGGCCGCCCCGACGCCGACCGTCCGCAGGTGCGCGCCCCGGGCCCCGGCCAGGACTTCGGCGGCCCGCCGTGCCGCTGGTGCTCCACGCCGAACCGGCCCGACCGCCACTTCTGCGGCCGGTGCGCGATGCCCCTCGCCGCGGAGACCGCGGAGCCGAGCGTCCACCGCCCCTGGTGGCGCCGCCTCTTCGGACGGGGGAGCGAGACCCCCTGGGCCGGGGAACGTCCGCCGCTGCGCCGGGTGTTCGACCGCATCGGCACCTGGGTCGCCGCGGTGCTGGCGATGACCGCCGTCATCCTCGGCGTCATCTTCATCCCCGACGGCGTCCAGGCCACCCGCGACCACTTCGCCAAGCGCGCTCCGGTCGCTCCCGACGGCATGCGGGCCTCCCGCTCGTTCCCCGGGCACCAGCCGAAGCTCGCCTTCGACAAGCGGAGCAACACCTGGTGGGGGCCGGGTGTCTCCGAGGCGGGCCGGGGGGAGTGGATCGAGGTGAGCTTCTCCGAGCCCACCCGGCTGCTGGACGTGCTCATCACGCCCGGCGTCTCCGGCCGCCCCGACAAGCTGGGCGACTCTGCGCTGCCGCACCGCATCCGGGCGACGGTGACCACGAAGGACGGAAAGACCACGAACCGCGAGATCACCCTGGACCAGGGCGCGGGCGCCCAGCGACGCCCCTTCCGGATCGTCGACGTCCTCCGGGTCCGCTTCACCCTGGAATCGGCCTACGCGGCCTCCGGCGACAAGCAGGTCGCCATCGCGGAGATCGAGTTCTTCGGCCGCTCCAGCTCGAACGGCATCTGACCCCGGGCGCGGCGGCGGCGCTCCCGGCCCGGCGGGTGGATCAGTGCTGGCTGTTCAGGAAGCCGATCGCGAGAGCGCCCCACCAGGCGCCCTGGGAGACCAGGGCCGTCGCGGCGCTGCGGACCAGCAGCCGACGGCCGACGGGCTCGCCGTCGGCGGCGCCGAGCCGGCGGTGCAGGGCGGACGCCTGGACCCCGTTGAGGGAGAGCACGAGAACGAGGACGAGCTTGGCGCAGGTGAGCGGTGAGCCGAGGTCGGGATGGAGGAACGCGCCGCTGAACAGCAGCCCGCCGAGCCCGAGCCAGACGGGCACGTGCAGCGGCGCCGTGAAGTCGAGCACCTCGCGGAGGGTCTTGCGGCCCATCAGCCACAGGGCGCCGTAGTAGTCGATGGCGAGCACCGCGCCGAAGCCCAGAACCAGGGAGGCGAGGTGGGTGAACAGGGCCACGGTGTGCAGTGTGGCGTCCGCCTTCAGGTGGAGCGCGACCCATATGGTGGCCGCCCAGCCCGCGCACACCGCGAGCGACACCGCCGTGGTCCCGCACCAGCGGGGAAGCCGGAGCAGCTCCGCTTCCCGCCCGGGTCCGTGGGGGCTCGCGGTGACGTCGGCGGCGGACATGGGTACTCCAGGGATCTTCTACGGGGCGTACTCGCACCGACCAGCGGCCGAGCGAAGGTAAGGCTGGCCTAAGCGTTGACGTCCGTCAAGGTGACTGTCCGCACAGTGGGCACAGCGGTGTGCGGTCGCGGTCGCGTGCCTGGGCAGGAGGGATACCCCTGCCCAGGCACCCGCCACGGGCCGCGCCCACCGGGAAGAGGTGGCCCCCGGCCGTCAGCGCGATTCGGGGCGGAAAGGAGTGATGACGGCGAACTTGCCGCCCTGCGGGTCCTGGAGGACCGCCATCCGGCCCGTGGAGCTGTTGAACGGCGGCTTGAGCACCTTGCCGCCGGTGCTGGTCGCCGTGTCGGCGGTGGTGTCGGTGTCCTCGACGGCGAAGTACGTCAGCCAGTGCGACGGAGTGCCCGGCGGGAGCTTGTCGAGGCCCTGCATCCCGGCGACGACCCGCCCGTCGACCGCGAGGCCGAAGTAGCCCTCCTCGCCCTCCAGCGGCGCGTCGGTCAGGCCCATGACGTCTGAGTAGAAGCGCGCCGCCGCGTCGGTGTCCCCGGTGTTCAGCTCGCTCCAGATGAACGCGCCGGGTTCGTTGACGATCCGCGCGCCGAGGAAGTCCCGGGCCTGCCACAGGCCGAACGCCGCGCCCGTGGGGTCGGTGTCGATGGACACGCGGCCGAGCGTACGCACGTCGGTGCCCGCACTGACGACGGTGCCCCCGCTGTCGGCGATCGCCTTCTCGCTCGCGTCGACGTCCGAGGTGGCGAAGTAGGTGGTCCACACCGTCCGCCGGGCGGGGCCGCCGTCCGGCGATATGGAGGTCGTGATCCCGGCCACGGGCTTCCCGTCCAGGGTGCAGATCGTGTACCCGCCGGTCTGCGGCGACCCGGTCTCGCCCTCCCACCCGAAGAGGCCGCGGTAGAAGTCGAGTGCCGCCCGCTGGTCGGCCGCCACGAGGTCGATCCAGCACGGAGTGCCGGGCGGATAAGGGCTGTTGACATCAGACATGAGCAGTCTCCATGGGCCGGGAGGGACGGGCTGATGGAACGAGCTGAGGGCCACCGTACCCAGGCAGTGGGGGACAGCCCTACCCTTCAGTCGGGGGCGTGCCCCGATGACAGGCCGCGTGCGGATGCGCCAGGGTCGTCGTCATGACGACAGGGCCACACCCCGACACGCCCCACCCCACCACCGCGTCCGAAGTACCCCGGCACCGCCCCGCCGCCCGCCGACGCCGTCGGCACCTCATGGCCGCCGCGTCCCTTCTGGCCGCGACCAGTCTGCTCGCGACGGGAACGTCGTACGCCCGCGACGGAGGGGCTAAGACGTGGCAAGCGGCCCAACTGCGCGCGCTGGCAAGGGAAGCGACAGCCTCCGGCGCACCCGGCGTGATCGTACGCGTGGACGACGGCCGTGGCCGCCCGGTGGAGGTCGTCGAGCAGGCCCGCTGGGCGAGGAAGGGCCACCGCCTCAAGGCGGGGGACGAGTTCCGGATGGGCTCCAACACCAAGACCATGATGGCCACGCTCGTCCTGCAACTCGTCGCGCAGGACCGGCTCGCCCTGACCGACCCGGTGGAGAAGTGGCTTCCGGGCCGGGTCCCCGACGGCCGCGCGATCACCCTGCGGATGCTCCTCAACCACACCAGCGGTCTGCGCGACTACACCGAGGATCCCGCGATCCTGCCCTCGATCATGGGTCAGGACCAGCGGGGATGGACCTCGCGGGAGCTGCTCGCCCTCGGCGTACGGCACGACCCGCTGTTCCCGCCGGGCAGCTCGTGGGCGTACAGCAACACCAACTACGCCGCGATCGGCGCCGTCCTGGAGGAGGCCACCGGGAGGAGCCTCGCGGAGCTGGTCCGCGACCGGATCGCCCGCCCGCTCGGCCTGAGGCACACCTATTACGCGACGGACGCCGCGTGGCACGGCCCGCACGCCCGGGGCCAGGAGCCGGACGCGGCCCATATGCCACCGGGGGTGCCTACGGAGTACCGGGACTTCGCGGGGGCGCACCGCGACGGCCAGGTGGACGTCTCCGACAACAATCCGTCGTGGGGCGGGGCGGCCGGGGCCGTGGTGTCCTCGGCGGGCGACTGGCACACCTTCTTCACCGCGCTGATGTCCGGCAGGCTGCTGCCCGCGGCCCAGCTGGCCCAGATGCGTACCGCCGTGCCGGTCTTCCCGGACCAGCCGGACGGGCCCGGCTACGGGCTGGGCATCGCGACCGTCCCGACCCCGTGCGGCAGGGTGTGGTCGCACGACGGCGGCATTCCCGGCTATTTCAGTTTCCACGCCACCGATTCCACCGGCAGCCGCACGGCGGCCATGCTGGTCTCCACGGAGGCGTTCGCCGAGCACCCGGAGGCCTTCGCGAGGCTGGACAAGGCCACCAAGGCGGTGCAGACGGCCGTGATCTGCGCCATGTTCGACAAGCCGGTGCCGTCCGCCGCCGCGGCGGGCCGACCCGTGGCGTAAATCGATGTCCCGGTGAAGGAGGCAGCAGCTGTCTCCTTCAATTCGGTGAACGCGGATGCCCTCGGGCTGACGGACATGGGCATCTCCGCCGCGTCGGACCAGCGCGGGGGAACGGCTACCACATCGCCCGTCCCCCATGCCACCCATGACCCGTGAAACTCACCTGCACAGCAGCTCCGATAGCATGATCGAACGGCGGTTGCCCTCCACGCCCGTGCTCCACCGGGAAAACACGCCCTCCGGTACCAAGGGTGACCATTACTAAAAAACTAACAAATCGGCCAATTCATTGAAATCGATAATACCTCGGGTGTTTTCGCGAATAGATTTTAAAATTGAGTACGCCGCGCTGCGCCGGCCGCGGACGATGCTGTGGGCCGCCGTCACCGCGGTGACCCTCGGATTCTTCGTCGCGCTGGAGATCGTCGCGCGTCATTACGGTATGCCGGGGCCTCTTACGGGCCAGGTGCCGGAGTTGCTTTTCGCCCCCAAGTCGGGGCCGCTGCTGTATGCCGGTATGGCGCTGATGATGGTGGTGCTCACCTGGCGGCAGCGATTCGTCGCGGCCGGTGTCGCGGTCGGTATCGACGCCGTCTTCATGTCGGTGCGCTGGGCGGTCGACGCCAAGATGGCGTTCGGCAACGGCCCGTTGTGGGTGATGGTGGCGTGCGCGGTCATCGCCCTCGTACGCCGCACCGGCAAGGAACGTGTCCTGCTGCTGAAGGGCGTCGGCCTGGGCATGCTGCTGGTGATCGGCCACAAGACGGGCGACACCTGGCTGCTGATCACCTCGAAGACCCGCCCGGACGTGCTCGACCAGTACGTGGTGACGGCCGACCACGCGCTGGGCAACCCGTCCTGGGTGGCGGGCCAGATCGTCGAGGCCTCCGGCCCGGTCGGCTCGCACGTCCTCGACTTCGTCTACGGCCAGCTCCCGCTGGCAGCGGCCCTCTTCGCGCTGTACCAGCTGCGCAACGTGGCGGCCGAGCGCCGTTTCCCGGGTCACCACCTGGTGCGCACCTTCCTGGCGATCGGCCTCCTGGGGCCTGCCATCTACATGATCTTCCCCGTGGTCGGACCGGTCTTCACTTACGGAGGCGGCGCCTTCGGCACGGGCGGCGGGCACTGGGCGCTGGCACAGATGTGGCCGGACACGGTCCCGTCGATCGCTGCCCCGCGCCCGTTCCCGTACGACGAGATCACCCCGCGCAACTGCATGCCCAGCCTGCACACCGCCTGGGCCACCACGATCTTCATTCACTCCCGCAAGGCGCCGAGAATCGGACGCTTCGCCGGTACGTTCTGGCTCGTCGCCACGCTCAGCGCGACCCTGGGATTCGGCTATCACTACGGCGCGGACCTGCTCGCCGGTGTGGTCTTCGCGGTCACGGTCGAGGCCGCGATGCGTGCGTTCGACCGGGGCTGGGACCGCTCGGCCACCCTGTTCATTGTCTACGGCGCGACGGTCTTCTCCGGGCTCCTGCTTTCCTACCGCTATCTGCCGGTGGAAATGGCCGGACACCCCTGGGTATTCGGCCCCCTGCTCCTTCTGGCGATGTCCTCGGTGGTGTACGGATACGTACGGACCACCAAGCGCTGGGAACCGCGGACGGCGCGCGTACAACCCTCGGAACTGGAACCGCAGCCCGAAATGGCGTGAGGCCTGCCGGCCGGCGGGGTCCGGCGCGGCAGCGGGCGGTGCGGGGCCCGGCGGGCCCGGGTCAGGCCGCCGGGACCTGTTCCCGCTGTGCCTTGCGGCGCAGCGCCTCCTCGTCGGTGTCCGCGTCGTACGTGACCAGCTTCGGCAGGGCGGCCGACAGCAGGGCCACGGAGGCCAGACAGGCCAGACCGCCGGACCAGAACGCGGCCCGGGTCCCGGTCCACCCCGCCATGCCGCCCGCCCGGACCTGGCCCAGCTGCGGCCCGACGCTGTACGAGAGCACCTCTATGCCCGCCAGCCGCCCCCGCAGATGCTCCGGGATCGTCTGGTTCCAGATGGTGGAGCGGCCCAGGCCGCTGAGCATGTCGCCGGCGCCCGCCGCGGCCAGGCAGAGCAGCACCAGCCAGATGTCGGAGCACCACCCGGCCGCCGCGATCGCCAGCCCCCACCCGGCCGCGCCGAAGATCACGAGCAGGCCGTGGCGCCGTACCCGCGAGGTCCACCCGCTGGTGAGGCTGACCAGCACCGACCCCGCCGACCCGGCCGCGTACATCAGACCGAGCGCCCATGGCGCGTCCAGCTCGTCCGCGAGGAACGGGAAGATCGTGTTCGGGAACGCGAAGAACATCGCCGCGAGGTCCACGGCGTACGTCCCGAGCAGCACCGGCCGCGACCAGGCGTAGCGCGCGCCCTCGGCGATGCCGCGCAGGGACGGCTTGTCCGCGCCGTGCGCGGGCGGCGCGGGGGAGAGGCGCAGGCACAGCAGCACCGAGACGAGGAAGCCCGCCGCCGTCAGGGCGTACGCCGTGCCGTGACCCGCGTACGCCACCACCAGACCGGCGGCGGCCGGCCCCGCGATCATGCCGATCTGCCAGCGCACCGCGTTGAGCGCGGCGGCGGCCGTCTGCTGCTCGTGCGGGACGATCCGCGCCATCATCGAGTCCAGCGCGGGCCGCTGGAGCCCGGCCAGGGCCGAGACGCACGCGGCGACCACATACAGCGGCCACAGCCGCGGCGAGCCCAGCACCGCGTTCCCCAGCAGCAGCACCGCCAGCACGGCCAGCCCCGCCTCGGTCGCCAGGATCACCCTGCGACGGTCGACGGCATCGGCCAGCGCCCCGCCGTACAGCCCGAACACCACCAGCGGCACCAGCTCGACCAGCCCCATCGCCCCCACCGCCAGCGGCGAGTCGGTGAGCTCCTTGATCTGGAGCGGCAGCGCGACCATGGCCATCGAGCTGGCGAGGATCGCGACGATGCCCTGCACCCAGAGCAGCCGGAAGTCGGCGGAGGACCGCCAGGGGGAGAGGTCCGGGAGCAGGCCGGACAGACGCGGGCGTCTGGGGGAGGGGGTGGGGGAGGTCGCACTGGTCACGAGTGACGATGGTGTGCGCCGCACACCCTCAGGGCAATCGATTTTCCGCGGGCGGGCGGGCCCCGCGGGTGCCCGGTGCGCGGTGTGACAACGTCCCGCGCAGTCCTTTTATGTGTCCCGTGGGAGTGAATATCGGCCTGCAGGAACGGTTACCCGTCACACCGCTCCCACCAGGCGTGATGGGCTTCAGCCGTCACGAAGTTCCCCCCGAATCTTGGAGAGACATGCGTATTCGCCCTGCCCTCGTTGCTCTGGTCGCGGTCGCCGGTGTGTTCGGCGGTGCCGGTGCGGCGGTGGCCGACGCCGGCGCCCACGGTGAGGCCATCGGGTCCCCGGGGGTCCTCTCCGGCAACGTGATCCAGGTGCCCGTGCACGTGCCGGTCAACGTCTGCGGCAACAGCGTGAACATCGTGGGCCTGCTCAACCCGGCCTTCGGCAACACCTGCGTCAACGACTGAGCGGTTCGCGGCTGGTGTCCTGTGGGTGCTGTCCGACCGGTCCGGTCGGGCAGCACCCGCGGCTGTTCTCAGTCCCGCAGCCCCACCCGCTCGTGCAGTCGGCGCAGCGGCCCGGGCGCCCACCAGTTGGCCCGTCCCGCCAGCCTCATGAAGGACGGCACCAGCACCGCCCGTACCAGCGTCGCGTCCAGGACCACCGCCAACGCCAGCCCGACGCCCAGCAGTTTGAGCAGGGTCACCCCGGAGACCGCGAAGACGAACAGCACCGCGGCGACGAGGACCGCCGCGGCCGTGATGATCCGGCCGGTGTGCTGGAGGCCGTAGGCCACCGACTCCGTGTCGTCCCCGGTGCGCAGTCGGCGTTCGCGGATCCGGGAGAGCAGGAACACCTCGTAGTCCATGGAGAGGCCGAAGGCCACGCAGAAGGTCAGGATCGGGATCGTGGCGTCCAGGGTCCCGGTGTGCTGGGGGGAACCCACCAGGAACGACAGATGGCCTTCCTGGAAGACGAACACCATCGCCCCGAACGTGGCACTGAGGCTGAGGGTGTTGAGCACCAGCGCCTTCACCGGCATCAGAACGCTCCCGGTGAACAGGAAGAGCAGCACCAGCGAGAACCCCGCCACGATGGCGAGCGCCGCCGGAGTGGCCCGGGCGATCGCCGCCGTGCTGTCCCTCACCTCGGCGGCCCTGCCCCCCACCGACACCCGGGCGGGGCCGTGCCCTGTGCCGTCCGGCGGTGCCACGTGCCGTAGCCGGCCCACGAGCCGGGTGGCGGCGGGGGAGTCCGGCTCCACCGAGGGGATCACGGAGAGCAGCGCGCTGTCGCCGTTCAGGAGCGCCGGACCCACCGGGCCGGGGCCCCCGGTCCGGCGCCCGTCGGCGTAGCCGCCGGACGCGGCCGTCACCTGGCGGACTCCGCGCACCGCCGACAGCGCACGGGCGTAGGGCTCAAGGGCCTCGACCCCCTCTCGCCCCACACCCTCCACCACCACCGGGACGGTATGCGGCAAGTCCGCGTCGAACTCGTCGCGCAGCAGCTGGGTGGCTCGGTGGACCTGGGAGTCGGCGGGCAGCGAGCGGTCGTCGAAGAGGCCGGGAGTGAGCCGGGCGAAGGGGGAGGCGAGGAGCACCAGGAGCAGCACCGCGCCGCTCCCGTACAGCAGCGGGCGGCGCATCACCGCACTCGCGAACCGGTACCAGCGGCCGCTCCCGGGCGGATCCGCCGCCGTACCGGTCGCCGGTCGCGCGGGACCGCGCAGCCGGGCGAAGACGTCGTAGCGGTTGACGCGGTGGCCCAGGACGGCCAGCAGCGCGGGCAGGACGAAGACGGCTCCGGCCGCCGCCGAGAGCACCACCGCGATACCGCCGTAGGCGAACGAGCGCAGGAAGAACTGGGGGAAGACCAGCAGGGCGACCAGGGAGAGGGCCACCGTCAGCCCGGAGAACGCCACCGTCCGCCCGGCCCTGCGGACCGTGGGCCCCAGGGCCTCGCGGACCGTGGCGCCGCCGCTCAGCTCCTCCCGGAAGCGGGCGAGGACGAAGAGGCTGTAGTCGATCGCGAGGCCGAGGCCGAGCGCCGTGGTGGAGTTCATCGAGTACACCGAGATCGGCACCGCCCCGGCCAGGGCGTTCAGTACGGCGCGGGTCACCAGGACCGACAGCAGCGCGATGACCAGCGGCAGGGCCGCGGCGACCGCGCTGCCGAAGACCAGCAGCAGGAGGACGAGGGTGAGGGGCATCGCGATCGCCTCGGCGAGCAGGAGGTCGTGCGCGGTCTGCCTGCCGACCTCCGACTGCACCTGTGCGGGCCCCGCCGCCCCGACCGTCAGGCCCCGTGCGTCGCGCCGGACCTCCGGCACCAGCCGCTCGGCCGTCCTGGCCCGGTCGTCCTCGTCGCCGCGCAGGGAGAGCGAGATGAGGGCCGTGGAGCCGTCGCGGGAGCGCAGCGAGGGCGCGCGCCCCGCCGTCCAGTACGAGGTGGCCGCCCGCACCCCCGGGGCGCGCGCCACGCGCCGGGTCAGGGCGGTGCCGAGCGATGTCATCGCGGGGGAGTCGACCGGCGTGGACCCGCCGAGCAGCAGCACCAGGTCGTCGTCGGTGGCGGGAAAACGCTCCGACACCAGGCGCGCGGCACGCGAGGACTGCGCCCCGGGATCGGAGAACCCGCCGTGGACCAGCCGGTGTTCCACACCGAGGTCGCCGACACCGGCCAGCACGACGACGCACGCGCTCACCCACAGCACCGCGACGCGCCGCCGGTACAGGGCCGTGCTGAAGCGGATCATGGCGGGCCTCCCGGGGCGAGCGGTCTGCCGTGGCGAGAGTCCACGGCCGTACGGAGCCGTCGCGCACGGCGGTCGGGCACCGCGCGCGGTCGTGAGGCGCGGCGTGACGGCGCGGGCGAGCGGCGTCTTGCGGCCCGTTCGATTGAGGGGCGGGCCCCTGGTGGCGATACTGGCTCCCGTCCGGTGACACCGACGCGAAGCGGGACCCCCATGGACCAGGAACGCGCGCTGCTGGACCTGCTCGGCCACCTCGAACTCGCCCCCGCGCCCGGCAGCGGCGCCGGGGAGCACTTCGTCGGTCCTCCTCCGCTGGAGCAGTCCGTCCCGGTGTACGGAGGGCATGTCGCCGCGCAGGCGCTGGCCGCGGCCGGGCGTACGGTGCCCGGCGGGCTCTCGGCGCACTCCGCGCACTGCTTCTTCCTGCGGCCCACCCTGCCGACCGCGCCGTTCGACCACCGCGTCGAGCGGGTGCGGGACAGCGCCGCCTTCGCCACCCGGCGCGTGACCGCGACCCAGCGCGGCCGGGAGGTGTTCGCGCTGACGGCTTCCTTCCACCACCCCGAACCGGGCCTGGACCACCAGGATCCGATGCCGTCCGTCCCCGCCCCCGAGGACCTGGCGGCCTACGAGGAGCGGCTGACCAAGGCCTTCGGCGCGGTCACACAGCCGCTCGGGAAACCCTACGACCTGCGTTTCGTCGGCCCGTTGAGTTTCGACGTGGAGAACGACCCCTCGCTGGCGGCCTCGCGGAACCAGGTGTGGGTGCGCGCCAAGGGCGACCTGCCGCCGCAGACGGACCCGGACCGTGAACGCCTGCTCCACGACTGTCTGTTGGTGTACGTCTGCGATGTCACCATGCTGGAGACGGTGCTGCTCCGGCACGGTGTCTCGTGGTTCCACGCCAGTGGCCGCAGCCTCGACTACACCGTGTGGATCCATCGTCCCTTCCGGGCGGACGAGTGGCTGCTGTGCGACCTGGAGACGCCGGTCGCCACCGGCGGGCGCGGGCTGGTCCTGGGCCGGGTCTTCACCCGTGACGGGGTGCTGGTGGCCACCCTCGCGCAGGAGGGTGTGATCCGGGTGAGCGGCGGACACGGCGCCCTGGGCTGAGAACACCGCGCCCCCCGCCTAGACGACCAGTCCGCCGGAGACCTCGATGGCCTGCCCGGTGATGTAGCGGGCCCGGTCGGAGGCGAGGAAACACACCAGGTGCGCCACGTCCAGCGGCGAGCCGAAGGTGTGTGTGGGGATGAGGGACCTGAGGAGCTCGGCCCTGTCGGGCGGGATCGCGGCCGTCATGTCCGTCTCGATGAGACCGGGCGCCACCGCGTTGACGGTCACTCCCCGGGCGCCGATCTCCTTGGCGAGGGCCTTGGTGAAGCCGATGACCCCGGCCTTCGCGGCCGAATAGGCCGTCTGGCCGGGGATACCGTGCAGCCCCGACGAGGAGGCGATGTTGATGATGGCGCCGCCGCGCTGCTTCACCAGCGGCATCAGCAGCGGTCTGGTGACGGTGTACATGCTGTCCAGATTGGTGCCGATGACGTCGTGCCACTGCTGCGGGCCCATCCGGGCGAACAGGGTGTCCCGGGTGAGCCCGGCGTTGTTGACCAGGACGTCGAACCGGTCGAGGCGGCCCAGCGCCGCCGTCGCGAAGCGTTCGGCCTCGCCGGCGTCGGCCACATGGGCGTACAGCGGGACGCAGCGCTGGTCGGGGTGGTCGGCGCGCAGCTCGTCGGCGAGGGCGCGGGCCCGGTCCTCTCCGCTGTGGTAGCCGAAGACGACGTCGGCGCCCTGGGCGAGGGCGAGCCGTACGATCGCGGCGCCGATGCCCCGCGAGCCTCCGGTGACGACACACCCGCGCCCCGCCAGGGGCAGCTCATCCACCGCTGCCCGCCCCGGGCACCGGCAGCGACACGTCCACCGGGACGGGCCGGCGCGACTGCCTCTTGCGCAGCGCGGCCTCCTCGCGCAGCTCGCGGTAGCGCTCCTCGGCGATCAGCGCGGAGATCATGGGCGCGTAGAACGCGCCGTCGCCGACGAGCCGGATGCGCTCGGGGGTGATCTCCGCGAAGCCCCGCTCGGCCAGGGCGTCCCAGACGGTGGCGTACTTCTCGTACACGTCGAGGCCGAAGGCGGCACGGTACTGGGTGCGGTTGACCTCGGTGCTGATGAGGCTGCGGAAGAGGAGCATCAGCAGCCAGTCGTCGGGGGTGTGCCTGTAGCCCCGCTCGACCGGGAAGCGGCCGTCGTCCACGGCGGCCTTGTACTGGGCCAGGCTGCGGTGGTTGATGAACGACCAGGAGCGGCCCGGTGGGAGGGCGGGGTTGCCGAAGAAGGTGATCGCCGCATAGCCGAGCCCGAGGGTGTCCAGGTGGTCGAAGCGGGTGGTGTAGCCCTCGCGGAAGTCACGGGCGGCGGGGTCGCCGGGGCGGCGGAAGTTGTACGTGGACAGCTGCTGGTAGCCGTTCTCCAGCAGGAAGTCGCGGCCCGCCCGGTAGATCTCCAGGTTGGCCAGGGTGCTGGGGAGTTCGTGGTAGCGGTTGAGGGCGAAGTCGGTGGGGCCGCCGACGTTCAGCTCGTAGTGGGTGATGTCGTACACCTCCCAGGAGACCAGGGTCTCCAGGTCCTCCAGCATGGAGTCGACGGTCTGCTGCGGCCAGCCGAAGATGAGGTCGACGTTGGCGGACAGGCCCAGCTCACGGGCCCACTCCAGGCTCTGGATGACGTGCTTGGTCGTCTGCTTGCGGCCGCTGAGGCTGTTGAGGTGTTCGTTGACCTGCTGGACGCCCATGCTGACGCGGGTCATCCCCGAGTCGCGGATCGCCTCCATCTTCTCCCGGGTGAAGAGCTGGGGGATCCCTTCCAGGGTGAGGTCGGCCTGGTCGGAGATGTCGGGGAACAGGCCGCGCACCAGGTCCATCAGCCGGTGGTAGACCGGCGCCCTGTAGAGGTTGGAGGTGCCCCCGCCGAAGTAGGCGCCGGTGAGGGTGGTGCCCTCCATCTGGCTCCGGTACATCTCGGCTTCGCGTTCCACGTATCCGTAGTAGTTCTCCAGGGCGGCGTTGCCCTGGAACTCCTCCACGGGGAACAGGCAGTAGCCGCATTTACCGGGGTCGGTCTTGATGCAGTAGGGGACGCCGACGTACAGGAACACGGCCGGCTTGCCGACGGTCCGGGACAACTGGCGGCGGTCCGCGCCGATCTCGTCCAGCGGCACGGAGAGCTCGTTCCAGAATCGCGGCGACGGAAAGCCGTGCTGGATCTTGTTGACCTGGCGTTCGGCGAGGTGGCTGTCGAGGTAGTCGTTGACGAAGTCGGGGCTCAGCACGGTTGCTGGCACTTCCCCTCTGGGTGGGATCTGCCGGGTGGGATCGCCGGTGTGTCGTGCTGCCGGCCGGGGGTGTGCGGGGGTTCAGGAGTCCGGTGCGCCGGTGGCGGCGTCCGCCAGGACGACCCGGTGCAGGAGGTAGTCGGCCAGTTCCTCGATGCTCTGGTACTCCAAGGCCTCCATCGCCTGGAAACGGAAGTCGAGCTTTTCCTGGATGCGCCGCTGGAGTTCGGTGATGCTCAGGGAGTCCAGGCCGATCTCCAGCAGGGCCAGGGACGGTTCGAGGTCGTGGAGGTCGATCTCCAGCTCCGTCGACATCCGGCCGAGGGTGTCGGTGATCTCGTCGGTGAGCCAGTCGACGACGGCCTGGCGGCGCTCCTCGGCGGACAGCGGCTCGATGCGCTCCCGCAGTTCGCGCCGCGAGTCCCCGCTCTCGCGGCCGCGGGTGTCGGGCGGGGCGGCCGAGGTGGCGCTCAGCGAGGCCGGCCGCCGGAACTCGATGTCCTCCAGGGTGGCGACGGTGTTCCCGCTGTCGTCGAGGACCCGCAGCTGGGCCGTGAACGCCGTCGCCGCGTCGTTGGGGCGCAGCCGGACATGGCCCCAGACCTGGTCGGGAAGGGGGCCGAGCAGCACGGCGCGGCCGATGGCCACGGGAATGCGGGCGCCCCTGGCCGCGCCGTCGTGCGCGGCGGCCGCGGCCAGGTGCAGGCAGCCGTCGAGCATGGTGGCGAAGCGGTGCTCGTGGCTCACGCGGGACGCGCCGTCGGGGGCGGCGGTGATCCGGCCCAGCGCCTGTCCGCCCGCCTCGTCGTGCCACACCTCGCGGACGGTGGAGAAGCTCGCGCCGTACTCCAGTCCGTCCTCCCGCAGCAGCCCGTAGAGCCGTCCGGGGGCCAGTTCCGTGGGCATCGCCGCACGCAGCTGCGCGAGTGACGGGCTCGCTGAGCCGCCTTCCCGGGTGAGGGGCCCGGCCTTTCCCTCGCAGTAGCGGGGCAGGCCCTCCCCGTCGGCTCCGGCCACGGTGAACCGGAAGCGGCCCCGCGCGGCGGCTCCCTCCGCCTCCAGGTGCACCTGGACGCCGGTGGGCCGGGCGGGGGAGAGGAGCAGCGGGCGTACGAAGGCGATGTCGCTGAGCTCGACGGGGGCGAAGGCGTGGCCCACGGCCGAGGCGTGGGCGTGTACGGCCAGTTCCAGATGCCCGGTGGCCGGGAACACCGTCGATCCGAGTACGCGGTGGTCCGCCCAGGGTGTGGCCGCCCGTAGCTCGTGCCGGTGGACGGTTCCGGCGGCGGGCCGGGCCTCGGGGGAGGCGGGCCTGCGGCGCGGAGCCGCCGCCCGTACGGCCTCCTCGGTATCCGGATCGGGCGTCAGCCAGTAGCGGTCCTTGCGGAACGGGTACTGAGGGGCGGACGAGGTACGGCGGTGGCGCGGGCCCCGGTGGACCGAGGGCAGGTCGATGCCCGCTCCCGCCGTGAACAGGGCGCCCGCGGTGGTGAGCAGGTTGCGCACGTCGTGGCCGTCGCGCAGGAGCGTCGGGAGCACCGTGACACCCGAGGCGCCGAACGCCTCCGGGATGTGCGCGCGCAGGGCCGGCTGCGGGCCGATCTCGACGACGACCGTGCAGCCCATCGCCGCCAGGGCGCGCATCCCGTCGTGGAACCGCACCGGACGGCGGGCCTGCTGGCTCCAGTACTCCGGCCCTTCCGCGCCCGTCAGCGCCTCGCCGGTGACGTTGGAGACCACCGGCACGGTCGGGGCGGCCGGTCGCAGCGCCGCGGCGGCCTTGCCCAGCTCGGGCAGGACCGGTTCGACCAGCGGTGAGTGGAAGGCGTGCGAGGTGCGCAGCCGGGTGGTGCGGCTGCCGTGCGACGCGGCGAGCCGCGCGACATCCTCCACGGCCCCGGTCCGGCCCGAGACGACCACGGACCGAGGGCCGTTGACCGCGGCGACGCAGACATCGCCCTCGCGCCCCGACACCCAGTCCTGGACGGTCTCCGGGTCCGCGTCGACGGCCAGCATCACCCCCTCACGCGGCAGCGCGCCCATGAGGCGGCCGCGCAGCGCGGTGAAGCGGGCGGCGTCCTCCAACGAGAGCATGCCCGCCACGCACGCGGCGACCAGCTCCCCCAGGCTGTGCCCGGCCAGGGCGCAGGGGACGGCTCCCCAGGCGCACAGCTGCGCGGCGAGCGCGTACTCGACGGCGAACAGCGCGGGCTGCGCCAGGCTCGTGTCGTCGAGCGCACCGGCGGACCGCTCCTCGAAGAGCAACTGCCGCAGCGGCCGGGGCAGTTCGGCGTCGAGCACCTCGGCGCAGCGGTCGAGGGCGGCCGCGAAGACCGGTTCGCTGTCGTACAGTTCGCGGGCCATGCCCGGGTACTGGACGCCCTGCCCGGTGAAGACGAAGGCGGTCCGGGCGGGCTTGGCGGGATGCCCGCTGGAGACCGAGGGCGGGGCGCGGTGGGTGCGCCACAGCCGGAGGTCGCCGGCGATCTCGATACCGCTGCGCCCGGTCACCGCGAGGCGGTGGCGGTGCGTGGCGCGTCCGGCGGCGGCGGTGAACACGGCCGGCGGCAGGGTCTCCGGGTCGGTCCGGGCGAGGTGGTCGGCCCAGCGGTCGGCCAGCATGTCCAGACTCGCCGGGGACTTCGCGGACAGCACCAGCAGTTCGGCGGGCCGGTGCTTGGCCGCGTCGCCGTGGGGCCTGGGGAGCGGCGGTTCGCACAGGATCGCGTGGGCGTTGGTGCCGCTGTAGCCGTACGAGTTCACGGCCGCCAGACGCGGGGTGTCGCCCCGGGGCCAGGGAAGCGGCCGGTCTGGGACCTCCACCGCCGCGCCGCGCAGGTCGATCTTCGGGTTCAGCCGGTCGAGGTGGATGCTGGGGTAGATGGTCTCGCGGTGCAGGCAGAGCGCGGCCTTGACGACGCCGAGGAGTCCGGCGGCGGCCTCGGTGTGCCCGAAGTTGCTCTTCAGGGAGCCGACGTACAGCGGGCGGTCCGCGCTGCGGAAGCGGCCGTACGCGTTGGCGATCGCGCCCATCTCGATGGGGTCGCCGACCGGGGTCCCGGTGCCGTGCGCCTCGACGTAGTCGACCTGGGCCGGGTCGATGCCGGTCCGGGAGAGGACGCTGCGGATCACCTGCTCCTGGGTGCGGCTGTTGGGCGTGGTCAGCGAGGGGGTGCGCCCGTCGTGGTTGATCGCGGTTCCGACGATGCTCGCCAGGATCGGATCGCCCCGCTCCTGGGCGAGCGACTGACGGCGCAGCAGCGCGGCCACACAGCCCTCGCTGCGGACATAGCCGTCCGCCCCGGCGTCGAACGTCCGGCACTGGCCGCTGCGGGAGAACAGCCCCAACTTGCAGAAGGCGATGTGCACTTCGGGGTTGAGGATGAGGTTGACCCCGGCGACGACGGCCGCGTCGCACTCGCCGGTGAGGATGGACTGCCGGGCCAGGTGCAGGGCGACCAGCGACCCCGAGCAGGCGGTGTCGACCGCCAGACACGGCCCCCGCAGATCGAGGAAGTGGGCGATGCGGCCCGCGCTGATGCTGATCGCGTCGCTCATCGCGTCGAAACCGTTGATGCCGGCGAGGCCCATCACGTCGTGCTTGAGGACGAAGTAGCTGTTGCTGTTCATCAGCGCCAGGAAGACCCCGGTGTTGCTGCCCCGCAGCTGGTGGGGGTCCTGCCCCGCGTGTTCCAGGGCGTGCCACACCGTCTGCAGGAGCAGCCGCTGCTGCGGGTCCATACGGGTCGCCTCGGCGTCCGAGATCCCGAAGAACGCCGCGTCGAACCGGTCCACGTCGTCGACGAACCCGCCGTGGCGCACATAGGTCTTTCCCGGGGCCAGGGGGTCGGGGTCGTAGAACTCGTCCACGTCCCACCGGCTGGGCGGCAGCTCCTCGATGCAGTCGCGCCCTTCCCGCAGTACGGCGTGTATGTCGTCCAGCCCGTGCACCTTGCCGGGGAGCGTGCATCCGACCCCTACCAACGCGATGGGCTCAACATCCATGCCGACTACTCCTTCGGAGGGCTTCCAAGGACTTCGCAGGGCGGGGCGGCGCGGTCGTGCGGCCTGACATGGGGGCGCGACGGAGGGCGGCTCCACGCGCGGACGACGGCGCTACGCCCGGGTGCCGGCCGAGTTCCTCCCGGCCGGGTGGTTCCTCGCTCTCCGGCGTCGCACCTTCGCAAGGCTAGGCGCGGGCTCGGGGAGGGGACAAGGAGCCAGAGGGGCGCGGGATCGCGCTCCCGGAGGCGCCGAGGGCGCCCGTCCGGCCGAGCGGCGGGCGCGCCTCGCGGCGTGCACGGCGCGAGGGGTGAGTCAGGCGCCCGGCAGGTGTCCGGGGGAGCGCCGGGCGCGTATGCCGGTCATACCGGCAAGCCGGCCGCCCGCCTCGGTGCCGAAACCGCCCCGGAGTTGACGCGTTGATCACTCCCACACACAATCTCCCCGGCGAACCAGGAACCTCATGGGGGAAACATGCGCAGACTTCGTACCGCCCTGCTCACGCTCGTCGGCGCGGTGGGCCTCACACTCGGGGCGGCACCGGCAGGAGTCGCGGCGGACCCGAGCGGGACGGCGGGGGTCGCGGGCACGGCCACGTACAAGGTCTGGCACTGGAACGTCGCCGGCGACGAGTCGAACTTCGGCTCCACCACCAACGGTCTGGTCGACGCGATCCTGGGCTCGGTCAAGTTCCGCGACCCCGACTTCGTCTCGCTGAACGAGGTCTGCCCGGCGCAGTACCGCGCCGTCCTCAAGGGCCTCCAGGACGCGGGCTGGCCGCAGAGCTCGACCAACTTCGCGCGCTTCGAGCCCATGCCCGACGTGGACAACACCGGGTGCCACACCGACACCGGCGCGGTGGAGCCGTACGGCGTCGCCCTGTTCAGCAAGTTCGCCCCGACCGGCACCGACCGGATCACGCTGCCCGCCGACGGCGACAAGGCACGGAAGCTGCTGTGCGTGCCGGTGGCCTCGCAGCCCGGCGGAGTGCGGTTCTGCTCCACGCACATCACGTTCAAGGCCGAGACGAAGGCGGCCCAGCTCGACGCGGTGCGCGACAGGATGAACGAGCTCACGGCGGCCGGCGGCACCGTGATCACGGCCGGTGACTTCAACACCCAGCCGCACGACCCGCTGCTCAACACCTGGTACGCGCCGGGCGTCGCCACCCCGGACAACGGCGGCAACACGGGCGCGTTCCGTGAGCTCGACGACCTCGACGCCGTCTGCCCCGGCTGGGGCGAGCAGAGCACCGAGGGGGCGCTGCTCGGCAAGTGCGGGCAGAAGGCCAAGGTGGACCACGTCTTCGCGGCCGAGAGCCGGCTGGTGTCCTACGACGAGGACACCCACCCCATCGCCACCGACCGCTGCACCAACCGCAACGGCGTGTACATCCCCTGCTCCAACCACCGGATCGTGGATGCCACGCTGACGGTGCGGACGGGGCCGTGACGGGACTGCCGCCGCGCAGCCGGGGGTTCAGAGGCGGGATCCGAGGGGGCGGCGCGCGGTCACAGGCTCGCGAGCAGGCTGTCCAGGGGGGCCGGTACCCGCTGCGGGTCGAGGGCCTCGACGAGGAGGTGGCCGTAGCGGATCTTGCGGCCCTTCTTCGTGCCGAGGAAGCGCCGCATCTGCTGGTGCGGTGCCCGGCCCCGCTGGGCGGGTTGGCGCAGGAAGGTCTGCCAGGCCGGGAGGTCGCCCTCGGCCCGGAAGATCTCCTCGATCCGGGTCACGCCCAGCGCGCGGACGAGCTCGTCCTCCAGGTCCGCCGTACACACGGAGAACCCCTGGCGCGGCGCGCGTGCCCGTTCCAGAGCGCGGTCGTAATAGGGCTGCTCGCGCTCGTCGCACAGCCCGGCGAGCCGCAGCCCAAGACCCGGCGGCCCGAGCAGGGTGGCGTACCGGCCGACGTTCATCGCCCCGCCCATGGCGATGACGCACACCCCTTCGGCGGGCAGGTCCCGGCCCCGGCGCCCGGCCAGCGTCTCCACGGCCGCGAGGTCACTGAGCCCCTCCACCAGCACCGCGGTCCGCACCCGCAGCTCCCCGGCCAGCTCCTTCGCCGGCCCACCGGGGCCGCCCGCCGCCCAGCTGGTGACCGCCTCCCGAAACGCACGCACATCCGCCATGGTGGCGATTCTGCTCCGCTCCGGGCGAGCGGGCACGGGATTTTCCCGCGCCCGTACGGGGGTTGAGGGACAGGCTCCTACCGCCCGCCCGACACCAGCGACAGCTCCCACAGCGTCTCCCGCGCGCAGTTGGCCGGGTAGTCGTACGGCAGGTGGCGGGCGTAGCGCCGCTGGTCGAGGGTGATCTGCTGGACCATGGTGTGGGCCAGTCGCAGGTTCTCGGCGCCGTCGAGGCCGGGCGCGTAACCCGCGACGAACACGTCGAACGGGAGGCCCTCGCCGCGCTGGGCCAGGGCGGTGCCCAGGCTGCGCAGGGGGCCGGTCATATGGCGGCGCGCGGCGCTGTGGAAGAGCATGCCGCGCCGGTAGGACGCGTCCAGCAGCATGCACACCGCCCAGTAGTGGAGGTTCGCCAGGTGCCGCAGCGCCGCGTCCGGTTCGTCGGGGACGGGGCTGCCGGAGGGGGGCAGCCCGCTCGCGTGGTGGAGCGGGACCACCGGGTGGTCGGGGGAGGACGGGTTCCATACGTCGGAGCAGTCACGCAGGGCCGGGTGGGTGCCCTCGAACATGGACCGGAAGAGCGCGAAGTGCTCGCTCTCCCCTTCCTCGCGCAGCAGTTCCAGGCGGGTGAGCCAGGTCGCGTAGTCGAGCCGGTCGGGTTCCCGGTCGCGCAGCAGTTCCAGGACGCGGGTGACTTTGCGGTAGAGGCTGCCGACCTGGTTGGGGCGCGGCCGTGCGGGTCCGGTCGAGCCGAGCACCTGGTACAGGCGGTCGACGAAGGCGCGGTCCTCGGGGGTGTGCTGCTCATCGGGGTCGACCGCGCCGGGCGAGGCCTCGACGTACACGTACTTGGCCAGGCTGTGCGGGCTCAGCGGCTCCAGGACGAAGTCGAAGGGATAGATGTCCTGCTCGTACGGGAACTGCTGGCGGCCGAGGTGCGGGGCCGCGCCGAGGGCGACCAGCAGCGAGTTGACGATGTCGAGGTGGGTCATCTCCTCGATGGCCACCCCCATCAGGTGCAGGGGGCGGCCCCCGTAGCGGTGGCTGGGCCAGCCGGCGAGGTCGGCGAAGCGCGGCACCTTGACCGAGAAGGCGGCGTAGAGGTACTGGACGAGCAGCGAGTGCTCGATCTCCGCGCCGTCGCGCAGAAGCCGGATCAGCTCCAGCGCCGGGTCGTCGAACACGGGCGTGTAGCCGAGGCGTTCGGTCTCCGCGGCGGACAGGGCCAGGGCCCGGCCCGGACGCCGCACGGGCTCGTGGACGGCGGCCCCCGTCACCGGGGCAGCGGGCGGGCCGGGTTCGTCCTGGGCGGCGGCCAGCACGGCCGCCCGGTAGCGCTCGTAGTCCGTGCAGCGGCACACATGTGAGCCGAGCACGGTGTCGACGGTCTCCTCCAGCCCCTCCTCGACGTCTTGGGCGCCCTGGGCGGCGTGTGCGACGACGACGCTCCCGGCGACGGTGAACCCGGCCGCGCAGTATCCGCACTGGAACGCCTGGAGTCCCAGGATCGCCTGCTGTACGGGATGCAGCGCGCCCTCGGCCGCCACGCCCTCCACGGTGGTCACCTGCCAGCCCCGGACATGCCGCATGCTGGTCATGCAGGCCTGACGGGTCACCAGCGGGGCTTGGGGGCCGACGCGGACCGCGACGGTGCAGGCGCGGCACTCCCCGATCGAGCAGCCGATCTTCGTTCCGGTCAGACCCAGGTCCTCGTGCAGGAAGTGGACGAGGGACATGTCGCCGGGGACGGAACGGCCGTGGTGGCGAAGGCCGTTGACGGTGAGGTCCAGCTCGGTGTTCGGCTCCTGCATCACGACCGCCCGTCGTCGGGGAGGGCCAGGTCCGCCAGGCGGATCGGGGTACGGGTGGGCCAGCAGCGGTCGTCGCCGTGGCCGAGGGCGTGCGCGACGGCGTTGGCGACGGCGGGGGCGACGCTCGTCATCGTCGCCTCCCCGACCCCCTTGTGCCGCAGGCTCGGCCCGCCGGCGCCGAGCACGCCCGTCGGCGGCAGGGGGATCAGCACCGTCTGGCGGCGGATGCCGGTGATGTCGGCGTACCGCGCCAGCCGGTAGCGGTCGAAGTTGACGTAGGGACCGGCGCCGGTCTCCGGGGGCAGCTCCTCGTGCAGCGTATGGGAGATCCCCATGGCCAGCCCGCCCTCCACCTGGCCCTCCAGGGAGGCGGGCAGCAGCGGGTCGCCCGCGTCCAGGAACGTCACCGCGTCCACCACCCGGATCGACCCGTGGCGTGGCGAGAGCTCCACCCCGATGAGGTGGCCCGCCGCCGCGTACAGCGACCGCGGCACGAAGTCCCCGCCGGGGCCCCGTGCGGGCGGGGGCCTGAGCGGGCCGGTCGGCGGCAGCGGCACCGGGTCGTCGTCGGGCGAGCGGACCAGCGCCAGGGCGTCGACCGACGCCTCGTGGGACACCCCGTCCACCTGGAAGGCCGCCTGCGACCAGCCGTTGCAGAAGAAGCCGTGCGCCAGGACGCAGGTCTGCCCTCCGGTGTCCTCCAGCTCGCGGGCCAGCGCCGCGAGCGGCACCTCGGGGCGGCCCGGCAGCCGCACCGCGCCGTCCTGCCAGGCCGCCAGCAGGTCGGCGTCGGTCAGCGACGGCTCGTTCAGCAGGGTGCGCGCCACGGGCAGCAGGCGCAGCCGCAGGAGCGCACGGCATGCCTCCCGTACGACCTGCACGTGGAAGAACGCCGTCTTGGACGCGCTGCTCGCTCCATGCGACAGCGAGATCTTCACCTGATCGTGCGCCCCGGCCTGTTTGAGCCGCTGGGCGAAGCGCTCGAAGGGGCCCACCACACCGAGCCGCGCGACCACCGTGCCGCCCAGCACGTCGCGGGCGGCCTGCTCCAGAGCGGCACGGGAGCCCTGGCCCATCTCCACGCTCTGGCCCCACACCACGACCTCGCCGTCGGCGCTCACCCGCACCGCGGTGTAGACGCTGTCCTGGCTGGTGCCGTACGCCTCCATGCAGCAGGCGAAGCCCACCCCGTACAGCGTGCCGTCGCCCCGCGCGGCGACCCGCTCCCGCAGCTCCTCGCGCTCCCGCCACAGCGGATGCTCCCGCGCCGCCGCGCAGACTTCGGCGGCGGCGACGTGGAAGCGCAGCGGAGTGCCCGCGAGGTCGGTGTCGGGCGCGCCCGTCGAGCCCTCGGCGTGCGGGCGGACCACGTTGGCCAGCCGCAGGTCGATGGGGTCCATGCCCAGGCCCCGTACCGCGAACCGGTCGATCGCGGTCTCCACGTTGAACGCCACCTGCGGGATCCCGAAGCCGCGCATGGAACCGACGATGGGGATGGCCCGCTCCAGCACGATGGCGTGCACCGAGGCCCGGGGCACCCGGTAGGGGCCGGTGGCGTGCAGCGCCGCGAGGCCGAGGACCGGCCCGTTGAGGTTGGCCTCGACACCGCCGTGCAGCACGACGAACGACCGCATCGACCGGATCCGGCCGTCCGGGTCCGCCCGGATCCAGCTGCGCACCGCCGAGGCATGGCGCTTCATGCCGCCCTGGAACTGCTCGCGCCGGTCGTAGGCCAGCCGGACGGGCCCGGGCGCGAACACGGCCGCGAGCGCCAGGTAGTACGGGAACGGCGACTTGTCCCGGCCCCCGAACCCACCGCCGCAGTCCTTCGACCACAGCCGCACCGAGCGCACGGTCGGGTGCGCCGCACGGCCGAGGAGCGTCTGGATGTCGGGCACGTCGCCGTGCGGCGACTGCGTTCCCAGCACCAGGTGCAGGGTGCCGTCGGACCGGTCCAGCCAGGCGAGACCGGCCTCCGGCTCCAGGAACGCCGGGTCGATCTGCTGGGTGAAGGTCGTGGTGACGGCCCGGAGCGCGTCGGGCGGGGCCATGTCGTCCTCGACCGCCCGGAAGAGCTGTTCGGCGTCCGGGTCGGGCTGCCCGTTGCGGACGAACGTCCCCTGCGCCGCGTCATAGCCGACGCGGCCCCGGTTCCAGTGGGAGTAGCCGTCGGGCACGGTGGCGTCGAGCAGATAGTGCGCCTGGCGCTGCGCCCCGGTGAACTCCCGCCGCGTCCACGCCTCCAGGTCCAGCGCGATCTGCTGCTCCTCGCCGGGCGGCGCCACGCCGTCGGCGGGAGGCGGGCCGTACGTCACGGGAGCCGCGCCCTCCCGCAGCTCCTGCGCCGCGCGGCGGAACCGTACGAAGTCGCCGTAGACCACGATGGCCACCGGCTGGCCGATGTAGTCGGCCCGCTCGCCCGCGGGCAGCAGGGCCTGGACGTTGTCGGCGGAGACCCGGTTGCTGTACGGCGGCTCGGGCAGGTCCGCCGCCGTGACGACCACCTCGGGCCGCAGCTCGGCCGGCAGCTGGGTGAAGTCCACCCCGGTGAAGAGCCGGTCCACGTGCCGGCAGCGCAGCAGCAGGGCGTGCATACAGTCCGCCGGCCACCCCAGCGCGCCCAGGTCCGCCGGACGGAAGTCGCTGGCGAACACCTTCGCCCCGGTCACTCTGCGCATGCGCCCGTCGGCTGCGTCGCCGTCACTGCCCATGGCCTCGACCTCAACACCCGCCCCGCCGGTCGGCAACTCACGCTGCGCCTTACGGGTCCCGGCGCCCCACCGCGCGTCGCGGATCTTGTTTGTTAGGCTCCCCTTGCCTCCCGCGGGGGAAGTCCGGTGAGAGCCCGGCGCTGACCCGCAACGGTGTGCGCGGCGACCTGGTGGTCCGCCGCGCGAGCCCGATCGCCCGTGGGGGACAGCGACCCGTTGACTGCTCGCCGTGGACTGCGAGAGGGGGGACCCGCGCGGTCGGTACGGCCGTACGGGCTGTCTCCTGCGCGATGTCCAGCAGGCGGCCCGTGCGAAGGACGGCCCCTCCCGTGCATCGACCTACAGCGCCCGGCCGGATACCCGTGCTGCCGCTCGGCCTGGCCTTGGGGCTGTTACTCCTGCTGTCGCTGGTGTGCGGAGTCGGACTGGGGGCCGCCGGGGTCGGCTGGGCGAACGTGCCGCGCTTCCTGTGGGCCGGGCTCACCGGCGCGACCGTGCACGCGAACGACGTGGCCTCGTACACCATCGTCTGGGAGATCCGGCTGCCGCGCGTCCTGCTCGGCGCGGTGGTCGGGGCCGGGCTCGCCTCCGTCGGCGTCGCGGTCCAGGCGATGGTCCGCAACGCGCTGGCCGACCCGTTCGTCCTGGGGATCTCCTCGGGGGCGGCGGTGGGGGCCAACGCCGTCATCCTGCTGGGGGCGTTCGCCGGACTCGGGGTGTGGGCGCTGTCGGCGTCCGCGTTCGCCTCGGCCCTGATGGCGATGGCGCTGGTGTACGCCGTGGCCCGCTCACCGCACGGGCTGACGCCGCTGCGGCTGATCCTGACGGGCACGGCCCTGGCGTACGGCTTCGAGGCCGTCACCACGGTCATGGTGTTCGGGGCGGCCCGGGGCGAGGCGGCCAGGTCGGCGATGATGTGGCTGCTGGGCAGTCTGGGCGGCGCGACCTGGGCGCAGGTGCCGCTCGCCGCGGTGACGGTGGCCGCCGGGTGGACGTGGCTGCGCCGGCGCGCCGAAGCGCTCAACGCGCTGGCCATGGGGGACGAGACCGCCGCCGCCCTCGGGGTGCGGCCGGCGCGGCTGCGCCGGGAGTTGTTCGTCGTCACGGCCGCGGTCACCGGGACCGTGGTCGCGGTCAGCGGGGCCATCGGGTTCGTGGGACTGATGGTGCCGCACGTCGTGCGGATGCTCGTCGGCGCCGACCACCGGCGGGTCCTCGTGGTGGCCCCGCTCGCCGGAGCGGTGCTCCTGGTGTGGGCGGACGGGCTGTCGCGGCTGCTGTTCGCGCCGGCCGAACTGCCGGTCGGGGTGATCACCGCGGTGGTCGGAGTGCCCGCCTTCCTGCTGCTGATGCGGCGCGGCGGCTATGCGTTCGGAGGCCGTTGAGCATGCGACTCGACGTCGACGCGGTGACGATGGAGGTCTCCGGGGCCCGGCTCGTCGAGGACGTCCGGCTCGCGGTGGACAGCGGGGCGTTCGTGGGCCTCGTCGGCCCCAACGGCAGCGGCAAGTCGACCCTGCTGCGCGCCGTCTACCGGGGGCTGCGCCCGGCGGGCGGCGCGATCCGGCTCGACGGGGACGACCTGCACGCCATGGAGCCGCGCGCCGCCGCCCGCGTTCTGGCCGCGCTGCCGCAGGAGTCGGCGGCCGAGTTCGACTTCACCGTGGCCGAGGTGGTCGCCATGGGGCGGTTTCCGCACCGCGACCGCACAGCGGCCTCGGACCGGGAGATCTGCGCCCGGGCGATGGCGCGGACGGGCGTCGCCCACCTCGCCGACCGGGGGGTGCTCAGTCTCTCCGGCGGCGAGAAGCAGCGCGTCCTCATCGCCCGCGCCCTGGCCCAGCAGCCCCGCGTCCTGGTCCTGGACGAACCCACCAACCACCTCGACATCGCCCACCAGCTGGACGTCCTGTCCCGGGTCCGCGACAGCGGTCTGACGGTGCTCGCGGCACTGCACGACCTCAACCTCGCCGCCGCCCACTGCGACGTCCTGTACGTCATCGACGGCGGCCGCATCGTCGCCTCCGGGCCGCCGCACGAGGTCCTTCGACCCGACCTGCTCGCCACGGTGTTCGGCGTGCGCGCCCACCCCGTACGCCATCCCGAGACCGGGGCCCTCCAGCTCCTGTTCGACCTGCTCCCACCCACCAACCCCTGAGGACGCCCATGCGCAAGCTGCTCGCCGCCGCCGTCTGTCTCGCCGTCGCCGCCACCGGCTGCGGCGCCACGGTCGAGTCCGCCGAGGACACCGAGTCCCAGGCCGTCACCCTGACCAACTGCGGCCGCCAGGTGACGTACGACAAGGTCCCCGAACGTGTCGTCACCAACGACGTCGGCATCACCGAGCTGATGTTCGCGCTCGGTCTGGAGGACCGCATGGCAGGTTTCGCCATGCCGGACGACAAGGGGCAGGTGAGCGGGCTGCCCTGGAAGGGCGGCTACGACAAGGTGAAGTGGCTTTCGAAGGACCAGCTCACCAAGGAGAACGTCCTCGACGCCCGCGCCGACCTGGTCTTCGCCGGATGGAACTACGGCTTCCGCGAGGACGGCGGCTTCACTCCGGACGCCCTCAAGAAGCTCGGCATCCCTTCCTACATCCTGACCGAGTCCTGCCACAACGGCCGTACGAAGGCGTCACGCGGCATCATGCCGCCGCTGGACGCCCTCTACACCGACCTCACCAACCTCGGCAGACTGTTCGGTGTCGAGAAGCGGGCCGCCGCGCTGATCCGCGACTTCAAGCAGCAGATCGCCGACGTACGGGCGAAGGCGCCGAAGGGCGCCGACCGCCCTTCGGTCTTCCTCTACGACAGCGGCCAGAACACCCCCTTCACCTCCGGGCGTTACGCCGCCCCGGAGCAGATCATCACCGAAGCCGGAGGTGTGAACGTCATGCACGACGTGGCGGACTCCTGGACCACCGTCGGCTGGGAGACCGTCGTCGCGCGCGACCCGGACACCATCGTCGTCTGCGACTACGGCGATGTGAGCGCCGAGGAGAAGAGGAAGTTCCTCCTCTCCTACGCCCCGCTGCGGAACGTCTCCGCCGTCAAGAACCGCCGGATCTTCGTCCTCGACTACGCGGACCTGGTCGAGAGCCCCCGCAACCCGTCGGCGATCGCCAGGCTGGGGGCCTATCTGCGTACGGTGTCGGGCGACCGGTAGGGGCTGTTCCTGCCCTTGGTGACGGCTGCTCGCGCGCTCGGTCAGCTGCCGAGCAGGACGGCCACGATGACGGCCGCCGCGACCAGTACGGGGACGGCGACGATGACGAACACGCGACGGTCGGTGAGGTTGTTCGCCCACTCCGCCAGGGAGGTCGGCCGGGCGGGTGCCGGGGCGGCCGTGAGGTGGGGAGGCGGGCGGTGTGCGGTGCCGCCACCCGCGTGCGGCCGCGCCGACGGCCTGCCCTCCCCGCGCCCTGCACCGGCTTCCGCGATCGCGCCCAGCCAGCCCGCGCGCTCCTGCGGCGGCAGTTGGGCGGCGGCGGTGTCGGCGAGGCCGCGCAGGGTGTCCGCGTGCGTGGCGACCGCGCGGGCGGCACGGGGAAGCAGCTGCGGCTGGGTGGGCAGGGCGCGGAGCACCATGACCATGCAGTGGTGGCGTTGGTGGTCGTCGAGGTGGGGGCTGGTGAGCACCCGCTCCAGGAACCCACCGTCCGCATCCGCGTCCGCACCCCCTTCCTCGTCCTCGGTCCCTCCGTCGACGGCGGGCGGTTCGTGTTGGGCGATGAGGGCCGACAGGAGCGCGTCCGGGCTGATGCCGCCCAGGTAGGTCCGGTCCGGGGCCGGGTAGAGGGCACGGGCCATCCGGCGCAGCTTCAGGATGGCGTCCGGGGTGAGCGGCGGAGGGCCGTCGAAGTCCCGGTAGTGGAAGTCCCAGGCGGCCCGGAAGACGGCCGTCGCCGCGTACTTGGTCCTGGCGCGGCCCATGCCCTGCACGGTGATCAGGGTGCGCAGCAGGTCGGGGTCGAGGGCCAGTTCCTCCTTGCGCGCGGCGCGCTCGACGTGTTTCATCTCGTGCTCGATCAGTACGGCCTGGGCCGTCAGATCGTCGGTGAGCTCGTCGGGCGTGTCGAGCAGGACACCGGCGAGGGCGTCCATGTGCACGGCCAGGACGGGGGCGCCGTCGTCGGATTCCGGGTCCGTGTCCGCTTCCGGGGCCGGGGCCGGGGCCGGGGCCGAGGCCAAGGCGGGGCGCGGGGCCGGGTCGAGTGAGGCCGGGGCGGCGGCGCGGAGCCGTTGGCGCACGTCGTCGGCGTTCCAGTCGTCGGGCAGACCGCTCTGGTGGAGAGCGGCGAGGCGCCGGCTGAAGGCGAGGGCCGCCTGCTCACGCAGCTGCTCGCGGTCGCTGTGCCGGTACAGGGCCCGGGGCGCCAGGGCCAGGGCGAGCCCGGTGGTGAGCGCGGCGTTGCGGATTCGCAGGTGTCTCCACCAGACGTCGGCGGAGCGGGCCAGCAGCAGGACGCGGATACGGCGGCCGGGTGCGTGGTGGGCGGCCAGCGCGGCCAGCAGGTGGTCGACCTGGGCGAGGCGCGACTCGGCGTAGTCGACGACGACCAGCACCGGGCGGACCAGATGCCGGAGCATGGTGTACGGCGGCGGTTGCAGCACCGGCACCTCCGACAGGAACCCGGCGGTCCAGGGGACCTCCCTGCCGTCGCGGGCCTCTTCGGCCTCGGGTCGGCGCTCGGACAGCCGTCGGGCGAGCTCCGTCGCCATCCGGGTCTTGCCGATCCCGCCGGGCCCGTGGACGACCGCGACATCCACCGTTCTGCTGCTGGTGGACCACTCCCACAAGGCGCTCAACTCGGTGTCGAGACCGGTGAACTCCACCGTCTCGGAGCGGGGCGAGAGCAGATACGACGCGGCGGAGGCGGGCTGCGGCGGGTTGTCGAAGAGCCCGTCGATGTCGGCGGCCTCCAGTCTCGGGCGGGTCCCGGCGGCCTGCTCGATGATGTCGCAGAAGCCGCGGTCGTCCAGCAACTGCCGTACCGGCACGGCTTCCAGACGGCCGTGGTTCCACCCGGAGGGCTCGGCGGTGACGAGGCCGAGCAGCAGGTCCTCGCAGAACACCCCGGCACCGGAGATCCCCTGCCACGGGGAGGAGCCCGCCTCGCCCTCGGGCGGCCGGCCGTCGATCCGCAGGCTGTAGGTGTGCGAGGCGTTGTCGACGACGTGGATCCGGCCCGTCACGGCGGCGGGCGCCCGGTACGGCCGCTCCGCGCCCGTCGCGTCCGGCCCCCGGCGTACGGCCGCACGCGGCAGCCCCACCGCCGAGCACTCCGGCACCGGGACGGGCTTCGTACAGGTCAGCTCCCCCCACCGTACGGGGGCGAACGTCTCGCCCAGATCCTGCGGCCGGCACCGCAGCAGCGCGGCGTCCCCGCGGTGCCAGGCCACTTCGGCACGGGTCTTGGGGCCGGGCGCCCTGCTGAGGAGCCGGACCCGGCGGGGCTCCGCGTCCAACCCGGGGTGCGGCGCCGCCAGGTGACGTGCCGTCAGGATCACTCCTGGCGCGACCACACACCCCGCGCCGACGCTGTCCCGGTACTCGACCGAGACCGTCCGGTTCCACGACATCGCGGGCCCCCTAGGAGAACGGCCGTGCGCGATGAGCGGGATCCTCGCCGACTTCGCCGTGGTCGCTGACCTGGACAGGTCCATCGGTGTGCAGGGTGACGGTCAGGCGGTGGGTCCGGCCGACGGCCCGCTCGCCACGGGCGTCGGCGCAGACCACGAACGCCTTCACACCGCCCGAGGCGGCAGCCGTCCTGCGGATCTCGATACCCAGGTCGAGGACGACTTCCTTGACCGTGAAGCGAATACCGGAAGGCCCGGTCTCCTGCTGCGCGGCGAACAGACCGGCCCGCACCGCCTTGATCGCTTCGGACAACTCCGTGCCCTCCAAGGCCATGTGCTCCCCCGATCACGAAACGGCACCGGGAACCAGTCTGCCCAGCCCCCACCGGCACGGGGAAGGGGAGCGGGGCGCCGAGGTGCGACAGCTGCCCGTGCCATCCCCTCGTCACCGGAAGTGGAGTGAGAGGCGGGGCGGAAGAGGCGCTGGAGGCGCAGCGGAACCGTGGCGGCCGGACCCTGTGGCCTGGGTGGTTGCGTCTGGACGCACCGACGTTTCGCTCGGGGCGGGAGCACGCCAGACTCTTTCGCGCGGGAGGGCACAGCGATGTGCCGCATGGCTGTCCCGGGCCCACCTCCTCGGGACGGCCATGCTCCGGCTCCTCTCATCCGCACGGCCCGAAGGGCGACGCTCATGGGCAGGCGCACGGCGCTGAGGCGACACCGGCAGGGGGGTGGTCGAACGTAGCCGAGTCCGGGTGCCTCGCGGGATCACGGCCTGGTCGCCACGTAGATGTTGTACCGCCATGTCTCCCGGTGCCGGTACATCTCCACCCCGCTCATCGCGTTGACCAGGCTGTCCCCACGGCCCACGCCGCGTGCGAGCGCGTAGGGCAGCTGTCCGAGAACTGAGAAGCACCGCAGCATGGGCAGGATCTTCTCCGTCGCGTCGTAGGCCGACTCGACGACGAAGCCGGTCTGTTGGAGCAGGTGCTCCAGGTGCCCGTGGGTCAGCGTGAGCATGCCCGGCATGCCGGACAGCTGACAGACGCGGAGCAGGGCGGACCGGGCCTGCGGCCTCAGCTGGGCTTGCGGGGTGCTCGAATACTCCGACATGACCAGCCTGCCACCCGGGCGCAGGACGCGGAAGAACTCGGCGAGTCCCTGGCCGGGGTCGGGGGAGTGGACGAAGGACTCCATCGTGTAGGCGCCGTCGAACGAGCCGTCGGCGAACGGGAGGGCGTGATAGTTGCCCACGAGAAAACGCGTGCGCCCGCCCGACGCGTAGGCGCGGGCCGACCGCTGCCGCGCGATGGCGACGTCCGGCTCGATCCCGTCGATCCCGGTGACGTACGCCCCGCCCGCCCGGGCGACCGTACGCGCCGTGTCGCCGACCCCGCACCCGGCATCGAGCACCGACGCCGCCGCGGGGAGGTCGAGCTTCCGCGCCACGACGAGCTCCATGCGCCGCATGGCCGCGGTGAACCCCCAGGCGGAGTGCCCCGGCTCGTACCAGCCGAAGTGGCGCGTACGCCCGAGCAGCGCCGCGTACCCGAAGCGTGAACCGAACGCCCGGTAGTACGGCAGGACATGTTGCCGGTAGTGGACATCGGTCACCTGGGTCATCGCTCCGGCTCCTAGTCGGTAGCCCCGTTCCGCCCGTGGTCTGCACAGGGAGCAACGACCGGGCGCTCCCCGAGTCACAACGGCCCGTGCGGCCGCGGCATTGCTGAGCCCGATCACCGTGCGGTGTGATGGTGGGGTGGCCTCGCGTGACGGGTGGAAGGGCTGTCGATGATTACCTGGCGACGGGTGACCGAAAGGGATCTCGCTCTGTTGCGGGAGTGGCTCATGCGGCCGCATGTGGCCAGGTGGTGGCAGCACGACACCTCCCCCGAAGGGGTCGCGCGGGACTTTGGACCGGCGATTCGTGGAGAGGAGCCGTCCGAGGACCTGCTGGTCATGCTGGACGGTAGGCCGGTGGGGCTGGTCCAGCGCTGCCGGTTCGCGGACTACCCCGACTATCGCGCCGAGGTGGGCCGCCAGACCGAGCTGCCCGGCACGGCGGTCACGATCGACTATCTGATCGGCGATCCGGCGCTGGTGGGGCAGGGGCTGGGCCCGCGCGTCATCGCGGCGGTCGTGGCGGCGACGTGGACCGACCATCCGGACGCCGCCGCCGTCGTGATCCCGGTCAACGCGGCCAACCGCGCCTCGTGGCGCGCCCTGGAGAAGGCCGGACTGCGCAGGACCGGCACCGCCGACCTGACACCGGACAACCCGGCCGACGGCCGTACGCATTTCCTCTACCGCGTCGATCGTCCCGCCGGTCCGACGCCGAGCAGGCCTTAGCGAGTCGGGCCTCCGCCGCACTGCGCGTACGCCGTGGGTGCGCCCAGGCCCCGGCCCGCTCCTCTCAAAAGGCCGGTATCCGCTTCACGCCGCCGGCCAGGCGGCGAGTGCCAGTTCGGCTGTCCGGGTCAGTTCGGCCGCTGTCGCGCCGTCCTGGGCGCGCTGGGAGAGCCCCTGGATGACGGCGGCGAAGTACGCGGCCAGCGCCTTGGGGTCGGCGTCGGCGGGCAGCTCGCCCGCCTGCTGGGCTCGGCGCAGACGGGCTTCGAACGTGGGCAGGTTGCCGTTGCGCAGGGTGCGCAGGAACGCCGCCACCTCGCTGTCCTGGGGGGTGACGTTGGTGGCCGCGCTGATGGTCAGACACCCGGCCGGGTGGGACGGGTCGGGGTAGATGACGGCTGCCTCGCGCAGGATGCGGGCGAACGCGCCGTACGCCGTGGGCTCCTCCTCCAGGGCCACGCCCATGAAGGCGCCGACGGGGGACCGGCCGTAACACTCCACCACCTCCTTGAACAGGGACTTCTTGTCCCCGAAGGCGGCGTAGAGGCTGCCCGGCCTGATGCCCAGCGCCTCGGTCAGCTCACCGATGGAGGTGCCCTCGTAGCCGCGTTCCCAGAACAGGCGGGTCGCGGCTGTCAGTGCCTCGGCGCGGTCGAAGGTCCGCGGCCGCCCTCGCTTGGCCGGAGCCGGCGTCTCACTCATGCCCACCATTTTAGAGCGGTCGCTCAACAAACGTGCTAACTTCCTTTCTTGAGTGATCCACCAACAAATAGAAGGCGGTCGGCGAGCATGACAACCACCGGGTCAACCTCCAACGGAACGCGGCGACTTGACGGCAAGGTGGCCCTGGTCACCGGGGGCAGCAGGGGCATCGGCCGGGCCATCGCGGAACGCCTCGCCGGGGACGGCGCCCTGGTCGCCCTGACCTACAGCAGCGACGAGTCGGCGGCGCGCGAGGCGGTCGCCCGTATCGAGAAGGACGGCGGCCGGGCGGTCGCGCTGAAGGCCACCCTGGGCCGGCACGGCGACGCGGCGAGCCTGTGGGCGGCCTTCGACGCCGAGGTCGCCGCGTACGCGCCCCTCGCCGCGGCCCCCACCGGCGTCGGCGTGGACATCATCGTCAACAACGCGGGCATCGGTCGCAGCGCCGACTTGGCGGCGCTGACGGAGCAGGACTTCGACGAGGTCTTCGCCGTGAACGTCCGGGCGCCGTTCTTCGTCGTCCAGGAGGGCCTGAAGCGGCTGCGCGACGGTGGCCGGATCATCAACATATCCAGTGGCGCGGCCCGTCTCGCCATGCCCGAGATCATCGCCTACAGCGCCACCAAGGGCGCCCTCGACAACTTCACCCTCAACCTCGCCAAGAGCCTCGGTCCCCGGGGTATCACCGTGAACTCGGTCGCCCCCGGGATCATCGACACGGACGTCAACGCCTCCTGGCTGCGCGACAACCCCGAGGCCGAGGCTCAGGCGGCCTCCGTCGCCGCGCTGGGCCGCGTCGGACAGCCGGAGGACGTGGCCGACATCGTGGCCTTCCTCGCCTCGGACGACGCCCGCTGGGTGACCGGCCGGGTGGTCGACGCCACCGGGGGTTCCGGTCTGTGAGTGCCCGCGCCCGGTGCCGAGGCGCGTGACCGCCGGACGCCCGCGCCTGTTCACGCGCGGATGTCCCCGCGTGCAACCCCTGTGGCAGCCGTGTACGGAACATGTCACAGCGCTCCGATCCCCGGGTCCCGTGGCTTCCCCCGGCGTCCCGTCGGTGGGATGTTTACGGGCCGAAGCGGCTGGAATCAGCCGCCTTGAGGGATCGGGGTGGACACCTTGACGTACCAACAGCACGGCACCGACGGCGGTAGAACCGGCGGCGGAGCGCGCGGAACCGGCAGCGGCGGAGCTCGCGGAGTCGGCGGTTCCGGAGCGGTCGGCGCCACGCGCCGCCGCCGCGTGGCGCTGACCGCCACGGCCATCGCCCTGGCCGCCGGACCGCTGACCCTCGGCGCCCCGGGCACCGCGGGTGCGGCCGGCGACCACCCGATCGTCTTCGCCCGCTACACCACGGCGGCGCCCACGGAAGACCTCTACACGATCAACCCCGGAGGCGGCGCGACCGTCAAGCTCACCCACAGCTCGACGGTCAGCGACGTCATGCCCAGCTGGTCCCCGGACGGCAAGCGGGTGGCCTTCGTCCGGTACGGGTCCGGTGGCGCCATCGACGGCATCTGGACGATGACGAGCACGGGCGGCGGACTGAAGGCCGTCCCCGGCACCAAGGGCGCCTCCGACCCGGCGTGGTCCCCGGACGGCAAGCGGATCGCCTACGCCAAGCCGGTCGGCACCCAGCGCGAGCTCTTTGTCGCCGACATCGACGGCACCCCTTCGACCCGGCTCACCCACACCGCGGCCGACGAGTTCCACCCGACCTGGTCGCCGGACGGAAAGTACCTGGCGTTCAGCCGCGCGGACGCCGCCGGCAACAGCCGGGTGATGCGCATCCAGCTGTCCACCCTGGCCCAGACGCCCGTCACCGCGCCCGGCTCCCACGACTGGACGCCCGACTGGTCGCACAGCAACCACATCGTCTTCAGCCGCGTGGACTCCACCGGTTTCGCCCACCTGTACGTCGTCCGCCCCGACGGCACCGCGCTGCACGGCATCACGTCGGCCGCCGCCAACGACAAGTACCCGTCCTGGTCCCCGGACGGCAGGCGCCTGGTCTTCACCCGCGGCGGCACCGACGACACGGACCCGGAACACCTCTACCTCGTACGGGCCGACGGCAAGGAGCTGACCCAGCTCACCAAGACCGGCTCCCACGACCTGGAGGCCGACTGGCGCCCGTGACAGTGCCGGTCACCGGCTGACGGCCGCCCGGGTCGGGGCGCGTGCGGTGCCGACCCGGGCGAGCCCGCCGGCCCCTGGCGCGCCCGTCTGGTGGAACGCGCCACGAGCGGTCGTGCAACGGCCGGCACGGGCCCTGCGGCCGTCAGCGCCCGTACACCGGCGGATCGCGTCGGGCGGGATGCGGAACGGGGTGTGAGACTGCCGACAGGAGGAGGTGGTCGGCCATGGGCAGGGACGGCGGCGAGGGCCCCGACTACGGCGAGCGACTGCTGGAGGACCTGCTCGCCCAGGCGCACACCGCCACGCCGATGGACCTCCCGGCACTGGTGAACCGCTGCGCCGAGGCCTTCGGCCTGGGGGAGATCGTCATCTACCTGACCGACCTTCAGCAGCGCCGCCTCGTCGCGCTCACCGAGGGGGTGCCGGTCCTGGACATCGACACGTCCATCGCGGGCTGGTGCTACCGGACGGTTTCCCTGCGGATGGAGGACGTGGAGACCGGTGTCCTGTGTCTGTGGCTGCCGGTCGTGGACGGATCCGAGCGGTTGGGCGTGCTGGGGGTGCGCACGCGCTCCGTGGACGCCGTACGACTGCGCCGCTGCCGGATGCTCACCCAAGTGGTGGCGATGGCCATCACCTCCAAGCGCGCCTACAGCGACAGCTTCGCCCGCAAGGCCCGGGCCGAGCGGATGCGGCTGCCCGCCGAGATGCTCCGCGCCTTCCTGCCGCCGCGCACCATCGGCAACACCCATGTCGTCTCCACCGCCGTGCTGGAGCCGGCGTACGAGATCGGAGGTGACGCCTTCGACCATTCGCTCACCCAGTCCACCCTGCACGCCGCGATCCTCGACGCCATGGGCCACGACCTCGCCTCGGGTCTGACGACCTCCGTCGCCCTGGCGGGCTGCCGCAACGCCCGGCGGGCCGAGGCCGGGCTGATCGACCTCGTCGAAACCATCGACCAGGCGCTCGCCCAGTGGCTGCCCGACAAGTTCTGCACCGGCATCCTCACCCAGCTCGACCTCGCCTCGGGCGTGTTCAGCTGGTGCAACTGCGGGCATCCCCCGCCGCTGCTGATCCGGGACGGACAGGTCGTGGCCGGAGCCCTGGAACGCAGTGCCCAGCCGCCCATGGGCCTCCCGGCCAGGTTCAGCAACGAACCCCGGGCGGTGCACCAGACGACGCTCCAGCCCGGCGACCGCGTCCTGCTCTACACCGACGGAGTGACCGAGGCGCGCACCGCGAGCGGCGGCGAATTCGGTATGGAGCGCTTCACGGACTCCATCATCCTCGCCACCGCCGCGGGCGAACTGGCCGCGGAGTCGCTGCGTCGCCTCATCCACTCCATCCTCGACAACGAGGACAACGACCTGCGCGACGACGCCACCCTGCTCCTCATCGAATGGTGGGCCCCCGACACGAAGCCCGAGCCCAGGAGAGGTTGAGAGAGGGCAAGAGCCCTCCCTGCGTCACCGGTTTGACCGGTGACGCATTCTGTGCGACAGTCGTTGCCATCGAGGACGCCGTCATCTGTCTCCCTCAGTGCCACTCGTCGTACGAACGGAGTTCAGTCATGGAGAGCACGCACGTCACGGACGCCGCTGCCGCGGTACGCCAAGCGCGGTTTGGCAGTCTGCCCCCGCGGATACGCCACGAGGACATGGTCGAGGAGAAGGCCGCCACGGCGAACGACCCCGCACGGTACGCCTTCAACCCCGAGGCCTCCTGGAGGTCCTTCTCCTGCCTCGCCGCCGACCTGGGACTGTGAGCGGGCCCCCTTCCAAGCCCTGGAGGATTGCCGCTCCGGCGGGTGACGGAGCTTGTCGCGCCTTCCGTCACCTGCCAGGATGGTGATGTGAACCTCGACCACGTCTTCGTCTGCGGGAACCCGGCCCTCGACTTCGTCGCCACGCTCCGGGCGCGTCGTTCACTGCGCTTCGAGATGTTCGTGACGCCGGACAGGCTGAACGCCTGGTACGTCGAGTCCGGCGTCGTCGACGCGGTCTCCCCTAGCCGGGAGGCCGACGTGGAGGAGGCGATGGCCGTACGGGAAGCGATGTACGAGCTGGTCACCGCGCGCCGGCTCGCCAAGGACTACGACGGGGCGGCCCTGACCGTACTGAACAACGCGGCGCGCCGACCGTCCGCGGTGCCGCAGCTGACCCCGTCGGGGCGGTGGACGCAGGCGACACCGGAAGAGGCCCTGTCGACGGTGGCCCGCCTCGCCGTCGAGCTGTTGAGCGGCCCGGACGTACCGCTGCTCAAGGAGTGCGGCAATCCGGAGTGCACCCGCACCTATATCGACCGTTCGCGGGGTATGCGGCGGCAGTGGTGCGGCATGGAGTCGTGCGGCAACAAGATCAAGGCAGCCGCGTACCGAGCCCGGAAGAAGACCGAGCCCGCGGCGGCGCACTGACCCGGGGTGCACGGCGCCCCTCCGCGAGGGCGCCGATCGCCCGCCTGCCCGCGTCGGCACCGGCTCAGCGGCCCGTCGAGCCGTCGATCAGTTCGCGGAGGATGTCCGCGTGACCCGCGTGGCGGCCGGTCTCCTCGATCATGTGCGCCAGGGCCCAGCGGACGCTCGGGCCAGGGTGTCCCGGCCGTGGGCGGGGCAGGTGTGCGCCCAGATCGGCACAGCCGTCGAGGACGGCGTCGGCGCGCGCGACCGTCTCGCGGTAGCGGGCCACGACGTCGGCGACCGTGTCCGTCGGGGCCGCGTGGAACGTGGCTTGCCAGTCGGTGACCCGGTCGCCGAGGAACACCGAGCGCTCCACGTACGTCAGATGGTTGAGCAGCCCGAGCAGGTTGGTGCCCGAAGGCACTGCGGCCGTGCGCACCTGGGGCTCGGGGGCGCCGTCGAGCTTCGCGGCGACAGAGGTGCGGAGGTAGCCGAGGAACCCGCGCAGGACGTCGGCCTCGCTGGTTCCGGTCCGGGGTGGTGGGGTGTCGCTGCGGGTGGTGGCGCTGGGCATCGGAGGTCGCCTTCCTTTGCCGGTAGGGGAGTTGGGGCGCCGCGTCAGGCGGTGCGGCGGATGAGGAGGACGTGGTCGGTCACCTCGGCGGTGCGCCCGTCCGGGCCGGTCGCGATCCGGCGCGGGGCATCGGCACGCTCGACCGCCCATGTCTGCGGGGCCAGTTCGATACCGGCGGCCACCTCCTGCGGGCTCGGGTAGCGGGTGTCGGGGTCCTGGTCCCAGGACCAGGGCGCGGCCGAGCCGTGGTCGACGACCAGCAGCCGTCCGCCGGGGCGCAGCGCGTGTGCGGCCGAGCGCAGGACGGCTGTCCGGTCCAGGTTCCAGGGGGTGTGCAGATAGTGGGCGCAGACCAGGTCGAACACACCGGGCGGGAAGGACTCGTGCAGGTCGTGCCGTACGGCGTCGACACGGTCGCCCAGGCCGTGTGCGCGGGCGAGGTCGGCGAGCCGCTCGACCGCCACGGCCGAGATGTCGGTGGCGGTGACATGCCAGCCCCGGCGTGCCAGCCACAGGGCGTCGCCACCGCCCCCGCACCCCAGGTCCAGCGCGGCGCCGGGCGGCAGCCCGGTCACCGTCTCGGTCAGGCGTGCGTTGGGGCGGGGGTGGCCTGCTGCCGGCCGGGCGGCGTAGAGACCGTCCCAGTACGCGCCCGCGTCGGTGGTGTTCATCAAGACTCCTCGCGTCGGTGGACGCTCAGTCTTGGCGGGCGCACCACGGCCTGGCACGCGATCTTGCGGTAATGGCAAGGTGAGCCGCATGGATCCCACATCGGACGACGCGGTACTCGACGCGGTGGGGCCGCGGCTGCGCGCGCTGCGCCGCGAGCGCGGCATCACCCTGGCCCACCTGGCGGCGGCGACCGGCGTGTCGGAGAGCACCCTGTCCCGGCTGGAGAGCGGCCTGCGCCGGCCGACGCTGGAGCTGCTGCTGCCACTGGCCCGTATCTACGACGTTCCGCTGGACGACCTGGTGGGCGCGGCGCGCACCGGCGACCCCCGGATCCACCTCAAGCCGATCAGACGCTTCGGTATGACCTTCGTGCCCCTGTCGCGGCGGCCGGGCGGGGTGCACGCGTTCAAGATGATCATCCCCGCCCGGCCGGAGCCCCTCGCGCCGACCCCGCAGACCCATGAGGGGTACGAGTGGCTGTACGTGCTCAACGGTCGTCTGCGGCTGGTGATCGGCGAGCGCGATCTGACGCTGCCGGCCGGTGAGGCGGCCGAGTTCGACACGTCCGTACCGCACTGGCTGGGCAGCGCCGACAGCGGGGCGGTCGAACTCCTCATCCTGTTCGGCCTCCAGGGGCTGCGGGCGCATGTGCACACCGGCCCCGACCGGCGGCCCGAGGCCGGGTCCCGGTGAGGGATGCGCGTCCGGTCAGCTCCAGGAGCCGCCCGGAGTGCTGGACGAGGCCCGGCCGCGCCGCCCTCCAAGTGGCCGACGCGGGTCCGCGGGCAGGCTCTCAGCGCCGTACCAGTGCGGCGTTGGCCTTCATGAGCAGCGGGATGAAGACGTACGCGGCGATGGGGACGACTATCACCGTGAGGATCAGCGTCCGCAGCACCAGCGGCAGATGGGCCGTGGTCGGGCCGAGCAGGCCCAGGACGGCGGTGATCGTCGGATAGACGGCGAGCCAGGTGATCACGGCGCGGCGGTGGATCGACGGAGCGGCGGCAGGCTGGCGCGCGGACATGAGACCTCCTGGTCAGACGTGGTGGAGTAAAGATCTCCAACCATCGGGTTGGAGTCTGGCACGGCTGCGGTCCGCATGTCCAACCCTTCGGTTGGAAATGGGTTACAGTCACGGCATGGCCTGGGACACAGCACGCACCAGACAGCGTCTGCTCGACGCGGCGGTCGAGGAGTTCGCCGAGCACGGTCCCGAAGGGGCCCGCGTCGCCCGGGTCGCGACCCGCGCGGGCATCAACAAGGAGCGGATCTACCAGTACTTCGGCAGCAAGGAGAAGCTGTTCGTCGCGGTGCTGGAGTCCGAGCTGGAGAAGGTCGCCGCGGCCGTGCCGCTCACCGCCGAACAGGCCCTCGACCTGGGCGACTACGCGGGCCGGATCTTCGACTACCACCGTGAGCACCCGCACTTCGTACGGCTGTTGGCCTGGGAGGGACTGCTCTGCCAGGACCGGGTGGCGGCCGAGTGCGAACGCACCGACCACTACGCCGAGAAGATCGCCACCGTCGCCGCCGCCCAGCGCGGCGGCGCACTGACCGACACGGTCGGCGCGGGCGAGCTCATGCACGCGGTGATCGCGCTGACCGCGTCCTGGTTCACCCTGCCCCAGCTCGCCCGCATGCTGCTGGCCCCGGCCGGCCAGGGCGCCCCCGAAGACCGGCGCGAGGCCCTGGTCACCCTGGTCCGACGGCTCACCTCCGCCTGAGAGTCTGTCCCTGAGAGTCTGTCGTCGAACCGCCGTCCGCCGCGGCGGCGGACGGCTCGCTGCCGGCGCTGTCAGAACCAGTGCAGGCAGTGCGGGGCGCGGTCGCTGTGGAAGAGGGCGTCGGCGAGGCCGGCCGCGCCCGGCCGGTGGGCCCGGATGTGTCCGGCCCGCACCAGGGTGCTCGGGGTGGTCCCACCGAGGTAGACCGAGCCGAGATCGCTCACGTCCAGGGACAGGTCGGGCTCGCGGTCCGTGGGGACGCACTCGGCCTTGCTGTCCCGCACGCTCAGCAGATAGCGGCCGCGCTCGCCGAGGAACGCGTCCTCGACGTCGAGGACGAGCTCGCCGTCCGTGAAGTAGCCGCGGGCGCTCAACGCGCGCGGGATGTCCAGCAGCCGCACCCAGAGCCAGTCGGTGTCCTGGGTGATCTCGCCGGCGCGGAAGTCCATGAGCTGCCAGCGCAGCGGATGGCCGGGCGGGAAGTGCTTGAAGACCACCTGCTTGACCAGGTCGTGGCCGAGGAGGAACCGGGCCAGTGCCGTGAAGGCGGCGTCGTCGGCGGCGATGGTCTCGTCGACCGTCAGGGTGTGGGGCTCGGTCAGCGAGTAGCTGGCGTACCCGTCCGGCACTCCGTCGGCGTCCCGGTGGACGGCCACGTAACGCGGCGCCGGGGAGATGGGCGGCTGCCCCGCGCGCAGGGCCCACCAGCGGTGCGGCCGGGACAGCGCGCCGGGCTGGGTGCGGCGGTACCGGTCGTACACCTCCTCCAGGAGCTCGCCGCACTCCGCGCGCCGCAGCAGCTCGACCGAGCCGGTGTCCGGGGCGTCGGCCGCTCCACGCGCCCGGGGCAGGGTGAGGGCGGCCTGGTGGCGCGGCACGGTCAGCCGCTGGGTGTAGGTCGCCGGGCCGTAGCCGAACCTGCGGTAGATCACGGCCTCGGAGGCCAGCAGTACGGAGAGGAACTCCCCTCGGCCGCGCAGCTCGGTGAGCTGATGCCGCATCATCGCGCTGAGCACGCCCTGGCGTCGGTGCGAGGGCAGGACACCGACGGCGGTCACCCCGGCGGCCGGGGCGAGTACGTCACCGGGCAGGGTGAGCTCGAAGGTGTACGCACCGGTGGTGCCGACGGTCTGCCCGTCGGCCGTCACGGCGAACAGGCCGCGGTCCATTTCGAGCGCCGACCACCACGCCCCGCCACCGTCCTCGGCCGGGGTGTCCGGGAAGCGCGCGAACGGCGCGTGGAGGGTGGCGACGAAGGCATCGAAGTCCTCGTCGTTGGTGGGACGGATCTCCATCGCTGCCGCTGCCTTCCGTGATGTCCGGCACCACGAAGCGTGGCGCCCGGCCACAGTGCATCCCCGACCCATGAGCGGGTCAAGTGAATTACGGCCGGGTCAGCAGGCGTTGGAGCGCGCGGCACCTGGAGGGCGGCCCGGGTCAGCCGGGCGACGGGACCGTCGTCGTGGTCTCCGGCGTCTTGAACAGGTCGGTCATTTCCTTCTGCAACTGCGCGAAACTCGCCTGGGCTTCCTTGATGGCGTTCTTGACGTCGTCCTGGGCCGTCTTGGCGTCCCCCTCGACCGTCTTCTTCTGGTCCGCGATGAACTTGCTCCACTCGGCGATCCACGCCACCGTCTCGGTCTTCCCGGCCGCATCGCCGTCCCGGCGGTCCTGGACCGGCGCCCGGTCGCCGACAGGCACAGGCTGGGACGCGGCGGCGAAGGCGGGCCCGGCGGTTCCCGCGGCGACGGCCCCGCACAGGGCGATCGCGGCGACGGTGGCGCATCGGCGCATAACGCGCTCCTCATCAGTGGAGAGATCTCGTATCAGGCGTACTCCCGGCCCACTCTTGGCCACCCTCCGCCCGGGCAGCCACCCGGCTCCGTCGAACGGGTGACGCCGCCTCATGCGGCCCGGCCGACCACAGCGGTGGGGGACCGGCTGCCGACCCGCCGTCAGGCGAGCGCGGAAGGCGGCTGACGGGCGGCGGTGGCCGCGAGCGTGCCGAGCAGTGTGAGGGCCTGGGCGCCGGGGCTTCCCGGCTCGGCGTGGTAGATCACCAGCTGCTGGCCGGGAGCACCGCGGACGTCGAAGGTCTGATACGTCAGGGACAGCGGGCCCACCTCGGGGTGCACGAGTTCCTTGGCGTCGTGGGTCTTGCCCCACACCGTGTGAGAGGCCCACAGTGCGCTGAACGGCGGGCTCGCCGCGCACAGGGTGCGTACCAGTTCGTCGAGTCTCGGGTAGTGCGGGGTGAGCCCGGTGGCGTGGCGCAGGGCGGCGACCGTGGCCTGTGCCGTCTGTTCCCAGCGGGCGAAGAATATGGGCGCGGCCGGGTCCAGGAACGTCATCCGGGCCAGGTTGTCCGCCGCCTGGAACGGGGAGAACAGGGCGCCCGCGAGGGTGTTGGCCGCCAGCAGGTCGAGGGGCGGGCTCACGACGAACGCCGGGGTGTGCGCCTGGGTGTCGAGGAGCTGCCGCAGCAGCGGGCTGACCGTCTCGCGTGGCTGCGCCCCGAGCCCGGCCGGGGTGGTGCCCGCGAGACGGTGTGCGTGCTCGCGGGCCTCGGCGTCCAGCCTGAGCGCGCGGCAGAGCGCGTCCAGCAACTGCGCGGAGGGGTGGCGCTCACGCCCCTGTTCCAGCCGCGCGTAGTAGTCGCTGTTCATTCCGGCCAGGACCGCGACCTCCTCCCGTCGCAGCCCGGCCACCCGGCGCCGCCGGTAGGAGGTGAGGCCGACGTCCTCCGGCGCCAGCTGTGCGCGCCGGGCCCGCAGGAATTCCCCGAGTTCGCTGCTCGTCATGGGGAGAGGCTATGGCCAGGGGTTCTCCGCTGCCTGGGTGTGTCCCACCCAGGCAGCGACGGGCCTGGCGGGGGGCCTAGACTGCCGACGCGGGCGCCGTCGCAGCCGGTCGCGGCTGTGCCGCCATCTCCAGCACCTCGTCCAGGACATCGCGCGAGCGCAGCAGATCGGCGATGAGGCGGTCGATCCGCTCCCGCTCCTGGGCGAGTTCGGCGACCAGACGTTCCGTGGCCCGCGCGGAGGGGCCGCCGTCGGCGTCGCGCATACAGGGCAACAGGGTCGCGATCTTGGTGCTGTTGAGGCCCGCCGCGTACAGGGCCTGGATACGGATGACCCGGTCGACCGCCCAGTCGCCGAACTCGCGGTGGCCGCCTGGGGTCCGCTCGGCGGTCAGCAGGCCCTGCTTCTCGTAGTAGCGCAACGAGCGTTCGCTGACGCCCGTGCGTTCGGCCAGCTCCCCGACCCGCATGCTTCCCCCTGCCCCGGACGGCAGCGTCCCGTCCGACTTGAACCTGACACCGGTGTCAACTTCTACCGTACGGTCATGACGCACACAACAGCGAACACCGGTCTCTTCGCCCCCACCCGCCTCGGCCCGCTCCACCTCCGCAACCGTCTGGTCATGGCACCGCTGACCAGGAACCGGGCCGACGCCGACGGCGTCCCGGGGGACCTGATGGCCACCCAGTACGCCCAGCGCGCCTCGGCCGGACTCATCATCGCCGAGGGCACCACCCCGAACGCCGTCGGACAGACCTACGCCAACATCCCCGGGATCCACACCGCGGCCCAGATCGCCGGATGGCGCCGGGTCACCGACGCGGTACGTGCCGAAGGAGGCGCGATGTTCCTCCAGCTCCAGCACGGGGGCCGGGTCGGCCACCCCGACACCAGCGGACTCGTCCCGGTCGCCCCGTCGGCGACAGCACTGCCCGAGACGATCCACACGGCCACCGGACGCCGGCCCTCGGTGGTGCCCCGCGCCATGACGATCGACGACATCCACGCCACGGTCGCCGACTTCGCCCAGGCGGCACGCAACGCGCTCGAAGCGGGCTTCGAAGGGGTGGAGGTGCACGCCGCCAACGGGATGCTGGTGCACCAGTTCATGGCCGAGAACACCAACCGGCGCGGCGACGCCTACGGCGGCTCCGTCCAGGGCCGCATCCGCTTCGCGGTCGAGGTGACCCGGGCCGTGGCGGACGCGATCGGCGCCGAGCGGACGGGGCTGCGGATCTCCCCGGCCAACACGGTCAACGGCATCGAGGAAGGCGACACCGAGAACATCTACCCGGAGCTCATCAAGGCCCTGTCGGACCTCGACCTGGCCTATCTGCACCTGGAGTTGGCCGACCCGCAGACCCCGCTCTTCGCCCGGATCCGCGCCGACTGGCCCGGCACCCTGCTGGCCAACCCGAACCTCGGCTGGCCCGCCCCCCTGCCCGCCGACGGCGGGCGCGCCGCGGGGGAGCGCCTGCTGGCGGCCGGCGCCGACGTCATCGCGCTGGGCCGCGCCTTCCTCGCCAACCCCGACCTGGTGGAGCGTCTGCGGATCGGCGCACCGCTGAACGAGGTACGGGACAAGTACACGATGTACGTGGGCGGGCCGACCGGTTACACCGACTACCCCACGCTGAGCGAGACCGCGGACCTGGCGCTCACCTCGGGGCGTGCGGCCTGACCGGCGGCGCGAGGGGGTCGGCACGGTCTGGGTGCGCAGATGCCCCGCGAGTACGCGCGACACCCTCACACGCGGCCGTACGCGTCGACGGCCAGTTGCGCCAAGGTGGCGGCACCTGCGGCGGTTGCCAGCGCTCTCGCCCGGGCCAACTGGGCGAGTGCGTCAGGGCGGGAGCGGGAGGCGGCCGGCGCGCTCCCCGCGATCAGGCGTGCCCGCACCTCGTACAGGGGCATACGGGCCGTCGCGAACACGTCGGCCGCCCGTAGGGCTGTCGACGCCGCGCCGCCTCCCTGCTGGAAGAGCTCCACCTCGGCCCGGGCGAGCAGGGCGAAGCCCGCGCAGGCGGGGGGCCCGTCCGGCGCCACGGCGGCGACCGCGCACCGCACCCACCGCTCGGCGGCCGCGCTATCGCCCCGCGCCAGTTCGGCACTCGTCAGCACGCCGAACCAGAGGGGACGCAACGGGGCCTCGTACCCGGTGAGTCCGGGGCCGCCACCGCCGTCGAGGACGGCGCGCACACATCCCTCGGGGTCCCCGGTGAGCAGCAGTGCCTGGCCGAGCAGGCCGGTGACCGTCGCTCTGCGCGAGCCCGGGTCCGTGCTCGTACGGGACAGGGACTCCTGGCAGATCCTCAGCGCGCCCGGGGCATCCCCTCGCCACAGGTGGACAGCGGCGAGCGCGGACTCGGCCAGCGAACAGGGCTCGTCGCTGCCGACCAGTGCCGCCGCCTCCAGCGCGTCCTGGGCGCAGGCCGCAGCCTCGTCCAGTCGGCCGAGCCACAGGTACACGTAGGCCCTGGCCTCCAGCAGGTCGGCCAGGAGCGTGCCGCGGCCGGTGCGTCGGCAGACGTCCAGGCCACGGTCGATCTGGTGCAGGGCGGCGTCGTAGCGGCCCTGGAACATCTGCGTCCAACCGATCGTGACCAGGGTGTTGAGCCAGTCGGCCGACTCCTCCGTGCTGTCCAGCGCGCTCAGCGCACGGTCGAGGTGGTGAGCCGCGCCGACGTTGTCACCCGCCTGGACGTGCGCCAGGGCCAGCATGCCCTGCGCCTCGGCCAGGCACGGCAGGTTCGTGGTCCGGTCCGAGGCGACGCGTGCGCGTTCGGCCCAGTCGACGGCGGCGGGAAGGTCGAAGGAGCGCAGGGCCACGGCCGCACCTGCCAGGTACAGGCCCGCCCTTGGGGCCTCCGCCACTCGCCCTGCTCCGTGTGTCAGCTCCTGCCGCAGGAGCGAGAGCGCCTCCCGGTAGCGGCCGAGCAGCCATTCCGTCCTGGCGAGCGAGGCGGTCAGACGCGCCCGCGCGTCCCAGGCGTCGGCGGGCAGCAGCGTGGCCGCTTCTCGCAGGACTGACCGGCTGTCCCGCAGCTGACCGGCCAGGCTCAGCGCGTCGGCCTGCTGGAGGAGGAGTTCCGGCCGGTCGGGACCGGGAGCGTCGAGCAGCCGCAGCGCCTCGCCCGTCCACGAGGCCGAGGTGACCGGGGCGACGGTCATGATCTGACGGGCGGCACGCACCAGCAGCCGGGCCGCGTCCGTGTCCCCCAGGCGGGCCGAGCGCTGGATGTGCGAGGCCCTGGCGGCCAGGGAAGCGCCGCGTGCCGCCAGGCCCTCGGCGGCCCGGGCGTGAGCCTCGATCCGCCATCCCGCGCCCAGCCCCTCGTACACCGCCGTACGCACCAGCGGATGGCGGAACCGGAACCGCCGGGTGAGGCCCACCTGCCGTACGAGGTCGCGCTCCGTGAGCTGGTCGACGGCTGACAGGGTCCGCGGTACGCCGATCCGGGACACGGCCGCGGCCAGCTCCACGTCGAAGGTGTCACCGAGCACGGCGGCCGCCCCGGCCGTGGCCCGCGCGGCGGGTGACAGCCCCTCCAACTCCTCCTGCAACGCGGCCCGCACCGGCCGCGGCAGCTCGTCCACCTGACCGGGCGGGCGGAGGAGGTGCGGCTGCTGCGGGCCAATGCCTCCAGGTAGAACGGGTTGCCCTCGGCGGCCGCGTACAGCTGCCCGAATTCCCAGCCGCGCGCCGCGACACCGCACAGCTCCGCGCTCTCGGCCGGGGAGAGCGGCCCCAGCTCGACCCTGGTGAAGTGGCCCGCCTTCTCGGCTCGGGCCAGCGATGCCACCAGCCGAGGCGGCGACTGCCGGGGGCGGTGGGCGAGTACGAGCAGCAGCGGTGTGCGGGGCGGGTGCCGCACCAGGTGGTCGAGGAACTCCACCGTCGCCGGATCCGACCAGTGCAGGTCGTCCAGGCCGAGGACGAGTCCGCCGGAGCCGCCGAGCGCCTTCAGCAGGCCCTGTAGAGAGCGGTGGAACCAGTACCGTTCCGCTTCCAGCGGCTTCGGCCCCGAGCGCCGCTCGGCAAGGGTGGGGAACACCGTGCCGAGCAGATCGAGCGAGGGGTCCGGTAAGTCGACCGGGGCGGCCAGGTGTGGGTCCAGCGCGTCGACGAGCACGCCGTACGGAGCCTGGTCGAGCTCCGCGCAACGTCCGGCCAGGACCGTCAGGCCGCGTCGGCGGGCCCGCTCGCCCACCTCGTCGAGCAGGCGGGTCTTCCCGATGCCGGGCTCGCCCACGACCTCCAGCACACCCGTCCGGCCGGCCACGGCCGCGTCGATCGCGCGCTGGGCGAGCGCGAGTTCCGCCGTGCGCCCGACGAGCCGCCGGGCCGGGGCGGCGCGGAGCACGACAGCGGGTTCGGCGGCGACCGGGAGGTCGAGCGCGGGGTCGGTGGTGAGGATGCGCTGGTGCAGCTCCCGCAGCCGTGGACCCGGGTCGCAGCCGAGCTCCTCGCACAGCCGCTGAGTGAGCTGCCGGTAGTGGTGCAGGGCGTCGGCCGGCCGGCCGCACCGGTACAGGGCGAGCATGAGCTGCCCGGCCAGTCTCTCGTCCAGCGGGTGTGCCTGGGCGAGCCGGGCCAGTTCACCCGACAGCTCGGCGTGGCGGCCGCACCCGAGCCGGGCGTCGACGCGGTCCAGCTCGGCGGCGAAGCGCTCGTGGTCCAGGGTGTCGCGGAGTTCGTTGGTCCACGGTGTGTCGAGGCCGGACAGGGCGTCCCCGCGCCACAGGGCCAGCGCCCGGTCGAACAGGTCGGCCGTCCGGTCGTCGCGGTCGGCCGCCCGGGCCCTGCCCACGAGGTCGCGGAACCGGTGCAGATCCACCACCGCCCGCCCGACCCCGAGGACATAGCCGCCGGAACGACGGGTGATGTCCACACCTTCCACGTCCGCCAGAGCACGCCGCAGCCGGGAGACGTAGCCGTACAGCGTGTCGCGGGCGCGTCGGAGGGAGGCCGGGTCCGTCCACACGCGCTCGACGAGCCGGTCGGCCGGCACGACACGGTCGACGTCCACGAGGAGGGCCGCCAGCACGCACCGCTGCCGTGCGTGGCCGAGGTCCACCGGCCGACCGTCCACATGGGCCTCGACGCTGCCGAGCAGACCGAACTCCACCAGCCGGTTCAAGGTTTCCCCCAGATTCACCACAGGCCGACCGTGCACGGTAACGAACCGAACGATGGCATGAGCATCAACGGGAATCCACCACGGGAATCCACCGCTGCTCAGCCCCTCCACCCACCCATCAAGGGAGCGTGCACCATGCGGAGAACCGGCACGAAGGCCGCGGCCCTGCTCGGCGGGGTCGCGTTGATCGGGGGCGCGGCCCTCGCGACCGCACCGCTCGCCCAGGCCGACAGCGCGCCGGCGGCGAAGGCGGCCGGGACAGTGGCACGGTTCGAAGGCAGGACGATCGACCTCTCCAAGGACTGGGGCGCCGCGAAGGCGTGCACGGTCTGGCGGACCCAGGGCGTGGTCGAGTGCTACCGCACGCAGAAGGAGCAGGAGCAGGCCGCCACGAAGCTGGCGCGGCTCCAGAGCCGGACCATGGCCCTCGCCTCATGTTCCACGCCACTGCGTCTGTACGAGCACGGTGAGTTCAACTACAACGGCTCCGTCAACGGCCGCACCCTGTCCTTCTACGACCGGGGCTACTGGCAGAACCTGACCGACTTCGGCTTCAACGACGAGGCGTCGTCGTACCGCACGGGCAGCTGCGGAGCGCACCTCGCCGAGCACACCGGGGGCCAGGGCTACTGGTACCCGGGCAACACCAACGCCTGGTACTCCGAGGGAGTCATGTACCAGGGCTGGAACGACCGGATCAGCTCCGTCTACAACACCTGAGCCCACAGACCGGGTGGGCGGCTCCTACGGGGGAGGAGCTGCCCACCCCGACGGGGAAGCGGCGCGTGTACGGCTGCCGGGCAGGTGCGGCAGGCCCCGGTACAGGAAGCCGGGGCCGCGCGCCACGCCAACCCGCCCACACCCCTTGACATTTGATCATGCACCTGACTGGAGTGGCACCGCACGACTGCTACGTACGGGCACCACACTCCGAGGGGGCGGATCAGCGCATGACCACATCTGAGAGCGCGGGAGACGGCTACGACGTCGTCATCAGCGGAGCCGGCCTCGCCGGCTGCGCCGCGGCGATCCTGCTCGCCCGGCGCGGGGCCCGCGTCGCACTGCTGGAGCGCCGCTCGGACCCCGAGGCGTACAAGGTGCTGTGCACCCACTCCATCACGGCCAACGCGTACCCGGTGCTGGACGAGCTCGGTCTCGTGCCCGCGCTGGAGAAGGCGGGGGCTCCGCGCAACTCGGCCCGCTGGTACACCCGCTGGGGATGGATCGAGCCGAAGGCCGCGCCGAGCGGTCCCGAGCTGCCGTACGCGTACAACGTCCGGCGCAGCACCCTCGATCCGCTCATCCGGTCCCGGGCGGCGCAGACCCCCGGCGTCGATCTGCTCCTCGGGCACCAGGTGACCGCGGTGGTGCGAGAAGCCGGGCGAACCGTCGGCGTGCGTGCGTCGACGCCGCAGGGGGAGCGGGAGCTCCGGGCGCGGCTGGTGGTCGGGGCCGACGGGAAGGACTCGGCCGTGGCGAAGTTCGCCGAGGTGCCCGCCCGGCAGCACGAGAACGCGCGGTTCGGCTATCTCGCCCACTTCCGCGGCCTCCCCGTGCACGAGGGGATCGGCCAGGTCTGGTTCCTGGACCCCGACATGGCGTACGCGTTCCCGAACGACGACGGGATCACGGTCCTCGCGGTGCTCCCGGACAAGAAGCGGCTGCCCGCCTTCCGGGAGGACCTGGAGGGCAGTTTCCTCGACTTCGTCCGCGCCCTGCCCGAGGCGCCGGCGGTCGACTCCGCCGAGCGCGTCTCGAAGATCACCGGCACGGTCAACTACCCGCTGATCAGCCGGGAGCCGACCGCGCCCGGCCTCGCGTTGATCGGCGACGCCGCCCTGACCGGCGACCCGCTGTGGGGAGTGGGGTGCGGGTGGGCCCTGCTGTCCGCGCACTGGCTGGCCGAGGCGGCCGGTGCGGCCGTGACCGGCCGGGGCGACCTCGACCGGTCGCTGGCGGCCTACGCCCGCAGACACCGGCGCCAACTGCGCGGTCAGCACTTCCTGGCGGTCGACTACGCCAAGGGCCGCCCGTTCAACCCCGTGGAGCGGCTGATCTTCTCGGCGGCGGCGCGGGACGCGTCGGTGGCGCGGCACATGCATCTGTTCGCCTCCCGCCTGATCAGCCCGTCGCGGTTCCTGAGCCCGGTGGCGCTGGCGAAGGCGTCGGTCGTCAACATCAGGCATCGGGGGAAGGCGAAGGCGCCCGCGCGGCGGTAACACGCGGGGCCGTGACCGGTGAGGGGCCCGGGCCCGGTGTGTTCCACGGCCCGCGCCGCCGACCCCGTCACCTCCGTCACTCCTCCCCGCGCAGCCGTAGGACGTACGCGGCCGTCAGCGCGACGGCGCGGTCCTCGTCCCGCGACAGCTCCACGAGGGCGCGTGTCGCCCTCGCTCCCGGGATGCCCGCCAGCGCCTGGGTCAGCCGGCCGCGTGCGGGCTCCGGCGTGGTGGCGTCGGCGAGGCGGTCGACGAGGCGGGTCGCGATCCGGTCCGTCGTGGTGGGGTCGCACGCCAGCATGCTCAGCGCGTCGGCCGCGTCGGTGTCGTTGCGGCCGTCCACGACCATGTCGACGAGCGTCGGGATCGCCTCGGTGACCCCACGCGTCCCGAGCGCCGACGCGGCCTGCGCGCGGACCACGGCGTCGGGGCTCGCGAGGGCGTACCGCAGGTGCTCGGTGGCGTCGTCACCGGGCAGCTCGGCCAGGGAGCGGACGGCGCGTTCGCGCACCGCGGCCACCGGTGAGCCGAGGCCCCGCGCCAGCAGGGCCGGGCCGCCGTCGCCCGATCGCGCCAGCGCCCATCGAAGGGCTCCGGCGACGTTCGGGTCCGACTCGTTCAATACCGCCTCGACCAGGGCCTCCACCGGAACCGCGCCTTCGTCTACGGAGGAGAGGGCCGCCCGCTGCCGCGTGTCGGCGCTCTTCGACCCCAGTGCCTGAAGGAGCGCGACGACCTGGAGGACGTCCTCCCAGCCGCCGGGCTCCGACGCGTCGATCCGGCGCAGCCGCGTGAGCAACTCGGTCTCGGCCGCGATGCGTTCGCGTGTCTGACGGATGAGGTCGCCGACGAGCGCCGAGGGCGTGGAGCCGGGGTCGTCGAGTGCGCGCCCGATCTCCCGCAGCGACAGCCCCAGCGACCGCAGGCTCTCGATCTGGAAGATCCGCCGGATGTCCTCGCCGCAGTACTCCCGGTAGCCGGAGCCCGTACGCCCCGAAGGCCGCACCAGGTCGAGCGACTCGTAATGCCGCAGCATGCGGGCACTGACCCCGGACCGTCGCGCCACCTCACCGATCAACACACCTCATCATCCCTCCTGGCGTTCCCCGCCGAGAGCCACGACCCGCTTCGCCTCCTCGATCGCGAACGCGAACCCGGTGTCCGGGTCGCGCAGCAGCCGCTCGGTGGCGAGCGCGTGCGCCCGTACGTGCGGGTCGGGGCTCGCCGTCGCCGTCCGCAGAGCAGGCACGGCCACTTCACCCAGCTCGACCAGCGCCCGGCTGAGACTCAGCTGCGTCTCGCGCCCGCCGCGCCCGAACTGCGTGGCCAACGCCTCGGCCAGCGAGGGCTCCTCGCCCTCCGGTACGAGGAGCACGGCGGTCCGCCAGGCGGCCCGCGCCACCTCGTCGTCGGGGTCGGTCAGCAGCGCCCGTGTGATCGACGGCCACGCCCGCCGGTCCCCGATCTTGGACAGCGTGTGCAGCGCCTGGCTCCGCGCCTGCGCGTGCTCGGAACGGACCGCGCCGAGCAGCCCGGGGAGCGTCATGGACACCGGGTGGCGGGTGAGCGCCCAGGTGAGCATGTCGCGGACGAAGAACTCGGGCTCGACCGCGCAGCGCTCGACGAGCTTGTCGACGAAGCGGGGGTCGGGCGTCGTACCGACCGTGAGGGCGGCCCGCAGCCGTACGGACGAGCGGTCGTCCTCCAGCCCCTGAAGCACCCGCATCGCCTCCGTGCCGTCCTGCTCTGTGATCGTCATCGGACCACCTCCTTGGTGAGCAGTGAAGGCCTTGTCACGGTGTCAAGGTCAAACGGAGCCGGGCCGGCTGCGGCGATCCGACGCCCTCCTTCAGCCCCGCAGAGGCCTCGGCAGGCGTACGTACGTCACGGTCGTCTCGACGCCGCTGTCCACCAGTCGGCCGTTCGGGTCGAAGGCCGCTGAGCCGTCGGTCATCCCGAAGTCGTTGTCGTTGATGAGCGCGAGGGTGTCCGGGCCGGTCTGTGCGATGCCCTCGATCTTGCCGGGCACGCCCGGGACCTTGCCGAAGTCGGCCACCAGGGTCTTGCGCAGTACGGGGGCTCCTGCGGCGGTGGGGTCGTCCAGCTGCTCGTACGACGGGGAAGCCGTCGGGTCGTCCCAGCGGCTGTCCAGGAAGCCGGGGCCGACCGGGAGCGTCACCCGGTGCACACGAGAGGTCCTGTCGGTGCGCTCCTGCACCAGCAGCTTGTTGCCGCCGACGGCCACCAGGGAGGAGATCTTGAGTTCGGAGGTGTCGTGCTGACCCGGGTCGACGACGTCCACCGGGTCGAAGCGGTAGGCGTACTCGGCCGTCACGGCGCGCTTCTTGGGGGAGAAGCGCAGCAGGCGCGTGTTGCGGGAGCTGTTCCCCGCCGCCGCGTCCGGCACGGACAGCGGGCTCTGCACGGCGAGGACCAGGTCGCCGCCCGGGAGTTGGGCCAGCCCCTCGAAGCCCCGGTTGGTCTTGCGCTTGAGCAGGATGGCGGGCAGCGACTCGACGACGGGGTAGTCGGCGCCCTTGAGGGCCAGCCCTCGGGGGACGTACCGCGTGAGCACCTGTCCGCGCGCGGAGACGTGCACGAGCGACGGACCGTACTCGTCGACGAGCCAGAAGGTGCCGTCCGCCGCGCGGACGATCCCCTCGGTGTCCAGGCCGTTCGGGTCGTACGGGAGCGGGGTCCTCGCGTCGTACGTGTACGGCGCCTCGTCGCGCGAGGGCTGGTTGGGCAGGCCGGTGACGGGCTTGCCGGAGCGCGTGGTGACCGCGATCGCCTTGAGGACCCGCACATGGTGGCCGGACACCCGGATCTTGACGATCGCCGGGTCGAAACCGGGCGTCGGGAAGGTGCGGCGCTTGGCGCCGTCCACCTTGATCTGGCCGTTGGGACCTCGGTCGGTCACCGTCCAGAACTCGCCCTCGCGCCCGGCGGGGTAGAGGTCGCTGCCGATCCCGCCGAGGTCGATGCCGCGGTCGTCCGCGACCGAGCCTGGCAGCAGCGCGTTGCTGAACGGGCCGAGCGGGATGTCCCCGAGCGTGGCGCTTCCCACGACACGCGCGTCCCGGCCTTCGGCGCCGGGTGCGCCCGTGGCCGTCCCGGCGACGGTGAGCGCCGCGAGCAGCGCGAGGGGCACGCCCACGGCGACGGAACGGCGTACGGTGCGCTGGGTGTGCGCGTGGGATGACATCGGGCCTCCTGGCCGGCAGGGCGTGTGACTGTGGCCAAGCTGAAGGCTCCGAACGAACGTGACGAGGCGTCAGGGTGAATGCCGCCCGACGCGCTGCCGACGCGCTGCCGACGCGCTGGGAACCGGTGGGCCGCTGTCTCGGAGTGCGCCCCCGCGCGGCGGCTCCGCGGGGGCGCGCACCAGCCGGTGGGGGAGCGCGGTCAGTGGTGCAGCTCGGCGAGGAGCAGGTTGGGATCGGCCGCGGTGAAGTAGGCGGCGCTGGTGACGTAGACGGTCTTGCCGCGTACGGCCACCGAAGTCGGGTTGGACAGGCCGTCGCCACGGGTGAGGACGGTGTGGTGGGTGCCGTCGCCCGAGATGTAGGCGGCCTCGTTGGCGAGGTTGAGGGTGGCGATCGCGTGGTCGTCGTGCCCGGTGAAGGCGAAGTCGTCGATGCCCGGGAGGTCGCCCGCGCGGACCTCGGCCGCTCCGGCCTCGCCGCCGCGGCGGATGGGGATGCGCAGCAGCCGGCCGGTGTCGGTGTTGCTCACCCAGACGGCGTGGCGGTGCACCTTGAGGCCGTTGGCGCCGAACGCGGTGGTGGGCTTCAGCAGGTCGTCGTCGGACCAGGTCGTGGCGGGGCCGCCCTTCGTCGGGACGACGTGGACCACGCCGAGCGCCGAGTCGGCGACGTAGAGGCAGTGTGCGCCCTCGTCGAGGTCGAGGCCGTTGGGGAAGCCGGTCACGGGGAGGGCGGCGATCCGCTCGGGCCTGCCGCCGGGGCGCAGCCGCCAGATGCCGTGCAGGCGCTCGGTGCCGGTGGCGTAGCCGAAGTAGAGCGTGCCGTCGTGGGCGCGGGCGATGCCGGTGACGAGGGCCGCGCCGATGAGCGGAGTCTCGGCGTGGGCCGGGGCGGGCAGGGTGGCGAGGGTGGTGAGGCGGCCCTTGCGGTCGATCCGGGCGATCCGGCGGGCGAAGGACAGGGTGACGTCGGCCGAGCCGTCCGGCTCCAGGGCGATGTTCTCGGGCTGCTGCTTCTGGGCCAGGTCGAGGTGGCGCAGGACCCGGGGATGGGACAGCGGCGGCGAGACGGCGACGGCCGGGGTCGCGGCCGGCAGTGCCAGGGCCAGGCCGGCGGCGAGGACGGCGTAGGCGGTACGGAGCGTGCGACGGGCGGGCCGGGAAGGGTGGGCCATGGTTTCTCCTCGTCCTGTCGACCGGTCACCCTGTCCATGGGGCGTCGGCCGTCGGGTGGGGTGCTCACGCCAGCAGAGCACGCCCCTCGCCCTGCCGGCCCGGACCGCCGTCCCACCCGCCCCAACATCCCCCGGTCGGCCGCCCGCACGGCGCACGCTCCCGCGCGACGGCGGCCGCTCGCGCCCCGGTCTCCGCCGACGGAGCCGCGGCCCCTTGCGTGAAGCCAGGTGCCGACCTGATCACCCACAGTGAGGGAAACTTCCGGATAACGGACAGACCAGACGCAAGATCGCCTATTCGTCTCACAATCGGGCGTACTTCGATCTCAGCAATTGGACATTTCCCGTATGAGCCGGACCCTCCCTTCCCCCTCCCCGCAGCAGGACGAACACGAGCAGCGACAGGACGCGCCCGAGCGCGAGCAGGGCGCGCCGCTCTCAAACGGCCTCAAGCAGCGGCACCTTTCGATGATCGCCCTCGGGGGTGTCATCGGGGCCGGTCTCTTCGTGGGGTCGGGCGCCGGGATCGCCGCCGCCGGGCCGTCGATCGTGCTGGCCTACGCGCTGTCCGGCGTACTGGTGATGTGTGTGATGCGCATGCTCGGCGAGATGTCCGCGGCCGATCCGGCCTCCGGCTCGTTCTCCGTGCACGCCGACCGGGCGATCGGCCCATGGGCCGGGTTCACCGCCGGGTGGATGTTCTGGACCCTGCTGGTCGTGGGCGTCGGGATCGAGGCGATCGGCGCCGCCCACATCATGCAGGGCTGGTTCCCCGGCACCCCGTCCTGGCTGTGGGTGCTGGCCTTCATGGCGCTCTTCTGCGGGGCCAACCTGGCCGCCGTGTCGAACTTCGGCGAGTTCGAGTTCTGGTTCGCCGCCCTCAAGATCGGCGCAATCGCGCTGTTCCTGGTCCTGTGCGCCCTGGCGGTCCTGGGGCTGCTGCCCGGCACCGCTTCTCCCGGCACCGCGCACCTCGTCCACGACGGCGGATTCCTGCCCACCGGGGTCAGCGGACTGCTCGTCGGACTGCTCGCCTCGGTCGTCGCCTACGGCGGGCTGGAGACCGTGACCATCGCGGCCGCCGAGTCCGACGACCCGGTGCGCGGTGTGGCCCGGGCCGTGAAGACGACGATGTGGCGAATCGGCATCGTCTACGTGGGCTCGATGCTGATGATCGTCACCCTGATCCCGTGGCACGACCCCGCCGTCACCGAGGCCGGCCCGTACGCCGCCGTCCTGGACCGGCTCGGTGTCCCCGGCGGCGCGCGGATCATGGAGGCCGTCATCCTCGTCGCGCTGCTGTCCGCGATGAACGCCAACATCTACGGCTCCTCGCGCATGGCCTACTCGCTGGTCGCACGCGGTCAGGGGCCCGCCTTCCTCGGCAGGGTCTCCGGCCGGGTCCCGCGCCACGCGGTCCTCGCCTCCTGCGCGTTCGGCTTCTTCGCGGTGCTCCTGTCCTACTGGTGGCCCACCACCGTCTTCGCGTGGCTGCTCAACATGGTCGGCGGGGTCGTGCTGATCGTCTGGGGCTTCATTGCCGTCTCCCAGCTGGTGCTGCGCCGCCGTCTGGAGCGCGAGGCGCCCGAGAAGCTCACGGTCCGGATGTGGCTCTTCCCGTATCTGACCTGGGTGGCCCTCGCCGGTGTGGTCGGCGTGCTGGTCCTGATGGCCGTCGACTCCGGGACGCGCGTCCAGGTGTACTTCACCGGCGGCCTGGCACTTGCCCTGGCGGTGATCGGGTACGCGCGCCAGCGGGTGGCGACGGCACGCTGAGCCGGCGGGTGACCGGGCGACCGGGCGGCCGGGCGAGGGGGCGACCGGGCGGTGGGGCGGCCGGGCGCCGGGCGAGGGGTGGAGGAGGGGCGGCCGTGAACTCCACCCATAGCTCCACCCATGGGTCCAGGTGCTGAGCGCCTTCTCACAGCAGCCTTGAAGGCATGACAACCACCGAGTGGATCACCGACATCGCCCTTCTCCTGGTCGTCTTCCGGCAGCTGCGGGAAGGCCGGCTCGACCTCAGGTCCTTCGCGATCCCGCTGGGGATCGTCTCCTTCGTGGCCTACTCCTACCTGGACACCATCCCCACCGAGGGCAACGACCTGGTGCTGATCGCGGCCCTGATGGGCGTGGGAGCCGCGCTCGGGATCGCCGGAGGCGTCTACACCCGGATCCGGAAGCTCGACGGCCACGTCCTGATCAAGGCGGGCGCGGTCTCGGCGGTCCTGTGGGTGGTCGGCATGGGTGCGCGGATGGCCTTCCAGCTGTGGGTCGAGCACGGCGGCGGCGCCGACGACGTCGCCCGGTTCAGCCTCGCGCACCACATCACCGGCGACCAGGCCTGGGTGGCGGCGTTCGTCCTGATGGCGCTCACCGAGGTGGTCACGCGACTGGCCACGATCTTCATACGCAGCCGGGCCCGGGCGGTCACCGCGAGCCCCGCGCCCGTCCTCGACCGTACGGCCTGACCGTGCAGTATGTTCGGCCCGTGTCCGCGACCGAGAGCGCCCCGCCCCCCGAGGGGACCCCGTCCCCCGGGAAGGCCGGGGTGCCCGGGGCGGCCCCGCGGCGGGTTCCGGGGCAGGACCCCCGGGTGCGGTGGGTGCTCACCCTGGCGGTCGTTGTCGTCGGTGCCCTGACCATCAGGCCCATGGGCTTCAGCGGCCGGGGGCCGGCCGTCACCGCCCTCTTCGTGGTGAGCTCGCTGGCACTGCTGGCCCGGGCCCTGCCCGAGAACGCCGTGTCCCCGCGTCTCACCCTCCTCTGGCTGACCCTCGGCATCGTCGCGGCGGCCGGCTTGATCGGCGCGAGCAGCAGTGGTACGAGCTATCTCTTCGCCTACTTCCTGGCCGGGCACATCGGATACCGGCTCGACACCAGACCGGCTCTGGTGCTCGCCGGACTGTGCAGTCTGCTCTGCGGCGGGGTCCTCTATCTGCGGCTCGGACCCGGACACCATCTGCTGCCCTGGGCACTCGGTCTCGCCGCCGGTACCCCGGTCCTGATCGGCATCATCAACCGCGGTCAGCGCCGGGCCGTGGAGGCGGTGATCGCGGCGGCCGAGTCGGCCGAACGCGCCGCCCGGGCCGAGGCCCGCACGGCGGTGCTGACCGAGCGCGGCCGGATCGCCCGCGACGTGCACGACGTCCTGGCGCACTCGCTGGCCGGGATCAACATGCAGTTGGAACTGGCCGACGCGCTGCTCGACACCGGCGACCTGGAGAAGGTCCGGGAGGCCAACAACAAGGCGCACGGCCTGGTCAAGGAGAGCCTGAAGCAGGCGCAGTGGACCGTGCACGCGCTGCGCGAGGACGCGCTGCCGCTGCTGGAGAGCCTGACCGCGATGCTCGAGTCGTCCGGCCACCGCGACGCGCTCACGGTCACGGGGGCCGTCCGCGAGGTGCCGTCCCCGGTCACCCAGAACCTGCTGCGGATCGCCCAGGAGGCGCTGACCAACGCCGCCCGGCACGCCCCTGGGGGAGAGGTCGGCGTGGAGCTGGCGTTCACGGCCTCGTCGACCACACTGAGGATCCGCAACCGCCCCGCGACCCGCGAGGCGACGGCGGGAGCCGGCAGCGGGATGGGGCTGATCGGCATGCGTGAACGCGTCGCCCTGCTGGGCGGCACGGTGACCGCGGGCCCGGTCACCGAGGGACCGGACCGGGGCGGCTGGCAGGTGGAGGCGGTGATTCCGGGATGAGTGAACCGACGGAGAAGCAGCAGCGGTTGAGGGTGGTCGTCGCCGACGACCAGGCAGCCGTACGGGAACCGCTCGCCGCGGTGCTCGGGCTGGCCGAGGACATCGACGTCGTGGCGGCCGCCGCCGACGGCGCCGAGGTGTTGACGGCGGTCGCCGCCGGGCCGGTGGACGTCGTGCTGATGGACCTGAGAATGCCCGTCATGGACGGGATCGAGGCGACCCGTCGGCTGAGCGAGGAGTATCCGGGGGTGGCGGTGGTGGTGCTGACCACCTTCGCCGACGACGACTCGATCCTGGGCGCCCTGGGCGCGGGCGCCCGGGGGTACTTGACGAAGAACGCGGGACGCCAGGACATCACCCGGGCGATCCGGGCCGCCGCCGCCGGTCAGTCGGTGCTCGACCGCGAGGTCCAGGACCGGCTGCTCGCCACCGTACGGACCGGGGCGGCGGCGGTGGGACGAGCCCTGCCCGGGGACCTCACTCCCCGCGAGCGCGAGGTGCTCGCGCTGATCGGCCAGGGCCTGCCCAACCGGGGCATCGCCGAGAAGCTCTTCATCAGCGAGGCCACCGTCAAGACCCACATCAACAACCTGTTCGCCAAGGCGGGGATCCGCGACCGCGCCGATGCCGTCCGCCGCGCCATCGAGGCGGGCCTGACCTGAGAGCGGGTACGTGACCGGTCTCCCCGATGGGTTTCCCAGGTGAAGAGGGGGGCTGGCCCTACCATCGGCCACCTGGTGCCCGGATGGTCCGGCAGGCCTCGGGCGACGAGGCTGCATACATACGGATTCACCGAGCAAAAAGGGAAGCCTCTGTGTTCAGCCTCAAGCCGTTGCGCCACCGTACCGCCCGTACCGCCCGTACCGCCGCCGTCGGCGTTCTCGCCGCCGCTGCCTGCGCCACCGTCCTGTCCGGCAGCGCCGGAGCCATCGTCAACGGGTCCGACTCCACCGAGAGCTACCCCTTCATGGCGGTCGTCCCCGAGTCGGCCCCGGACCAGGGAGTGCTCGACGCCAACTGCGGGGCGTCGCTGATCGACAAGCAGTGGGTGCTGACGGCCGCCCACTGCGTCCAGGGCGAAGGCCTCAAGCTGGACGGCACCGTGCGCATCGGCAGCGACCACCGCAAGTCCGGCGGCACCGTCCGCAAGATCGACCGGACGTTCGTCCACCCCGGCTATGTCAACGGCGACAACAAGGCGGCCAACAAGGACGACATCGCGCTGATACGCCTGGACCGCCCGGTCACCCAGAAGCCCATCAGGATCGCCGAGCAGGCCGGCCGGCCCGGCACGCCGACCCGGCTGCTGGGCTTCGGTACCACGGTCGACACCGAGTTCGCGTTCCCGGACCGGCTCCAGCAGCTGAACACCCGCCGGGGCGCCGAGTCCGAGTGCGCGCCCGGCTACGCGGACCGGACCCGGCTGTGCACGATCTCCACCGTGCCCCACGCCATGGCGTGCTTCGGGGACTCCGGCGGACCGCAGATCCGCAAGGGCCGGGACGGCCGCTGGGAGCTGATCGGCGTCACCTCGGGGCCCGGCGCCCCGGACGTGCCGTGCTCGCAGGGCCCCGGCCTCTACACCAGCGCCCCCGCGTACGCGCAGTGGATCCACACGACCATGCGAACCCGGGGCTAGCCCGGATGGCGAGCGGGGCCCGCTGACGCCAGTCCGCGGGCACCGATCGCCCATGTCAGCCTGAACGAAAGGGGGTTGGGGGACCGCGATGAACAGCGGCTCCCCGCCCCCGCTACGGTCTCCCCGTGACCGAACTCGACACCCTGCACGCCACTCGCGAGGCCTACGACGCCATCGCCCCCGTCTACGCCGAGCAGTTCCACGACCCGCTGCACGACCGCCCCCTGGAGCGCGCCCTCCTGGGTGTCTTCGCGGAGCGGGTGCGGGCGGACGGCGGCGGCGACGTCGCGGATCTCGGCTGCGGACCGGGCTACCTCACGGCTCACCTCGTCGGCCTGGGCCTGAACGCCTTCGGCGTCGACGCCTCGCCCGTCATGGTCGAACTCGCCCGTGAGGCCAGCCCCGGACTGCGCTTCGAGGTCGGCTCGATGGCCGCACTGGACCTCGCGGACGGCGAGCTGGGCGGGGTGCTCTCGCGGTGGTCCCTCATCCACACCCCGCCACGGGACCTGCCCGCCGTCCTGGCCGAGATCGCCCGGGTCCTGGCCCCCGGCGGGCACCTGCTGATCGAGTTCCCGGCCACGGACGGCCCCCACATCGAGACCCAGTCCTACGACCACAAGGTCGTGACGGCCTACCGCTGGTCCCCCGACCACCTCGCCGAGCTCTTGCGCGAGCACGGGCTGGTGGTTTCTTCCCGTACGGTGGTCGAGCCGAGGCCCACCGACCAGCGGCAGTTCCAGGAAGTCCTGCTCCTCGCGCACAAGATGCCGGCCGAGGAGTCCTGAAGGGGTCAGGCCGGGCCCTCCCTGTGCCCCGCGGCGGCGGTCCCGGCGACCGCCGCGCGGCGGACCTTGCCCAGCGAGGTCTTGGGCAGCGACGCCACGAACTCGATCCGCGCGGGCACCTGATGGGCCAGGAGCCGGTCACGGCAGTGCGCGGCGAGCTCGGCCCCGCTCAGCGGGGAGCGCGGCACGACGGCGGCCCGTACGCGCTCGCTGGTCTGTTCCTCCACGAGTTCGCCCCAGACCACGGCCTCGGCGACGGCCGGGTGGGCCAGCAGGACCGCCTCGACCTCCAGCGGGTTGACCTTCTTTCCGCCTACGTTGATGAACGAGTCCTTGCGGCCCACCAGGTGCAGTCGGCCCTCACCGTCGAGGCGCGCCATGTCGCCGGTGACGTACCAGCCGTCGCGGAAGGCCCGCTCGGACGGCTCCGGGGGACCCAGGTAGCGGGTGAACATGGCGGGGGTGCGCACCAGCAGGGCGCCCGTGCCGCCCGGTGGCACCGGTCGGTCCTCCTCGTCCACCAGGCGTATCCGCACCCCGCGCACCGGCCTGCCCACCCCGGCGTCCGCCGCACCGTCCGGCTGGGGGAGCTGCGCGGCGACGACACCGGCCTCGGTGCTCCCGTAGACCTGCTGGACAGCCGGGCCGCAGTGCTCGGCGAAGCGGTCCGCGACCGCCGGGGGCAGGGCCGCCCCGGACGACAGACACAGCCGTACGGTGTCGCTCAGCCGGGACGTCTCGCGCCCCGAGGCCGCCGAGCGGGCCGCGAGGTCATAGGCGAGCGGCGTGCCCACCACGATGGTGCAGGCGTGCTGACGCGCGGTCCGGAGCATGTCGGCGGGTGCGAACCGGCCGAGCAGCACGAGCTCCGCGCGGGCGTGCAGCGCGGCGGTGAGCGCGGCGACCATGCCGAAGGAGTGCAGCAGGGGCACGGCGGCGAGAATCCGGTCGGCGGGGGTGATGCCGTAGGTGTGGACGTAGATCTCGCCGCCGCGGACCAGGTCCTGCTGGGAGTGGACCGCGGCCCTGGGCTCGCCGGTGGAGCCGGAGGTGTAGTGGTAGAGGGCCTCTGCCGGTGGAGCGGGCAGCGGTGCTGGTGCCGGTCCGGTCTGCGCGCCGGGGCGGGCGGTCAGCTCGTGTACGTCGACGAGGACACCGCCCCGCCACCCCTCGGGTGAGCCGGTGCCGGGAGGGCACAGAGTGCGCAGCCTCGTCTGCCGGCCGATGAGGTGCAGCGGGCCCAGGTCGCCGTGGACGCCGAGGAGATGGGACTCGGCGCTGTCGGGTTCCAGGGGGGTGAGGGGGACGCCCGCGCGCAGCGCCGCCAGGAAGGCGACGGCGCCCTCCAGGGTGTTCTCGAAGAGCAGCCCCACGGTGGCGTCCCCGGGCGGGAGACGGGTGCGCAGGCGCTCCGCCGCGGCCTGGACCCGGTCGGCGAGTTCGCGGAAGGTCAGCGCCCGTACCCCGTGGCGTACGGCGGTGGCGCCCGGGGAGAGGCGGGCGGCGTGTTCGACGAGGTCCCACAGGGTGGCGGGGGAGTCAGTGGTCGACGGCATCGCTGGCCTCCGCTGGGTGCACGCCCGCGCCGACCGCTGCCCGCTCGGTGCCGGACGGTTCGTCGGCGGGGTCGTGGTCGGGGTGCTGGTGGTGGAAGTACTGCCGGTACAGGCGGCTGTAGGCGCCGCCTCGCCGCATCAGGGTGGCGTGGTCGCCCTGCTCGACGAGGCGTCCGTCGTCGACGACCACGATGCGGTCGGCCTTGCGGACGGTGGGCAGCCGGTGCGCCACCACGATCGTGGTGCGCCCTGCCGCGAGCGCGTCGAGCCCCTCCTGGATCTGGGCTTCGGTGAGCGGGTCGACGCTGGCGGTGGCCTCGTCGAGGATGAAGATCGGGGCGTCCTGGAGGAAGACCCGGGCCAACGCGACGATCTGGCGCTGCCCGGTGGACAGGTTGCGGCCGCCCTCGTCGGTGGGCGTGTCCAGGCCCTCGGGCAGCTGCCGCAGCCAGGCGCCGGAGGCCACCGCGTGGGCCGCGGCCTCGACCGCCGCGCGGTCCGCGCCGGGCCGGCCCAGCGCGATGTTGTCCGCGACGGTGCCGGAGAAGAGGAAGGGCGTCTGGGTGACCACGCCGAGGCAGCGCCGGTACTGGGCCAGGTCGAAGGTCCGTACGTCCCGGCCGTCGGCGAGCAGGGTGCCTTCCTGGAAGTCGTACGAGCGGGTCAGCAGGCGCACCAGGCTGGACTTGCCCGCCCCCGTGTGGCCCACCAGCGCGAGGGTCTCCCCGGCCGCGACGGTCAGGTCGATGTCGTGGAGCACGGGCCGCTCGGGGGTGTAGTGGAAGCTGACACCGCGCAGTTCGAGTGCGCCGCGCAGCCGGGGCGGGGGCAGCTGTGCGCTCTGGCGGACGGCGGGTTCCCGGTCGATCAGGGCGAAGATCCGCTCGCCGGCCGAGAGGCCCTGTTGAAGCTGCTGCCAGAAGGAGGCGATGGCGGCGACCGGCGACCAGAACAGGGCGAGGGCCTCCAGGAAGAGGACCCACTCACCGGCCGAGAGGTCGCCGGAGGCGACGTTGTGGCCGCCGACCAGCACGACCGCCGTGGTGCCCAGGCCGGTCAGGGAGATGAGCAGCGGGAAGATGCCGCTGAAGAGGCGGTTGAGGCGCACACTGGCCTGGTACCAGCGGCCGTTGACCTCCCGCAGCCCCGCTTCGGCCGCCGCTTCGCCGCGGTGGTTGCGGGCCACGGTGATGCCCCGCAGGGTCTCCTGGACGTAGCCGCTGACCTCGGCGAGGGCCTGCTGCTGGCGGGTGGAGGCGGTACGGGCGCGCTTTCTGAAGGCGAGGCTGACGGCGACGATCAGGGCGACCACCGCCGTGGTGAGCAGCGCCAGCGGCACGTTGATGACGAAGAGGGCCGTCAGGATCAGCAGGACGACGAGGACCTGGCCGAAGAGGGAGAGCACCAGGGAGAGCAGGGCCCCGAACGTCTGGGTGTCGTTGGTGACGCGGCTGACCACCAGACCCGTGGGATGGCCGTCGTGGAACGCGAGGTCCTGGCGTACGGCCGCGGCGAAGGCGTCCTCGCGCAGCTTCAGCACCGCGTCGCCGACCAGCGCGCCGGTGAGGCGCTGCTGGAGGACGGTGAACAACCAGGCCGCGGCGCCGGTGAGGAGGACGGCCACGGCCAGCAGCGTCATCACCGACCGGGCGTCGTCGTCCAGGGCGGAGTCGACCGTGCGGGCCAGCAGGATCGGTACGGCGCTGCCGGCGGCCGCCGCCACGACCACGGCCGCGGTGACGAAGGCGACCGCGCCGCCGCGGCCCCGGAAGTAGGGGGTGATGCGGCGCAGCAGCTGCCGGTCGCCGTAACGGCGGTCGTAGCTGTCCTCGGCGCCCGCCTCGATGCCGTCCAGGAGTGCCATCAGCGGGCCCCTTCCTCTGCTCCGGCCGCGACCGGGGCGGTGGTTCCCTCCGCGGCCGGTGCGTACGGCGCGAAGATCGTGCGGTAGAGCGCGCAGGTGCGCAGGAGGTGGTCGTGGGTGCCCTGGCCGACGATCCTTCCGGCGTCCAGGACGACGATGTGGTCGGCGGCGCGGATACGGGAGAGCCGGGGGGTGACGAGGAAGGTGGTGCGGCCGGTGGCGGCGCGGCGCATGGCGAGTTGCAGCTCGTGTTCGGTCACGCTGTCGACGGCGCTGGTGGCGTCGTCCACGGCGAGGATGCGCGGGTCGGTCACCAACGCGCGGGCGATGGCGAGACGTTGGCGCTGGCCGCCGGAGAGGGTGACACCGCGCTCGCCCAGCACCGTGTCGTAGCCGTGCTCGCTCGCCATGACGAAGTCGTGCGCCTGGGCGGTGCGGGCCGCCTCTTCCAGCTGTGCCCGGCCCGTGCCCGGCGCGGCGCCGAAGGCGAGGTTCTCGGCGATGGTGCGGGAGAAGAGGACCACGTCCTGCTCGACGACGGCGACCTGGCCGCGCAGCGCCGAGGGGTCCCAGGCGGTGGTGGCCACGCCGTCGACGAGGACGCGGCCCTCGGTGGGCACATAGGTGCGGTTCAGCAGGTGCAGCAGGGTGGACTTGCCGCTGCCGGTGGCGCCGACGACGGCGACGGTGGTGCCGGGGGCGGCGCGGAAGGAGATGTCGTGCAGGACGGGCTTGCCGTTCCCGTAGGCGAAGGAGACGTTGTCGAAGACCACTTCGCCGGCGATGACCGCCGTGTGCCGGCCGCCTTCCTCGTCCTCTCCGGCCCGGTCGTTGATGATCTCCAAGATGCGCTGGGCGCCGGAGAAGCCGAAGAAGATGAGCCCGATGCTGAAGGGGGCGAGCTGGGTCGGGGCGCGCAGACTGCCCATCAGGCCGAGGACGGCGACCAGTTCACCGATGCTCAGTGAGCCGTCGCGCAGCAGGAACACGGCGTGCAGCAGGGTTCCGGCGGTGGCCACCGCGAGCAGCAGCGGGGAGAAGGACAGGGCCTGGACGCGGGCCTGCTCGACGGCGGCGTCCCGGTAGGCGGCGGCGGTCCGGCGGAAGCGCTCCTGCTCGCGCTCGGCTCCGTCGGTCGCCTCGACCGCCTCGATGCCGGTGATGCTCTCGGTGGCCTGGGCGGACATCGCGCCGAACTCCTCGCGGGTGAGGTCGGAGACCGGTTCGAGGCGCCGCCCGTGATCCATCAGGGCGACGACGAACAGGACGACGAACACGCCGGGGAAGAGCAGCAGCCGCCAGTCGAGGACCGCGATGAAGACCAGCGGAATGAGGGTGTTGAGCGCCATGTCGAGCGTCATGTCGAATCCCGGCGACACCATGAGTCCGAGCGCCTCGGCGTCGCCGGTGGCGCGGGTGGACAGATCGCCGGTGCGGTGCCGGTTGAAGAAGCCCTGCTTCTTGCGGAGCATGCTGGCGAACACGTCCGCCCGCGCGTCGCGTTCCAGTCCGCTGGCGAAGGCCTCCAGGGCGTAGGTGGAGGCGATGCCGCAGACGCCCCGGACGACGACCAGGCCGAGCAGGGCCGCGCACACGGCGTGCAGGGCCCCGAGGTCCGCCTCCTGTCCGTTCTTCTTGAGTACGGCGTCGAAGGCCAGCCCGACGACCAGGGGCAGGGCCGCGGTGAGGGACTGCCAGAGGAGGCTTCCGGCGAGGTGGACCGCGATGTGCCGACGGAAGTGACGCATATGCAGGCGGAGCCAGTGGCCCACGGTCAGCTCGGGCTCGGGGGCCGGCGCCGGGCCGGACGCGGAGTGGGTCTGCGCGGCGGTCTCGGTCGTCATCGGTCTCTCCCGTGCGGTGTCACGGAGCCGGAGGGGTCGGCGGTCAACGGTTCGGTGCTCCCTTTTTCCTCGGGCGAACGAATTTCTGACGGGCTTTCACGCCGGACGGGATCCACCACGGTGTTTCCGGGCGGGCTTCCGGTTTTTTCCAGCCCCCTGCCGTGCCCTTCGGGCAGGCGGGAGCCGGGGCGGTAAGTGCTGCGTCAGGACGCGAAGTTAGCTGTTTTTTAGAAAAAACGAAACCGGGGTCCGAGGGGGCTGCTTCCTGCCGGAGCGGGAAATCACGAAGAGGTGCGGCACGTTCGCGCCATGCCCTGTATGGGATTATATGACCGGTTTATTAAGTTTGTTGGTCTGTAAAATTTACCGATGGCTCATTGCGAGGGTAATTGGCCGGATGGTACTGGTCCTTCTGAGTCACGGTTGTTATAGTCAAGGTAAATTCGCGACAGGAGTCGACGGTGGCGAATTAGTCTGGACGCCCACGGTCGCCGCGTCCGCGGAATGCCCACTTACAGCCTTGATCCGGAGGAGTACGGTGAGCGATTTAGCATGCAAACCCCCCGCCCCCTCACGACGCTTGGTCGTCGCGACCCTTGTCCACGACGGTGGTGCGCGCCAGGAGTTGGAAGCCGCCCTCGCGCAGGCCGCACTCGTCCGCGAGACCCTGCACTGTGCCGACCGGCGCGAGGTGCGGGAGGTGCTGGGCGCCGGGCGGGTGGACGTCTTCGTCGTCGCCAAGCCCGACTACGACGCCCATGCCGACTTGCTTGACGACTTCCGCTTTCCGCTGCCGAGCATGCTTGTGCTGTTGAGCCACGCCGACCCGGATGAAGCGATGCTGTCCGGTCCACCAGCGCCCGACGGATTCCTGCTGCGGGGCGCCCTGACCGCTGCGGACGTGGACAGCGCCCTGCGGCGCATGGCGGCCGGTGAGGTGCCCATGCCGGCCCCGCTGGCCCGCGCCCTGATGGACCGCGCCAGTACGACCCGCCGACCGCACGGACGGCGTGACATCGCTGTCACCGCCCGGGAGACCGAGGCGCTCCTCCTGCTCGCCGAGGGGTTGAGCAACAAGCAGATGGCCCGGCGCCTGGAGATCACCAGTCATGGCGTGAAACGGCTGGTGGCCAGTCTGTTGCTCAAGCTCGGGGCGCCGAACAGGACGGCCGCGGTGGTCCTGGCCATCCACGCCGGTCTGATCCGCACGACCCTGCCGGACCAGGGCACGGCCGACCGCCGACCGGTCCGCGTGCAGCTCGCCGGGGGAAGAGCGGACGTCCGGCTCCCGGTTCCAGCGGCGCGATTCGTCAGTCGCGAGGCGGAACAGGAGCGGGCCTCCTGACCGACCACCGGCTCCTGTGACCACGGGCACCGGCGCGGCTGCTCCACGACCGACGGCACCCGCCGCCGTGTGCCCGTCCGCCCCTTCGGCCATGCCCAAAAGGGCAGATCTCCTTCGCGGGATTCCCCAGCTAGCGTGAAAGCGTTTGAGGGAATCGAGAGAAGGGAATCCTGCCGTGGAAAAAATCGAGACCCGTGCTGTCCCCTTTTACGGACGCCGTTCGGTCACAGCACCGGCCACCTGTGCGCAACGGCACATGTGGGATCTGATCCGCCGTGAAATGCCGGACGCCTCCTTCTATGATTTCTGCCAGGAGGTATTCCTTCCCGGCAAAGGAACCGTGGACGACGTCGTCGCCGTGTGCGCGGAACTCGTCACCCGGCACGAGTCGCTGCGTACGAAATTCTTCTCCGGCGCGGACGGGAGCCTGGTGCAGGCCGTCGCCCGCTCCGGTTCCCTCGAGGCGGAGATATACGCCACCGGGCCCGGCGAGGACGCGCAATTCGTGTACGACGCCTGGCGGCGGCGGTCGCGTGACAGGACGTTCGACCTGCGCGGCGGGCCGCCGCTGCGGGCGCTGGTCGTCGTCACCGGCCACACCCCCGTACTGGCGGCGTTCTGTGTGTCGCACCTGGCCGCCGACCTCATGTCGATGCGCACGCTGGCCGCTGAGGCCCTGTCCCTGCTGGCCGCGCGGACCGCCCGTACCTGCGGCCCGCCGCCCGCCGTGACGCGCCAGCCCGTCGAACAGGCCGAGTTCGAGCGCTCCCCGCAGGGCCGCGCCCTGCTGGCCCGGTCCCACGCGCACTGGCGGCAGCAGCTGGCGAGCGCCCCCGTCACGATGTTCCCCGGCCGCCCCGACCCCCGGGGACCCGGCCGGCCGGACCGCTCCAGCGCGGCCATGGACTCCACGGCCGCCTTCCTGGCCGTCCGCGCCCTGGCCGGGCAGTGGCGGGTGAGCACCTCCGCGGTCCTTCTGACGGCGGTCGGGCTGCTGCTCGGCGCCCGCTCCGGACAACCGGTCTGCGCGCTGCGGCTGCTGGCCGCCAACCGTACGCACCCCGCCCTCCAGCACACCGTGGCCAACCTCCACCAGGAAGTCCTGACCAGCTTCGACCTGCGTGCCGAGAACGTACGGGCCGTGGCCCGCCGGGCGTTCGCCGCGGGCACCGTCGCCTACGCCAACGGCCTGTTCGACCCCGACGGGGCGAACGAGCTGATCCGGGCCGAAGGGCTCAGAAGGGGCGAGCCGCTCCATCTGTCGTGCTGCTTCAACGACATCCGCACCGACCACGATCCGCGGGCCATGGGCGAGGCGGCGTCCGCCGAGGAGATGCGTGCCGCCCTGGCCCGTACCGTCGTCGCTCCCTGCGACTTCGAGGAGGCCGAGACGTTCTTCCTGGTCGTCGTCGACACCGACCCGGGGTGGCTCAGGTTCGTCCTGTGCGCCGAGACGGCCGTCCTGCCGCCCGAGGAGGTGCGGGCCTTCCTGCGCCGCCTCGAAAGGCTCCTCGTCGACTGCGCCGAGCAGCCCGAACGCCCCTGGCCACGGCTCCTCCAGGGGCCGGATCCGCAGGCCGGCCGGCCCCTGCGGACGGCTGCCCGGGGGTGACCGGATCTTGGCCGTAGCCGAATGGGCATGCCCCAAAGCGGAGGATGCCTCAGGCACTTGCGCGTGGTGAGACTGGGACCTGTCCGAGCAGGGCGCGCAATGCCGCAGCACCGGGTGACGGGGGAACGACTGTGTTCACGCAAGCACCGGCACGTGAGACCGCCATGGGCGTGGAGAACCCCGCGCACGGGACGGTCTTCGCCCACGCTCCCCGCTGCACCGAGGCCGAACTCGACGCGGTACTGGCCGACTCGGCCCGGGCGTTCCCCGGATGGGCGGCACTGCCGCCGGACGGCCGCCGCCGGCATCTGTACGCCTGCCGGGACGCGCTGCGCGCCGCCGAGGACGCCGTGGCGGAGCTGCTGACCCGGGAGCAGGGCAAGCCGCTGCGGCACGCGCGCCAAGAAGTGCGCCTGGCCGCCGAGTGGTTCGGGCACACCGCCGCGCTCGCCCTGTCCCCGGAGCTGATCGTGGACGAGCCGACCGCCCGGGTCACCCTGGAGCGGGTGCCGCACGGCGTCGTCGCGGCGATCGCCCCGTCCAACTACCCCGTCCTGCTGGCCGTGTGCAAGATCGCCCCGGCGCTGCTCGCGGGCAACACGGTCGTCCTCAAACCCTCGCCGGCCACCCCGCTGTCCAGCCTGCTCATGGGCGAGGTGCTGGGCCGGGTCCTGCCGCCCGACGTACTGCGGGTGGTCAGCGGCGACAGCGCGCTGGGGGCACAACTCACCGGTCACCCGGCCGTACGGCTGGTCTCCTTCACCGGTTCGACGGCCGCCGGCCGTGCCATCGCCCGCTCGGCCGCCGCGGACTTCAAACGGACCATCCTCGAACTCGGCGGCAACGACCCCGCCATCGTGCTGCCCGGCACGGACGCCGAGAGCCTGGCGCGCGCCCTGTTCGACCGGGCGATGGTCAACAGCGGGCAGTTCTGCGCCGCCGTCAAACGCGTCTATGTGCCGCGCGACCAGCAGGCCCGGCTCACCGGAGCACTGGCCGCCCTGGCCGAGGCCGCCGTGGTCGGCGACGGCCTCGACCCCGCGACCGAACTCGGCCCGCTGGTCAGCCGCGAACAACTCGCCCATGTCGCCGGCCTGGTGGACGACGCGGTACGGCGCGGCGCCCGGCTCGTCACCGGCGGGCGCGCCCTGGAGCGGCCCGGCCACTTCTATCCGCCCACCGTCGTCACGGACCTGCCGCCGGGGACACGGCTCGCCGAGGAGGAGCAGTTCGGCCCGGTGATCCCGGTGATCGCGTACGACGACCTCGACGCCGTCACGGCACACGTCAACGCGTCCCCGTACGGCCTGGGCTGCTCCCTGTGGGGCGACCCGGACCGGGCCGCCGCGGCGGCCGGGCGGCTGGACTGCGGAACGGTGTGGACCAACACCCACGGCGACCTGCGGCACGACGTGCCGTTCGGCGGCCACCGGCACTCGGGCACGGGCGTCGAGTACGGGCCATGGGGCCTCCTGGAATACACCCAGATCACCATCCACCACCTCGCGCTGCGCGGGGGAGATGAGGGGAAGGCATGAGCGATACCGTTTCCGGCGGCGCCCCCGGCGCGGGCCTGGTCGATCTGTCGGGGCTGCGCGTGTTCGTCGGCGGACCCATCCAGCACGCCCTCGGCCCCGACGGCCTCGACCACACCCTCGGCCACGACATCTTCCACCGACCGCTGCGCGACACGATCCAGGCCGTCGTCTCCGCGGTGACGGAGGCGGGCGCCACCGTCTTCTCCGCCCATGTCGTCGAGAAGTTCGGCCTGGAGACACCGCACTTCTCGCCGGAGGACGTGAGCGTGCGGGACCTGGACTGGATGCGCCGGTGCGACGTGTTCGTACCCGTGCTGCCCGCGGACGCCGACGGCGGACTGCTGCGCACCGACGGCACCCACATCGAACTGGGCTGGGCGTCCGCGCTCGGCCGCCCCATCGTGATGGTGGCGCCGCTGCCGGTCCCGGCCAAGGCCAGCCATCTGCTGCGCGGGCTGCCGTCGGTGGCCGACGTGAGCACGGTCGACCTGGCCGAGCTGCGCCGCAGCGGCCCCGGTGAACTGCTGCTGCGGCTGGGCAAGGTGGGCCGCGACACGGTGGTGACGCCATGACGACCGTCGAGCACACCGCGTCGGCCACCGAGGTCCTCGGGCTGCGGCTCGACAGCCCCCTCGTCGTCGGCTCGGGCCTGCTCACCGACCAGGAGCGCAACATCCGCCGGCTGCTCACCGGGGGCGCGGGCGCCGTGGTCACCAAGACCATCCACCCCGGACCGCTCCCCGGCGGCGACGAACGGCTGCTGCACCTGCCGACCGGAATGATCAACAGCACCACGTACTCCCGGCGCGGCGTGGCCGCCTGGTGCGCCATGCTGAGCCGGTTCGCCGAGGACGACCTGCCGGTGATCGCCTCCCTGCACGCGAGTTCGCCCGCCGCGCTGGCCGAGTTGGCCGCGCGCGTCGCCGACACCGGCTGCCGCGCCCTGGAGCTCGGCATCTCGTGTCTGAACGAGGACGGCGGGCCGGACGACAGCGCGCGGCGGGTCGCCGACTACACCAGTGCGGTGCGCCGGGCGACCCGGCTGCCGTTCAGCGTGAAGCTGGCCATTGGGGAGCGGGCGGGCGAGCGCGTCGCCGCCGCGGTGGAGGCGGGCGCCGACGCGATCACCCTCAGCGACACGATCGCCGGGCTCGCGGTGTCCCCCGACAGCGGAGAAGTGCTGCTCGGGCGGGCCTTCGGCTACTCGGGCGCCGGGATCAAACCGCTGGTGCTGGCCGCGATTTACGAGCTGCGGCGCGGCGGCCTCTCCGTACCGGTGATGGGCAGCGGCGGCGTGCGCAGCGGCACCGACGTGGCGGAGTACCTCACCGTGGGCGCCGACGCCGTACAGGTCTACACCGCCCTGCACACGCGGATGCACCAGACCCTGGCGGAGATCCGCCGGGGCTTCGACACCTGGCTCGGCGCACGCGGCGGATCCCTCGCCGACGTGGTGGGGCGGGCACTCGACGGCGCGAAGGGGTGAGCCGCGTGCGGCAGCGGACCACGAACGTGACGGCCTACGGCGATCTGACCAGTCCCGAGGCACCCGCGGCGCTGAGCGGCGCCACCCTGGTGTGGCCGGTGGGCGGACTGGAGCAGCACGGCCCGCATCTGCCCCTGTCGGTGGATTACGACATCCCCGACGCGCTCGCCCGGCAGCTGGTCGCGGACGTCGACGGAGTCCTCTTCCCGGGCCAGCCGCTGTCCGCCAGGTCGCTGCCGCACAGCGGCGGCGGACTGCGCTTCCCCGGCACCGTCCACATCGACGGGGGAACCTTCATCGACTACGTGGCCCAGTGTCTGCGGGGGCTGGCGAGGCTGGCCCCGGCCCGGCTGGTCGTCGTCAACGGGCACTACGAGAACGAGGCCCTGCTGTTCGAGGCGATCGACGGACTCGACCCGGCGCGCACCTTCCCCGCCACCGAGATCGTCGCCTTCAGCTGGTGGAGCCTGGTCGAGGAGGACTGGCTGCGCAAGCGGCTGCCCGCGTTCCCCGGCTGGCACGCCGAGCACGCCGGGGTGACCGAGACCAGTCTCATGATGTATCTGCGCCCCGAGGTGGTCCGCCCGGTGCGCGTGGACCACCCCACACCGCCCGCCGCCGGGGTGTACCGCCACCCGGTCGACGCGGACCGGATGTCCACCCAGGGGGTGCTCACCACGACCTCCGGTGCCAGTGGCGAGCTGGGGGAGGAGCTGTTCTGGCACGTGATGGACGGGGTGGCGCGGACGCTCGCGGACAGCCCCTCCCCGGGCACCGGGCGGCGAGCGAGCGAGTGACGACTTCCAGCAGAGGGGGATCCATGCGCCTGCCGACGACCGAACGCGATGCCTTCGAGGCCCGGCTGCAAAGCCTCTTCGGCGACAAACTCCGGCCCGTGGAGGAGTGTTTCGAGGCCATCCAGCACTTCAAGGACGGATCCTTCGCGGTGGGGCAGCTCGGGCTGATGCTCTACACCAACGGATACAACCTGCGGGGCACCAGCACCCTCCACCCCAACGGCATGGTCTTCCACGACGGGCAGAACCTCTTCGGCGTCGGCTACTTCAGCAAGGAGCAGGACGACCGCAAACACCTGCACATCGTCGCCCCCAAGGGCAGGGACCGGGTCGCCGCGGTCCGCTCGTTCATCTCCGCCACCCGCGAGGCGGGCCTGGCGCGGACCTCCGTCTACGTACGCCACCTCTCGCCCGACGACCACGCGCTGTTCCTCGCCGCGGGCTTCGAGACGGTGGCGGCCGACCCGTGGCACCCCGAGGCCCCGGAGGAGGACGAGACCTACCCCAACCGGGTCTACCGCCTGGACGAGCTGCTGGCGCAGGACGCCGACGGCCGTCTGGTGGTCAAGAACCTGGAAGGCGACGACAACCGGCGGCACAGGAACAAGAACCGGCTCGCCTACCGCCGCTTCCAGAACTTCCTGGCCCGCAACGACCATCTGGAGCTGCGGATCCGCCCGTACGGGTACGGCCCCGACGAGGCGAAGATGGCCAGGTCCGTCGTCGAGGGCTACTTCGAGGCCCGCCGGGAGCAGGGCGAGGTCGTCGGATCCACCCCGGAGGACTACGCGGCGATCGTCAACCAGCGGCCCGGAGGCCGCAACGGACACGACTACTTCGCCTACCTCGGCGTGCTGGCCCGGCAGGGCGGCGACGAGGTGCCCGTGATGTTCTTCGCGGGCGAGCGCACCGCGCCCGAGCGGGCGTCGCTGTACTGCACGATGTCGATGCGCTTCGCGGACCGGCTCAGCGACCTGTTCAAGGACGCCACGGGATTCACCGCGATACCGCAGTACATCTGGCTGACCGTGTTCAAGAAGCTGTGGGACCGCGGTATCCGCGTGGTCGACGCGGGCGGCTCCGAGGTCAAAGGCCTCGACGACCAGAAACGGCAGTTGGGCGGACGGCCCGAAAAGACCCACTGGGTCGTGGGCTGACCTCCCCGACCCGGACCTTCCCAAGTCGCGCCCAGGGGGTACGTACACATGCAATCGCGCACCACGCAGCAGGACTTCACACCCTTCGACGTCTGCGTCGTGGGGATGGGATACGTCGGCGTCACCCTCGCCGCCGCCCTCCTGTCCACCGGCAAGCGGGTCCTGGGGTACGAGAGCGACCCAGCCGTCGCGGGCGACCTGGCCCGGGGCCGGCTGCGGCTGGCCGAGCCCGGCGTCGCCGAGCTGATCGAACGAGCGGCCGCCGACGGCACGCTCGCGGTCACGGCGGACCTCGCCGGGCACCGGCTGCCACCCGTCGTCGTCATCTGCGTCGGCACACCCATCGCGCCCGGGGGCACCACCCCCGAGCTCGCCCACCTGACGGCCGCCGCCGAGGCGGTCGCGGCGGGCGCCGACGAGAACACCCTGGTGATCGTGCGCAGCACCGTCCCCGTGGGCACCACCCGCGAGCTGGTTCTGCCGGCCCTCGCCCGCCGCATACCCGAGCCGCTGCTCGCGTTCTGCCCCGAGCGGACCATCCAGGGCAAGGCGCTGGCGGAGCTGCTGTCGCTGCCGCAGATCGTCGGCGGGCTGACCGAGGAGGCGACCAAGCTGGCGGCGGGGTTCTTCACCACCGTCAGCGGGCGCGTGGTCCCCGTCTCCTCGCTGGAGGCCGCCGAGCTGGTCAAACTCGTCAACAACTGCCACACGGACCTCATCTACGGCTTCGGCAACGAGGTCGCCCTGATCGCCGAGAAGCTCGGCCTGGACGCCATGGAGGTCATCACCTCCGCCAACGCGGACTATCCGCGCCCCGACCTGAGCCGCCCCGGCTTCGTCGGCGGCAGCTGCCTCACCAAGGACCCCTATCTGCTGGCCCACTCCCTCGCCCGCCACCAGCACACCCCGCAGATGGTCATGGCGGCCCGCTCCCTCAACGAGTCGCTGCCGCGGCGGGTCGGCGAGCGCGTCCTGGACGCGCTGCGCGCCGAGGGCCAGGACCCGCGGCGATCCACCGTCCTCGTCTCCGGGTTCGCCTACAAGGGCCGCCCCGAGACGGACGACCTGCGCGGCGCCCCCTGTGTGCCGCTGCTGGAGTTCCTGCGCGGCAAGGTCGACCGCGTCCTCGGGCACGACTTCGTGATCACGCCCGACCGCATCGCGTCCCTGGGCGCGCAACCCGTCACGATCACCGAGGGGTTCACCGGCGCCCACGCCGCCATCCTGCTCAACGACCACGCCCGGTACGGAGAGTTGCCGGCCGACGAGCTCATCTCCCGGATGAGCCCGCCCGCGCTGGTGTACGACGCCTGGCGGGTGCTTCCGCAGACGACGAGGACAATGAGGCTCGGCAGTGCCTGAGAAGATCCTGATCACCGGGGGAGCGGGGTTCATCGGGCTGCACCTGGCCGCGGAACTCGCCGCCCGCCATGACGTCACCCTCCTCGACGACTTCAGCAGGGGCCGGCGCGACGCGCTGCTCGACTCCCTCCTGGAGCGCGTCACGCTCGTCGAACACGACCTGACCACCCCGATCCCCGACACCCTGCTGCCCGACGACTTCGACACCGTCCACCATCTGGCCGCCGTCGTCGGCGTGGTGCACTCCAACGAGGAACCCCAGCGGGTCCTGCGCACCAACCTGCTGTCCACCGTGCACGTCCTGGACTGGTTCACCGGGCGCCCCGGTATGTCCGGCGCCACCTTCTGTTTCGCGTCCTCCAGCGAGGCGTACGCGGGCAGCGTCGCGGCCGGCCTCGCCGCGCTGCCCACCGGCGAGGACGTCCCCCTGCTGGTCCCCGACCCCGAGGTGCCCCGCTCCTCGTACGGCTTCAGCAAGATCGCCGGGGAGCTGCTGTGCCGCACCTATGCCGGCGTCCACGGCTTCGCGTTGCGGATGGTGCGCTTCCACAACGTCTACGGACCGCGCATGGGCTACGAACACGTCATCCCGCAGTTCATCGAGCGGGTCATCGGCGGCGCCGACCCCTTCTCCGTCTACGGCGCCGACCAGACCCGGGCCTTCTGCCACGTGGACGACGCGGTGGCCGCCCTGCGCGCGCTGGCCGCCCTGCCCACCAAGGAGACCCTGCTCGTCAACATCGGCAACGACCAGGAGGAAGTCCGCATGGACGACCTCGCCCGGATGGTCTTCGAGACGGCCGGGCGCAGGCCGCGCATCGCCGCCCGGCCGGCGCCGCCCCTGTCCCCGGCGCGCCGCCTGCCCGACCTGACCCGGCTGCGCGAACTCACCGGCTACCGCCCGGCGGTCGACCTGCGCGAGGGCCTGCGCCGCACCTACGCGTGGTACGCGGACGACCTCGCCTCCCGCGAGGCGGGGCGGTGAGCGGCATGCGGGTGCGCTATGTGCACCAGGGGTACTTCCCCGCGCGGGCGGGCGCCGAGCTGATGGCCCGGTCCCTGGCCGTGGCCATGCGCCGCCGAGGCCTTGACGTGGGCCTGTACGGAAGTGAGGGGGACCCGGAGGACGCGCGGCTGATGAAGGCCGAGGGCATCGGCGTCGACCCGCTGCCGGTCCGCGACGGCGAGGAGCGCGCGGCCGACCTGGTGCACGCCGTGGACGCCTTCCAGCCCGAGAACATCCGGGCCGGGCTGCGCCTGGCGCGGTCCTGGGGCGTGCCGTTCGCCGTGACCACGGCCTCGGCGCCGGAGGTGTGGCCCGACCGCGCGGCCGTGGTGGAGGGCTGCCGCCGGGCGGACGCCGTGTTCGTCCTGACCGACGCGGAGCGCGAGATGCTGCTCGCCGAGGGCGTGGCCGACTCCGTGCTGCACCGGATCGGCCAGGGCGCCCATCTGCCGGGCACCGCCGACCCGGAGGGGTTCCGTGCCGCGCACGGCATCACCGGGCCCGTGGTGCTCTTCCTCGGCCGCAAGATGCGCTCCAAGGGGTACCGGGTGCTCCTGGACGCGACGCGGCACGTATGGGCCCGCCACCCCGAGGCGCACTTCGTCTTCCTCGGCCCGCGCTGGGACGCGGACTGCGCGGAGCGGTTCGCCGCGCACGCCGATCCCCGGATCACCGAGCTGGACCGGGTGGACGAGGACACCAAACACAGCGCCCTCGCCGCCTGCGACCTGCTCTGTCTGCCCTCGACGGCCGACGTCTTCCCGCTGGTCTTCGTGGAGGCGTGGATGTGCGGCAAGCCGGTGATCGGCTCCGCCTTCATGGGCAGCGCGGAAGTGATCGCCGACGGCCGGGACGGGCTGATCGTGGCCCCCGCCGCCCGGCCGGTCGCGGACGCGGTGAGCCGCCTGCTCGCCGACCCGGCCGAGCGGGCGCGGATGGGGCGCGAGGGCCGGCAGCGGGCGCGCCGCGAGCTCACCTGGGACGCGGTCGCCGCGCAGGTGCACCGCGTCTACACCGAACTGGTCCCGGCCCGGAGTTGAGCGGAGGCAGTCCCGTGAAAGCAGTCGTACTGGCCGGCGGCGAGGGGCGGCGCCTGAGGCCCGCCACCTTCACCGTCCCCAAACCCCTCATCGAGGTCGACGGCACCCCGATCCTGCACCTCATCCTGCGGCAGCTCCAGAGCGCCGGATTCACCCAGGTCACGCTCTCGCTGGGCTACCGCGCCCAACTGATCGAGGCCAGCTTCGACGGCCCCCACTGGGCGGGTCTCGACCTGCGCTTCTCACTGGAGCACGAACCACTGGGCACCGCCGGACCGCTGGGCCTGCTCGCGCCGCTGGAGGACTCCACCCTGGTGATGAACGCGGACCTGCTCACCGACATCGACTTCGCCGACCTGTTCAGGCGGCACAAGAAGTCCGAGGCGGCGGCGACGATCGCCCTGGTGCCGCGCCATGTCGACCTCGCCCACGGCGTGGTGGAACTGGACGGCGAGAACCGGGTGGCCGGCTTCCGGGAGAAACCGAGGATGAGCTTCCTGGCCAGCAGCGGCATCTACGTCCTGGAGCCCTCGGTGCTGCGCCTGCTGCCCCGGCGTACCCGCTACGACATGCCGGCGCTGCTCAAGGACGCCGCCGCCCGGGGCGAGCGCGTCGAGGGCCATGTCCTCGACGCCGCCTGGCACGACATCGGCACCCCCGAACAGCTCGCGGCCGCCGACGCCGCGCTCCGCGCCGACCGGGCGCGCTATCTGGGCGCCTTCGAACAGCACGGCCCCGGCGGCGGCACGAACTCCGCGGAGGAGGCGGTGCGCGGATGACCGACTGGAAGATCCCCCTGTACGCCCCGAGCACCGGCGCCGCCGAGGCGCACGCCGTCGCCGAGGTGCTGCGCGCGAACTGGCTGTCCGTGGGCCGGGTGACCCAGGACTTCGAGGAGCGCTACGCGGCCGCCCTGGGAGTCGAGGACGCGGTCGCGGTCAGCAGCGGGACCGCCGCGTTGCACCTGGCCGTCCTGGCCCTGGGCATCGGCCCCGGTGACGAGGTCGTCCTGCCGTCGCTGAGCTTCGTCTCGGCCGCCGCCGTCATCGCCCTGTGCGGGGCCACCCCGGTGTTCGCCGAGGTGAGCGGCGCCCATGACCTGGGTGTGGACCCGGCGGACGTGGCCGCCCGGATCACTGCCCGTACCCGGGCCGTGGTGGCCGTCCACTACGGCGGCCACGCGGCCGACCTGCCGGCCCTGACCGAGCTAGCCCGGCGGCACGGCCTGGCCCTCATCGAGGACGCCGCGCACGCCCCGGCCACCAAGACCGCGTACGGCGTCCTGGGCACGGTCGGCGACATCGGCTGCTACAGCTTCTTCGCCACCAAGAACCTCGCCATGGGGGAGGGCGGTGCCGTCGTCGCCCGCGACCCCGCGGTGCGCGCCCGGATCAGGGCGCTGCGCTCGCACGCGCTGACCGTGGGCGCCGAGCAGCGCCACCGCGGCGGGCCCTCGGCGTACGACGTGGACGGGTTCGGCCTCAACTACCGCCCCACCGAGATCGCCTGCGCCCTCGGGCGCGTCCAGCTGGAGGCCCTGGCCGAGCGCCGGGTGCTGCGCCAGGAGGCGGTGCGGGCCTATCGCACGCTGCTGTCGGGGCTGCCCGGCCTGGAAGTGCCCTTCGCCGACCGCCCGGTGGAGGAGGGCGCGCACCACCTGTTCCCGGTCGTCCTGCCCGAGGGGCTCGACCGGGAGGGCCTCCAGGCGGGGCTGCGGGCGGCCGGTGTCCAGAGCGGGGTGCACTACCCGCCCACCCATCTGTTCACCGCCTACCGCGAACGCTTCGGCACGCGCCCCGGCAGCCTCCCGGTCACCGAGAGCGTCGCCGCCCGCCAGCTGTCGCTGCCGCTGCACGCCGCGACCACGCTCCAGGACGTGCGCCATGTGGCCGAGGCGGTGAGCCGGACATGGCCGCACCAGCCGTGAGCACCGCCCGGGGCACCTCTCTCGTCGACGGGGTGCCGCACCGCGACGGACGCCCGTTCTTCTGCGTCGGCGTCAACTACTTCCCCTCGCGCGCGGGTTGCGACATGTGGCGGGACTGGGACCCGGCGGTCCTGGACGCCGACTTCGCCAGGATGGCCGCGCTCGGCTTCAACACCGTGCGGATCTTCACCTTCTGGGCCGACTTCGAGCCCACCGAGGGCGGCTACGACCCGAGGATGACCGCCCGGCTGCGGGAGCTGGCCGCCCTGGCGCACCGGCACCACCTGCTGGTGCTGCCCTCGCTGCTGACGATCTGGATGAACGGGCAGCTCTTCGACCCGCCGTGGCGGGCCGGCCGGGACCTGTGGCGCGACCCGGACATGGCGGAGCGCCAGCGCGCCTTCGTCCGGCATGTCGCGGGCGCGCTGCGCGACGCGCCCAACATCCTCGCGTACGACATCGGCGACGAGATCCCGCACGTCGACCCGGCCGCCTCCCACTCCCTGGACGCACCTGAGGTGCGGGCGTGGTGGGACGGCCTCGCCGCGGCGATCCGGGCGGCGGACCCGGGCGCGCTGGTGCTCCAGGCCAACGAGGGCTCGGCGGTCTTCGGCGACCACGCCTTCCGGCCCGAGCACGCCCGTCCGCTGGACCTGGTCGCGCTGCACGGCTTCCCGCTGTGGACCCCGTTCCACATCGAGTCGGCCGCCGCCGTCAAGGCCACCGCCTATCTGCCGTATCTGGTGCGGCGCGGGCGGGCGCACGCCCCGGTGCTCGTCGACGAGATGGGCAGCTACGGCTGCGACGAGGCCACCGCGGCCCGCTACCTCCGGGCCGCGGCCCACAGCGCCTTCGCCGCGGGCGCGGTGGGCATCTGCGTGTGGTGCTGGCAGGACTTCACCTCGGAGAGCAAGCCGTACGCGCTGCGGCCCGGCGAACGCTTCGTGGGGCTGCTGGACATGGACGGCCGCGAGAAGCCCGCCCTGGACGTCTTCCGCGGCTTCGCGCGCCGGGTGACCGGGGAACTCGCCGGCTTCCGCCCGCTGCCCGCCAAGGTGGGCGTGTTCCTGCCGGAGCGGACCGGCGACCACGACGGAGGCTATCTGGCGTCCGGGTCGGACACCGAGACCGCCGCCTTCTACGCCCACTGCCTGCTCCAACAGGCCCATCTGCCCTACGAGTTCATCGGGGCCGAGGACCTGGAGCGGTACGCGATGGTGATCTGCCCCTCCGTACGGCCGCTGCCCCTGGCCGCGCAGCGGCGGCTCGGCGAGTACACGGTCGCGGGCGGGGTGCTGCTGTACTCCACCGGCGACCTGCTGGGCCCGGCGGGTCTGGAGGAGCTCTTCGGCGTACGCGTCCGGGACTTCACCCAGGACCCGGCCGAGCAGGATCGCTTCACCTGGGCCGACACGCCCTTCCCGGTGCACTGGCCCGCCGGGCCGGTCCCCGTGGTCGACAGCACGATCGCCGAGACGCTCGCCCGCTACCCCAACGGCACGCCCGCCCTGACCCGCCAGCAGCGCGGCGGCGGCGTCGCCTACTTCCTCAACGCGCCGCTGGAGGCCCTGCTGAACGCGCCCTACCGGCTCCAGGAGACGCGCTGGCACCGGCTGTACGCGGCGATCGGCGAGAAGGAGGGGATACGGCCCGAGCTGTTCGCGGACGAGCCGCTGGTGGAGACGACCGTCCTGGCGCGCGGCGACGAACGCTGCGGAGTGGTCGTCAACCACGCCACCGCGCCCGTGACGACGACGGTGTACCGCACGACGCCGTCCGGAGACCCGCGCGCGGAGCGGCACCTGAGCCTGGAGCCCAAGGGCGTCGCGTTCGTGCGCTGGCAGAGCGGGCCGCACCCCGCCACGGACGCCGGACCCGGCCGGGACGGCGAGAAATGATCATCGACGCGCATGTCCACGCCGGTGAGTACTACCGCCACTTCACCGCCCGGTTCGCCGACCAGATGATGGCCACCACCGGGCTGCCCCCCGAGGCGCTGTCCGCGCCGGAGGACAAGCTGCTGGCGGAGATGGACGCCGCCGGGGTGGACCACGCCTTCCTGCTCGCCTTCGACGTCCGGCGGGTGGAGGGCTTCTCGGTGCCGAACACGTTCGTCGCCGACCTGTGCGCCCGCCACCCCGAGCGGTTCACCGGCTTCGCCTCGGTCGACGCGGGGCGGCCCGGCGCCGCCGAGGAGCTGCGCCACGCCGTGACCGAACTGGGCCTGCGCGGGCTGAAGACGGCCCCCTGCTATCTGCGGATGTCCCCGGCCGACCCCCGCTGGTTCGAGGTGTACGAGACCGCCCAGGAGCTGGGCGTTCCCGTCCTCGTCCACACCGGCTACACCCCCGCGAAGAACGCCGACGCCCGCTACTTCTCCCCCCTGCTCCTCGAGCCGGTCGCCAAGGAGTTCCCGGAGCTGCGCCTCATCCTGGCGCACCTGGGCACCCCGTGGACGACCCCGTGCATCGACCTGCTCTCCCGCCATCCCCAGCTGTACGCGGACCTGTCGATCTTCGGCACCTACCAGTCGCCGCCCACGGTCGCCGCCGCGCTCGCCCACGCCCGCGTGCGGGGAGTGCTGGACCGTCTGCTGTGGGGCACCGACTTCCCCTTCGCCACCATGTCCGCAGCCGTGGCCCGGATGGCCCGGCTCACCACCGACGCCACGCCGTGGCCGTCGGGCAGCGCCCCGCTGACACCCGACGAGCACCGGGCGCTCATGGGCGGCACCGCCGCACGACTGACCCAGAAATGAGGAGACGGTGGCCTTCATCCAGGGATACGAATTCGACGCCATGTCCCGCCGCCCGCTGTACGGGGACGTGACCCAGCGGCTCGTCGACCTGTGCGCGTGCGCCCCGGGCAGCGTCGTCGCCGACGTCGGCTGCGGATCGGGGCTCGCCACCGAGCTGCTCCTCGAGCGGTTCCCGCAGCTCGGCTCCGTCGTCGGCATCGACCCCTCCGACCACGAACTGGCCCTGGCCAAGGAGCGCCTGGGCCACCACCCCCGGGCCCGCTTCGTCACCGGCCGGGCCCAGGACGTGGGCGCCGTCGTCGGACCGGTGGACGCCGTGGTGCTCAGCAACGTCATGCACCAGATCCCCCGCGCCGAGCGCCACTCGGTGCTGCGCGGCTGCCACGACCTGCTCGCGCCCGGCGGCAGGCTCGCCCTGAACACGCTGTTCTACGAGGGCGCCGTGCTGCCCGAGAGCCGCCGCTTCTACGCCGCGTGGCTGCACGCCACCCGTACCTGGCTGCGCGGCCGCGGCGGTGACCTGGTCCTGGAGCGCGAGGCGCCCGTCGCGCTGGAGACGCTGACCCCGGGCGACCACGAAGCCCTCATGGCCGAGGCGGGCTTCGCCGACGTCCGGTCCGAGGAGGACGTCTACGCCTGGACCCTGGAGGACTGGCAGGCGCTGTGCGGCTACTCGATCTTCGTGGAGGGCGCCACGGGGCTGACGGACGTGGACCTCGGCTCCCGGGCGCTGACGGCCGCCCTGCACACCGTCTTCCGCGACCTGGGACTGAGCAGCGTGCCCCGGCGCTGGCTGTTCGTGCACGGCACGAGGCAGCGGTGACCGCGGCGACCCGGCCCGCGGTGGGCGCCGCCACCGGGCCGCTCTCCCACGCCCAGTCGGGCATGTGGTTCCTGGAGCGGCGCGCGGGCACCACGCTGTACGCCGAACCGCTGACCTTCCGCCTGGTGGGCGAGCTGGACGTGCCCGCCCTGCACGGCGCCGTGGAGGAGGTGGTGCGCCGCCACGACGCGCTGCGCACCCGCTTCACCGTGGTGGACGGGTTGCCGCGCCAGCATGTCGTGGCCGACGCGACGGTGCCGATGGCCCGGATCGACCTGGCGTATCTGCCCCCGGCCCGGGGCCTGCGACAGGCCGAGCGGCTGCTGCGCGCCGAGCTGGGCCGGCCCTTCGACCTCGCCGTGGGGCCGCCCGCGCGGGTCACGCTGATCCGGCTCGCCCCGCGCGAACACGTCTTCCGCCTCACCCTGCACCATCTGGTGTGCGACGCCTGGTCGTGGTGGATGGTCGTCCTGCGCGAGCTGGAGCAGCTCTACACCCGGCGCGTCCTTGGCACCCACGCGCCCCTGGAGCCCGTCCGCACCCACTACGCGGACTTCGTCGACTGGCAGGCCCGCTGGCTGGAGAGCCCCGCGCACACCCGCCAGCTCGCCCACTGGCGCCGGGCCCTCGACGGGGTCGCCCCGCTGCCCGAGCTCGCCCTGGCCCGGACGACCGCGCCCGTACCGCACACCGCGTCCGCGACCGAGTGGGCGGCCTTCCCACAGCCGCTGTACGACCGGCTGCGCGCCCTGGGCCGCCGCGAACACGTCACCCTGTACATGCTGCTGCTGACGGCCTTCACCAGGGTGCTGCGCCGCCATGTGCCGGGCGACGACATCCTGGTCGGCACCCGGGGAGGCTTCCGCAGCCGTCCCGAGTTCGAGAAGACGGTGGGCCTGTTCGTCAACATGCTCCCCATCCGCACCCGGGTCGCCGAGAACACCGGCTTCCGCGAGCTGCTGCCCCAGGTGCGCGACACCCTCCTCGCCACCTACCTCAACCGCGACCTGCCCTTCGAGCGCCTGGTGGCGGAGCTGGGCCTGCGCCGGGCCGGGCTGCGGCCGGTGGTCAACGTGTGCGTCTCCTTCCAGACCACCCCCGAGGTCATGCCGCGGCTGCCGGGTCTGGACGTCACGCTGCTCAACCACGACCCGTACTCGCCCTTCGACCTCGACCTCGGCTTCTACACCGAGGACGGCGGGCTGCGCGCCCTGATGATCTACAACCCGGGCCGCTACACCCGCGACGCGGTACGGCACCTGCTCGACGCACTGCGCCGGGAGCTGTCGGACGCCACCCGCCCGCCCGGACCCGTCCGCGCCGACGACGACGAGGAGACCCCCTCATGAGGGCTTTGCAGTGGCACGGCGCCCACCGGGTGGCCCTGACCGAGGACGCCCCGCCGCCGCGCGTCGAGGCGCCGGAGGACGCGGTCGTACGGGTCGTCCGCAGCGCGATCTGCGGCACCGATCTGCACCCCTACCGGGGCGAGATCGCCTCCTTCACCCCGGGCACCGTCACCGGCCACGAGTTCACCGGGGTCGTCGAGGCCGTCGGGCCGCAGGTGCGCGGTCTGCGGCCGGGGCAGCGGGTCGTGGCCTCGGACATCATCGCCTGCGGCCGCTGCTGGTGGTGCCGCCGGGGCGCCCACTACCAGTGCGAGCAGGTGGGGCTGTTCGGCTACGACACGGTCGTGGGCGCGCGCCCGTACGGGGGCGGCCACGCCGAGCTCGTCCGCGTCCCGTTCGCCGACGTGGTCCTCTTCCCGGTCCCCGACGACGTCGGCGACGAGCGGGCGCTGTTCATCGGGGACGCGCTGGCCACCGGGTACGCCTGCGCGCTGGGCGGCGAGGTGCGGCCCGGAGACACCGTCGCGGTGATCGGGTGCGGCGCGGTGGGCCTGCTGGCCGCCGAGGCCGCCCGGCTGCTGGGAGCCGCCCGGATCCTGGCCGTCGATCCCGTCGCCGCCCGCCGCAAAGCGGCCGCCGAACGCGGTGCCCACGCCCTGGCCCCCGGGGACGGCCTTTCGGAACAGGTACGCGAACTGACCCGGGGACGCGGCGCCGACGCCGTGCTGGAGGCGGTCGGCACGGACGCCGCCCTGCTGAGCGCGCTGGAGATCGTACGGCCGCGCGGCGTGGTGTGCGCGGTCGGCGCCCACGCGTCCACCGCGATGCCGCTGCCGACGGTCATCGCCTTCGCCAAGGAGGTGACCCTGCGGTTCGCCGTCGGCGACCCCATCGCCACCCGTGAGCCGCTGATGGAACTCGTCCGACAGGGCCGCGTCGACCCGTCCTTCGTCATCACCCACCGCCTCCCGCTCACCGAAGCCCCCGAAGCCTTCCGGCTGTTCGACGCGGGCGAGGCCATCAAGGTGGTGCTCGTCCCGTGACCGCCCGGCTCCCGGCGCCCCCGCCCGTCCCGGATCCGCTGATGAGCACCGTCCACCGCCTCGTCGAGGACCGCGCGGCGCACACACCGGACGCCGACGCCGTGCTGAGCGGGACCGAACGCCTCAGCTACGCCGAGCTGGACCTGCGGGCCGAACGCCTCGCCCACCGGCTGCGCCACCGCGGAGTGGGCCCCGAGGTTCCGGTGGGCGTACATCTGACGCGCTCGCCCGAACTGGCGGTGGCTCTCCTGGCGGTGCTCAAGGCGGGCGGCGCCTGCCTCCCGCTGGACCCCGCCCATCCGCCGGGCCGACTGGCCCAAGCGCTGCGCGACGCCGACGCCCCGTTGGTCCTGAGCCGACGCACACTGGCGACGGGCCTGGGTGCGCACACGGCCACCGTCCTGTACCTGGACGAGGAAAGTGACGAGCCGTCAACCAGTGAGCGGCAGGCCGGGCGTCCGGCCACGGGGGCCGTCGCCGGACCACCGTCCGCACGCCGCCTCGCATGGATCTCGTACACCTCCGGCTCCACCGGCCGGCCCAAACCCGTGGGCCTCGAACACGGGCCGCTCGCCAACCTCGCCGTACAGATCGGCCGTCGGCTGGAGCTGGCCCCCGACGACCGCGTCCTCCAGTTCGCCTCCGTCGGCTTCTCCGTGGCCGCCGAGGAGATCTTCTCGACCTGGGCCGCCGGAGCGTGCCTGGTCATCGACCCCGACGACGCCCTCGCCGACAGCGCGGGGCTGCTCACCGCCGTGGAGAAGCACGCCGTCACCGTCCTCCAGCTCACCCCGGCCGTGTGGCACGAGTGGCTGCGTGAGCTGAGTGGGGACGGCACCCTGCGCCCGCCCGCCTCGCTGCGGCTGCTCGTGGTGGGCAGCGAGCAGGCCGCGCCCGACCGGGCGGCGGACTGGCTGGCCACGGGGGTGCGCCTGGTGCACGAGTACGGTGCCACCGAGGGCACGGTGTCCCAGCTGCTGTACGAGCCCGAGGTGCCCCCGGCCGAGCTGAGGAGCTGGCAGCGCCTGCCCATCGGCACCCCGCTGCCGGGTGTCCGCGTCCACATCCTCGACGCGCGGCGCCGACCGGTCGCCCCGGGCGAACCCGGCGAGCTGTACCTCGCCGGAGACACCCTGGCACGCGGCTACCTGGGCCGGCCGGCGCTGACGGCCGAGCGCTTTTTGCCCGATCCGTTCACCGGGCGCCCCGGCGCGCGGATGTACCGCACGGGTGACCTCGTACGCCAACGTCCGGACGGCAACCTGGAGTTCCTGGGGCGCGTCGACCACCAGATCACCCTGCGGGGCCTGCGCATCGAGCCGGGTGAGGTGGAGGCGGCGATCGGCCGGTACCCCGGTGTCACCGAAAGCGCCGTGCTGGCCCGCACCACGCCACGGGGGGACGACCAGCTGTGCGCGGGCGTGGTGTGGGAGGAGGAGCCCGACGAGCCGGGGCTGCGCGCCCACCTGCGGGCCGCGCTGCCGCCCGCGCTCGTCCCCGCCCGTCTGCTGGCCCTGCCCGAACTGCCGCTCACTCACCACGGCAAGGTGGACCGCCGGGCCCTGCGGGCCATGCGCTGGGACCTGGACGCCGTCGACTCGCGGGGCGACGCGCCGCGCACGCCGCTGGAGGCCGCCCTCGCCGCACTCTGGGCCTGGGCCCTCGGCGTGCCCCGGATCGGGCTCGACGACAGCCTCTTCGACCGGGGCGGCGACTCCCTGACCGCCACCCGGCTGGCGGCCCAGCTGCGCGAGGTGCTGACGGCGGACGTACGGCAGCGGACCGTCTTCGACGCGCCGACCGTACGGGCCATGGCCGAGGTGATCTCGCGACAGCGCGGCCACGCTCACGCCCCCCGCGACGGGGCGGATACGTGCGAGGACGCCCCGCTGACGTCGGCGCAGTGGCGGATGTGGCTGCACCACCGCAGAGACCCGAAGAGCGCGGCGTACCACGAGCCCGTGGCTCTGCGGCTGCGCGGCCCGCTCGACCCCGACCACCTCGTACGGGCCCTGCGCCGCACGGTCGGGCGGCACGCCGCCCTGCGTACCACCATCGCCACGACGGCGGGTCAGCCGCTCCAGCGGGTCGCGCCGCCCGCCACCGCGGAGACGTTCCCCGTGGCCCGGCGCGATGTGAGTGGCCACGGTGAGGGTGAACTGACGGAATTCTTGAGGGAGTTGGCGGTCGCCCCCTTCGACCTGCGGCGCGGCCCCCTGATCCGCGCCCACCTCCTCCGGCTCGCGTCCGACGAACACGTCCTCGTGCTGGTCCTGCACCACATCGTCTTCGACGGCTGGTCGATGGACGTGCTCTTCCGTGATCTGGCGGCCTTCCACGACGAGGCCGTGACGGGGGTGGCCACGGCGCTGCCGCCGCTGCCCTCCCCGTCGTACGGAGGCCCCGCCCCCCGTGCCGGCGAGCAGCGCGCCTACTGGAAACGGCAGTTGGAGGGTGCTGCGCCCGTCACCAGGCTGCCTGTCACCCGGCTGCCCGCCGGCCGCCGTACCTCCCGATCGGGCACGGTCAGCTGCCCGTTCACCGTCCCGGCCGCCACCGCCGCGCGCCTGCGGGAGCTGGCCGCCGAGGAGGGCGCCACGCCGTTCATGGTGTTGCTCGCCCTGTTCAAGGCGCTCGTCCACCGAACCTCCGGCGCCCGGGACGTCGTGGTGGGGACGCTGCTGGCGGGCCGGGACGAGCCCGGCACCGCCGACCTGATCGGCCTGTTCACGCACACCGTCCCGCTGCGCACGCGGGTGCCCGAGGGGACCACGGCCCGTCAGCTCGTGCGGCGGGTGCGGGAGACGGTGCTGGGCGCGGTGGCCCATCAGGAGGTGCCGTTCGAGGACATCGTGGCGGACCTGGGCCCGCCCCGGGACCCCCGGCACAACCCCGTGTTCCAGATGGTGTTCTGCCAGGGGGCCGCGTCCGCCGCCGCCCCGAGGCTGCACGGCCTGACGGTGACGCCGGTGGAGGTCGCCGTGCCCTTCGCCAAGTTCGACGTCACCGTCATGGTCGAGGAGGACGGGCAGGGCCGGTACACCATCGACCTCGCCTACGACCTGGCGCTCTACGACGAGAGCACTGCTCACAGCCACACGGCGGCGTTCCGGGCGCTGCTGGAAGCCGCCGTGGACCGGCCGGAAGCGGTGGTGTAGATGACGGCCACCGCGACGAGAGCGCGCGCCCCCTAGCGGCGGGCTGCCTTCCGCAGATTCCCTCGACGACCGCCGCCTTCCCGTGCGGCCCTTCCACGGCACAGCCGCCCCAAAACGGCGGCGGCGCCGACCCGCGCAGACGCCATCCGACCCCTTGGGGGAGACGTGTCCACAGAATCGACCGCCCGCATCACCGCAACCCCGGACGACGCCACCGCGCCGAACACCGCCGCAGCGCGGACACCCGAGGCCGCACCGGCCCGCGTGGCCGAATCGGTCCGCCGGATCTGGGCCGAACTCCTCCAGATCGACCCCGAGGCGATCGACGTCCGCCACAGCGACTTCTTCGAGCTCGGCGGCTATTCGCTGCTCGCGCTCCAGGCCATCGGCAGGCTGCTGGAGGAGCGCGGCTACGACGAGGTCGAGGCGGCGGAGCTGGAGGGTGCGCTGCTGAACCGCCTCTTCGAGGATCCCACGGCCCTGGCCCAGGCGGAGTGCCTGCTGTCCGCACAGACCGACGGGGCACCGACCGTATGACAGCCGCCGACTGCCGGAGCGCGAGGTTTGCACCCCGGTGCGCGGCGGCGGAAACGCGGCCGGCTCTGGCGCTGTCGACAGCGCCAGAGCCGCCGTAGGCTCGTACGCACGAGCGCACGTGTCAAGTGACCAGTCCTGGGGGTGGGTTGACGTGCTGTACGCATTCGGCTTCGAGCGGGTCGGCGTCGTGGTGAGCGACCTCTACTTCATCGATCCGCACCCGTCGCCCGGCCAGGAGACCCCCGAGCGCGGGGTGCGGCTGGAGCTGCGGGTCCTGGAACCCGGCGAGCTGACCGGCACCATCTACGCCGCCCGGCCCATCACCGTCGGCCGCCCCCTGTGGCGGGTGGACCTCCTCCAGGACGCGGACGCGGCCCCGCGCACCTTCGACCGTACCCACCACCACCCGGACTTCAACGGCTGGGACCCCTGCCCACGGGTCTTCGTCGACGAGCTCACCCGCGACCCGCTGGCGTGGCTGAGTGGCAAACTCACCAACGCCGCCCAGCTGTTGAAGGAGACCGGCATCGCACCGGACGACATCACGGCGGCCGACGCGGACGCTCTGCGCACGGCGGCGCCCGAGATCGTGGACACCGTCCGCCGGCTCCTGGAGCGGGTGTGGTCCGGCGAACTCGGCCGCCCGCCGGCCCAGGCGGGCCCGGACGCCACCGGCGTGCGCGTCAGCTGGCTGTGAAGGGCGGCGGGCACACTCCTTGGCTCCGGGCAGCACCGGACCGGCCCGTGCGGCGGCGCCCGCGCACCCCGCTCCTGCTCGCCCTCCTCCTGGCCGTGGCCGCCGCCTGCCTCCCGTCCCCGGTCGCGGCCCGCCCCCGTGCCGACGCGGCCGCCCAAGAGCCGGCCGCCCGTTACGACGACGTCCTCGACCTGCGAGGCGCGCCCGCAGCCGCGCTCCCCGGAGACGCGAAGGACAACAACCCGGTCAACGTCTTCGCCGATCAGGGGGCTTGGCACGCCTACGCCCTGCCCCTCGCGGACAAGCCGGAAGGCTATGGCGGATTCACCGGCCCCCTCTACATCGCCCAGGAGTACCCCTGGTGGCTGAGCACCTCGTTCAGCCGTATCCGCCTGAGCGAGCAAGGCCGTGCGCTCGACCTCGCCGCCGGCGGTGAGCCGCGCTTCACCGCGCGGCCGGGATCGCTGCTCCAGGCGTACGACATCGGCGGCGGCCTCGGGCTCACGCTTGAACTCCGGTACGCCACCCACCGCACGGCGCTGGTCCGGGCCACCGTGCGCAACACCGGTCGCGCCCCGCGTACCCTCGCCGCCGACTGGACCGGCAGCCTTCTGCGGCCCGTGGAGGACCCGATGCGGCAGGCGCCCTCGCTGAGGGCCGCGCCCGAGGGCGTCGCTGTCGCCTTCGCCAAGGTGCGCGCGGCGGACGACTTCCTCACCGACGGCACCGAGCGCTTCGAGGTCCGGCACGCGGACGCGGTGCGTACGACCGTGGCGGGCGACTCCTACCGTACGGAACTGGCCCAGCCGTTCACGCTCGCGCCCGGCGGGCGGCGGTCTGTGGACTGGACCGAGAGCTACACCTTCACGCGGGCCGAGCGCGCCTCGGAAGCCCGAGCGGCGCGGCAGGTGCTCGCCGACCCGGGGAAGACCGTGCGAGCCGTCGACACCCGCTGGCGAGGCTATGTGGAGCGGGTCACCGACGGGGTGCCGGTCGCCCGGCGGCGGCTCGCCGTCAAGGCGCTGGAGACGCTGGTCACCAACTGGCGCGGCGCGGCGGGCGACCTCGCCCACGACGGGATCACGCCGTCCCTGTCGTACAAGTGGTTCGCGGGCGGCTTCTGGGCGTGGGACACCTGGAAGCAGGCCGTCGGCACGGCGCGCTTCGATGCGCGGCTCGCCCGGTCGCAGATCCGCGCGATGTTCGACCACCAGATACCGCCCGGCTCGACGACCCGGCCGCAGGACGCGGGGATGATCCCGGACGTCGTCTTCTACAACGGCCCGGGGCGCGGCGGCACCAACTGGAACGAGCGCAACAGCAAACCGCCGCTGGGCGCCTGGTCGGTGTGGCAGGTCTACCGGCGCGGCGGCGACAAGGACTTCCTGCGGGAGGTGTACCCGAAGCTGGTCGCCTGCGAGCGGTGGTGGTACCGCAACCGGGACCACGACCACGACGGGCTCGCGGAGTACGGAGCCACCGTCGACCCCGCCAACGACTCGCCCGCGCGGCAGCGGCTGGCCGCGGCCTGGGAGAGCGGCATGGACGACGCGCCGCGCTTCGACGCCGCACTGGGCACCTCGGTCGTGCCCAACCGGGACGGCGCCGGCCGGGTGACCGGCTACTCCCTGACCCAGGAGTCCGTGGACCTCAACGCCTACCTCGCCGCCGACCAGGGCTACCTGGGCAGGATCGCCGCGGAGCTGGGGGAGCGGACGGCCGCCGAGGGCTGGCGCGCCAGGGCGGCCGCCACCGCCCGGGCCGTACGGGAGCGGATGTACGACCCGGCGACCGGGTGGTTCTACGACACCGGGCTCGGCACGGGCGCCCGGCTGACGGAGCGGGGCCGGGGCATCGAAGGCGCCATCGCGCTGTGGACCGGCGTTGCGAGCCCCTCCCAGGCGTCCGCCGTACGCCAACACCTGCTGGACCCGGGCGAGTTCGCGACACCGCTGCCCCTGCCGGCCGTGGCCAGGAGCTCGCCGTACTTCTCCGCGCGGCAGTACTGGCGCGGCCCCGTCTGGCTCGACCAGGCGTACTTCGCGATCGCCGGGCTGCGCCGCTACGGCTTCGGCCACGACGCGGACGCGCTGACCGCGCGCCTGACCGACGGCGCGGCGGGCCTGACCGGGAACGGGCCGATCCGGGAGAACTACGACCCGCTGACCGGCGCCGGTCTCAACGCGCCGAACTTCAGCTGGTCCGCGGCGCTGCTGCTGCCCCTGCTCACGGAGCGCTGACCGAGCGTCGTCCACTCCACGTCCGGGCCAAAAGAGAAAGGCAAGGAGAGCACTCTCCTTGCCACTCTTAAGTTATAGCGCGGTGGGGGGCTTGCGGCAAGGCCCCCGTCGTACCGCAGAATCGTCGGCCGAGGCCACAGCCTGCGGAAATGAGGGCACGACCGGTGACCGAGCAGTACGTACGGGATCTTGAAGAGGTCGACGGGACACAGACCGCGGTCGTCGGCGGCAAAGGCGCGCATCTGGGAGCCCTGGCCGGGATCGAGGGTGTGCAGGTACCGGGCGGCTTCTGTGTGACGACGGACGCCTTCCGGCGGATCATGGCGGAAGCGCCGCCGATCGAGGGTCTGCTCGACCAGCTGGCGCGCTTGGAGCCGGACGACCGGGAGGGGATCCGCACGCTCAGCGCGGAGATCCGCCGGAGCATCGAGGGGATCGCCATCCCGGACGATCTCGCGGCGGCGATCACCCGCGCGCTCGCCCGGTCCGGCGAGGACGCCGCCTACGCCGTGCGGTCCAGCGCGACGGCGGAGGACCTGCCGACGGCCTCCTTCGCCGGTCAGCAGGACACCTATCTGAACATCAGGGGCGCGTCCGCGGTCCTCCAGCACATCAGCCGCTGCTGGGCCTCGCTGTTCACCGAGCGGGCCGTGACCTACCGACGGCGGGGCGGCGTCGACGACCGTACGGTCCAGATGGCCGTGGTCGTGCAGCGGATGGTCTTCCCGGACGCGGCGGGCATCCTGTTCACGGCCGACCCCGTCACGGGCAACCGCAAGGTCGCCACCGTGGACGCCGGGTTCGGCCTCGGCGAGGCCCTGGTCTCCGGACTGGTGAACCCGGACGTCTTCACCGTGCGGGACGGTGCGGTGGTGGCCAGGACGATCGCCGCCAAACAGCGTGCGCTCGAGGCCCTGCCGGAGGGCGGCACGCGGGAGGTGGCGGTCGACGCCCAGCGGCAGGAGCAGCCGGCGCTGACGGACGCGCAGGTCGTACGGCTCGTAGAGCTGGGGCGGCGGATCGAAGCGCACTTCGGCCGCCCGCAGGACATCGAATGGTGCTGGGCCGACGGCACCTTCCAGATCGTCCAGAGCCGGCCGATCACGACGTTGTTCCCCGTCCCCGAGGCCCACGACCAGGAGAACCACGTCTATGTCTCCGTCGGCCACCAGCAGATGATGACCGACGCCATGAAGCCGCTGGGGATCTCCATGTGGCAGCTGACGGCCATGGCGCCGATGCACGAGGCCGGGGGGCGGCTGTTCGTCGACGTCACCGGGCGGCTGGCCTCGCCCGCGAGCCGCACCGCCCTGCTGGATCTCATGGGGAAGGGTGATCCGCTGGTCAGGGACGCGCTGGAGACCGTACTCGAGCGCGGCGACTTCGTTCCCTCGCTGCCCGACGCCGCTCCCACGGGGCCGCCTGCCGGAGGCGCGCCCGCCCCGATCGAGACCGATCCCGCCCTCGTCACCCAGCTCATCGAGCGCAGTCGGGCGTCCGTCGAGGCCCTGGAGCGCGGGATCCGGACGAAGACCGGACCGGCGCTGTTCGACTTCCTGCTGGAGGCCTTCGAGGAGCACAAGCGGAACGTCCGTGATCCGCTGAGCATGCAGGCGATCATGGCGGGGATGGAGGCCACCTGGTGGCTCAACGACAAGCTGGGGGAGTGGCTGGGCGAGAAGAACGCGGCCGACACGCTCACGCTGTCCGCTCCCGGCAACGTCACGTCGGAGATGGGGCTGGCGCTGCTCGACGTGGCCGATGTGATCCGGCCGCGGGCGGAGGTCGTGGCGTTCCTGGAAGGCGTGCGGGACGAGGACTTCCTGGAGGAACTGGCCAAGCTCCCGGGCGGGACCGGGGCGCGCGACGCCATCGAGGCCTACCTCGACCGGTACGGCATGCGCTGCGTCGGCGAGATCGACATCACCCGGCCGCGCTGGCGCGAACGCCCCACCACGCTCGTCCCGGCGATCCTCGACAACGTCCGCAACTTCGGGCCGGGCGCCGCCGAGCGGCGCTTCGAGGAAGGCCGGCAGCGGGCGCTGAAGAAGGAACAGGACGTGCTGTCGCGTCTGCGGGCTCTTCCGGACGGCGACAAGAAGGCCGACGAGGCCAAGCGGATGATCGACCGGGTCCGCACCTTCATCGGGTACCGGGAGTACCCGAAGTACGGCATCATCAGCCGTTACTTCGTCTACAAGCAGGCCCTGCTGGCGGAGGCGGAGCGCCTGGTGCGGGCCGGTGTGCTCCGGGAGAAGGACGACGTCTTCTACCTCACCTTCCAGGAGTTCCACGACGTCGTGCGCTCGCAGCAGATGGACGACCGGCTGGTCCAGCAGCGCAAGGACGCGTTCCGCTCGTACCAGACGCTCACCCCGCCCCGGGTGCTCACCTCGGACGGTGAGGCCCTCTCGGGGGCGTACCGGCGCGACGACGTGCCGGCCGGAGCCCTGGTCGGTCTGCCGGTCTCCGCCGGGACCGTCGAAGGGCGGGCCCGCGTGGTCCTCGACATGGCGGAGGCCGATCTGGCGGCGGGCGACATCCTGGTCACCGCCTACACCGACCCCAGCTGGTCACCCCTGTTCGTCGGCATCGCGGGCCTGGTGACGGAGGTGGGCGGGCTGATGACCCATGGCGCGGTGATCGCCCGGGAGTACGGGCTGCCGGCCGTGGTGGGCGTGGGGCAGGCCACCCGGCTGATCCGGGACGGTCAGCGCATCCGGGTGCACGGGACCGAGGGGTACGTCGAGATCCTGTCCTGACCGGCCGCACGTGCACGGCCCGGCGCCATTCTCTACGGGGAGTGGTGGCGCCGAGCCGTGCCCTTCCGGGTGCCGTGGCGCATCGCCGAGACGATGTCGAGGAGCGACGAGCCCCACGCCCACACCCCCAGGGGCAGCACCGCGGCCTTGGCCCAGAACCACACCGATCCGGGCTCGGGGTGGGCGAGCACGTCGTAGCCCCATCTGAGGCCGATCGCGCACATGGCCACGGCCGGGATCAGATGGGCGCGCGCCGACCGGCTCTTGCGCCCCGGGGTGTCGGCCAGCCGCAGCGCGTACACCTCGACCGGACCGAACTCCTCGGCCGCGCCACCGCCGGACGCCCGCAGATGGTCCCGGGCCTCCTCCCGGCAGCGCGCGGCCGCGGCGGGCGGGTAGCCGTGCCGCCCTCGAAGCAGCGCTTCCAGGCGCGCCAGCCAGGCGTCGTCCCCCACCGGCTCCGCCGTGGCGCGCCGCCCCAGGAACCAGCGTCCGGCCCGCTCCTCGGACAGCCGGAACCCCGCGACGGCCAACAGGCCCCCGACACCGAACAGCGCGGGCGCGGGCACCTCCATCAGCGGCCGGGAAGGGACGGCGGTGAACAGGCCGGCGGTGGCCATCACGAGGACGCAGACCGCCGCCAGCGAGAAACGCCAGGCGCGCAGCCGTGCGGCGGCCCGCAGTTCGGGCAGCACCCCGGACACCGCGACGGACAGCACGGTCAGCAGCGCCGCGCCGGTCAGTTCGGGCCATCCGGCCGACAGCCAGAACCCGTCGCTCATCCAGAGCACGAGGCCGAACAGCGCTGTCTGGACGCCCGCGAGCACCAGCCCCGCCGTGAACCGGCCGCCCGCCGTGGCGCCGTCCAGGCCCTCGGCGCTGCGCCGCGTCTCACTGATGCGCTCCGCCGCGACCGTATCGGCGTAGGTCTTCGGCTCCCCGACCACCTGACGCAGGGGCTGGCCGGCCTCCGCCGCGATCTCGTGGACCTCGGCGAGCACCTCGGCGACGAGTCCGTCCGGCGGGTTGTGGTGGTAGACCAGAGCGAGTTCGAACTGCGCCGCCCAACTCTCGTCGTCCTTGTGCGTCCAGGCAGGCCGCTGCTCGGTGCCGTGCGTCATCGATCCTCGCCCCCATCGTTCCCGGGTGTCGTGCGTGCGGAGGAGCCGTCCCCGGCCAGCGCGCTCACCACGTCGTCGAGAGCCCGCCAGGAGCGGTACTCCTGGGCGAGCCGAGTGCGACCGGTGGGCGTGAGGCGGTAGTACTTGCGCCCGGGGCCGCCGTCCCCCGCACTCCAGCGCACCTCGACGGCGCCCTCTTCCTCCAGCCTGCCGAGAGCCGGATAGAGGGTGGCCGCCTTGAGACCCCCGAGACCGGCCTCGCCCAGCCGCTGGATCAGGGCGTAGCCGTAGCTCTCGCCCTCGGTGGCCAGCACGCCGAGCAGACACAACGGCAACGACGCGCGCAGCCACGCGGCTTGGACCTCCGGCATGGCCCCTCCCCGAGCACCCCGACTAGTTGGATTTTGATAATAGTCGAAGAGTCGGAAGAGTTGTTCCTGGTGGGGGAGGGGAGAGCGGCGAGAATCGGGAGAGAAGTGCGGGTGGGCTGGTTGTCATGCTCAAGGAGCGGCTTCGTCCGCGTGGGTCCGCCTTGGGGATGACGCGGATTGGCTCTCCGGGGGGATGGGCGCGCGGCGGCGGGCTGCCACAGTAAGAGGGACTTCCCGGTGGGGTGGCATCAGGCGTTGCGATCCCTGTGATCGGCGCGCGGGACGAGCCGACGGTCCGAGCGGACGGTTCGGCCGGTCGCTTCCGCGCGTATGCCCTCGGCCACGGCGGCCGGGGCACCCGGCCAGCACGACGATCGGTAACCCTCCATGTCCTCAGCAGTGTCCTCCGCGATCCGGTACGGCGTTCTGGTCGTCGCGGCCACGGGTGTCGCGCTCTCCCTCACCGGGTGCCATATGGCCGACACGGCGAAGTCCGCCGTGGAGTCCGGCCGCCCGCCCGGTGCCACGTCCGGCCAGCCGCTGCCCGCCGCGCTGAGCGGTCAGCCGGTGGCGTGGCGGCCGTGCGCGGCGCCGACCGCGGCGCAGGGCGGGGGCGGGGCGCCCGGCAGGCAGTGGGAGTGCGCCACGGTCAGGGCGCCGCTCGACTACGCGAAGCCGGAGGGCGAGACGCTCGGCCTGGCCCTGATCCGTGGCAAGGCCGTGGAGCGCGGTGGGAGCGGGGCGCTGCTGCTCAACGTCGGCGGGCCGGGGAAGTCCGGTGTGGCCGCGCTGCCTCGGCTCGCCGCCGAGTACAGCCGGCTGCACGCCCACTACGACCTGGTCGGCTTCGACGCGCGCGGTGTGGGGGAGAGCGCGGGGGTGCGCTGTCTGAGCGACGCGGACCTCGACGACCAGGCGGCGATCGACGCCCTGGACGGGCCCGGGCCCGACGCCGGTGACAACAAGCGGTTCGCGGCGGCCTGCCGGGCGCGCTCGGGCAAGCTCCTGCCGCATATGGACACCGAGAGCGCCGCCCGCGACCTGGACCTGATCCGCCAGGTGCTGCGGGAGAAGAAGCTGACCTACTTCGGTGCGTCCCACGGCAGCAAGGTCGGCGCCGTCTACGCCCACCTCTTCCCCAAGAACGTGGGCCGCATGGTGCTGGACGCGGCGCCCGACCCGGGGCAGGACGCCCTGCGGGCCTCCGTGAGCCGGGCCGAGGGACTCCAACTGGCCCTCGAGCACTTCCTGCGGGACTGCGCCGCGTCGCGGGGTGCGCGGTGCCCGACGGGTACGGACCCGGCGGAGGGCAACCGCAAGGTCATGGCGCTGCTGGGCAAGCTCGACCAGCGGCCGCTGCCCGCCCAGCACGGCCGCACCCTCACCCGCTACCGGGCGACCCAGGGGATGGCCGCCGCCCTCAACGACCAGGCGGGCTGGAAGCAGTTGGCGGCGGGGCTCGACGAGGCGATGCACCACGGGCGGGGCGCGGTGCTGAGCTCACTGGCCGACAGCGGGGCCGAACGCGACGAGCGGGGCCGCTACAGCAACGCCGGCGCCGCCCGCCGCGCCATCACCTGCGCCGACGACAAGCACCGCTACAGCACCGCCGAGGTGCAGCGGGTGCTGCCGCGGTTCCGCCAGGCGTCCCCCGCCTTCGGTGAACCGCTGGCCTGGACGCTGGCCCAGTGCAGCCAGTGGCCGGTGCCGGGCAAGGCCGACACCACCGATGTCCGCGCCAGGGGCGCGGCGCCCATCGTCGTGATCGGCAACACCGGCGACCCGGTCACCCCGGCGGCCGGGGCGGCGGCGATGGCGCGGCAGTTGGGCGACAAGGTGGGCGTCCACCTCACCCTGCGCGGCGAGGGCCACGGCGCCTACCACACGGGCAACGCCTGCATCACGGGCGCGGTCGACTCGTACCTCATCAAGGGCACCCGCCCGCGCAACGGCCTGATCTGCGGCTGAGTTGCCCACGGGCGGCCGTCACCTGAAGAGGCGGTCACCGCTGTTGGCCATGCGGTGGGTGGAGCTGTGGCGGTTCACCCAGTCGCGGACGAGGTTGACGGCGTTGGCGCACTGCCAGCTGTCGTCGTACTCCCGCACCCCGGTGAAGGCACCATAGCCCGCGATGATGCCGTCCACGCGGGCATCGCCGAGGAGTTTGTCGACATACCACGGGTCGTTGTACGTGGTCGTCCAGGACAGCGTGGCCGCGAGCCGCCCGGCGGCACGGTCCTGGGCGCCCTTCTTCAGTTCCGCGCAGGTGTTGTAGGTGGGTTCCGTGCAGTTGCCGAAGCCCTTGGTGATGTCGCTGTCGCCGTAGTCCATGGCCCGGCGCCCGGTAGGAAAACCCGAACCGGACCGGTTGAAGGCGCCGTTGACCTGGTCGCGGGTGCCGGTCGTGGTGATGCCCTCCAGGCTGCCGAGCCTGCCTTCCAGGCTCTTCCAGCCCCGGCCGCCGACGTCGGGGGTGCTGCCGCCGTGGTACTCGTAGAAGCCGTAGAGCACCTGGATCCCGGCGCCGGTCAGCCGCTGCGCCTTGTCGCGCAGCCCGGCGACGCTGCACGCGCGGTTGGGTGCCTCGCCGCAGTAGTTCGGGTCCTTGATGTCCAGCCAGACCAGCGACAGCCGCCGCCCCGCGCCGGCGTTCGCGAGAATACGGTCGATCATGCTGTCGAAGCTGGGGCCCCGCCGGTCGTCACCGGCCGAGGAACAGTCGTGGTAGGCACGCCATTCGTTCGGGTTCCACCAGGCGCAGACGTCGACCTCGATGGCGTTGGCGCCGTGCTTGAGCGCGGCGTCCACCCCGTCCAGGGTGTCGACCCGGTGCGCGATGGCGTAGATCGCCTGCCGCTGGTCGGCCGCTGCCGCCGGGGTCGTACTGAGCGTGGTGGCACCGATGAGCCCGCACAGCGCGGCCACCAGCGCCAGTACCGTCCGCAGGCCGGAGCCGTGTCGAAGGTGAGTGGTCAAAGTGAGGATTCCCCCTTGGGTGTCCGCCGGCGTGGTCGGTGCCGGCGGGTGCGGTGCCTGGACCCTCCGAGCGTGCGGGACGCTTCGCCCAGGTCGCCAGGGAATCCCGGCACTTGGGGACGTGCGAACCCGCGGGACGGCGTGTTCGGGCAGCGGATTGTGCCCGGATGGCCTGCCTGTCCGCCGGGGCGGCGCGCCTGCTGGCGGCGCGCCGCCCCGCCCCTCACCCGGGTCAGAGCTTCAGCCGGTGCACCCCTCCCTGCACCGTGCCCGCGTACAGCCAGCCGTCGGCCGCCGCCAGGGTGGTGGCGTTGAGGTTCTGCAGGCCGGTGGAGATGTTGTGCCAGGTGCGGCCGCCGTCCGTGGAGCGCAGGACGCCTCGGCCGCCGCGCGGCAGGGCCGTCTCCCAGTAGCGGGTGGTGGCCGCGTAGAGGGTGTTGCCGACCTGCAACAGGTCGCTCACCCGCAGCGGCAGCCTGCCGGTGTCGGCGGTGCGGAAGGTCTTCCCGCCGTCCGTCGACACCCTGATCGCGTCACCGCCGGTCAGCATCTTCGGCCCGGCGAACTCGATGGTGTCCACGCGCCCGTCGGCGACCTTGGTGATGTCGTCGCCACCGTTGTCGGACCGGTAGAGCCCGTCGGGGGCGCCGAGCCAGAGCCGGTCCGGGTTCTTCGGGTCGCCCGCGACGGCGGTGAAGTACGTCCGGTCGTCGAGGAGGTTCTTCCAGGTGGCGCCGCCGTCCTCGGTGGAGAACAGGCCCCTGCCCAGCAGGTTCGTGTACGAGACGTACACGCGGTCGGGGTCGGCGGGGTGCACCGCCATGGCGAACACCGTGCCGTTGCTCTCGCCCTTCTGCTGCCAGGTGGCACCCGCGTCACCGCTGCGCTCCAGGTGGAAGTCGCCCCAGGCACCGCTGCGCACCCGCCACACGATCCGCGAGTCCTTGGCGGAGGTCTGGAGCAGCCGGGTCTCCTTGCCGATCATGCCCTCGCCGCCGGTGGTGCCCCACTCGGCTCCGGAGACCGGCAGGCGCGAGCGGTGTGTGCCCTGCGGGCCCGCCGCGAGCAGCTGGTTCCCGCTGAGGGCGAGGGAGTTGACGGTGCCGCCCTGGACGCCCAGGCGCCGGTAGTCCCTGCCGTCCGGGGTGCCCCGGTAGAGGCCGGCCCCGTCCGCCGAGACGGTCAGCGAGCCGTCGGGCCAGCGGTCGAAGTCGGAGGTGGTGGAGGCGCGGTTGGCCGCCGGGACGGTGCTCCAGTGGCGGCCGTGGTCGCGGCCGACGCGGATGTCCCTGCCGTAGCCGACGTACATGTCGCCGCCGCTGAGGGTCATGCCCGTGCCGCCGTACCCGTGGTTGTCCAGCGTGGCCCAGGTCCTGCCGCCGTCGAAGGAGCCGACGATGCCGGACCCGACCTCGTACACGGCCACGACCTCGCGGTCCGCGACGACGGTGACCGAGACCTTGCCGCCGCCGGGCTCGTACACCTTGGTGGCCTTGCCGAGGCTGCCCGACGACAGGCCGTCGCGCTTCCACACCGACGTGCCCGCCGAGAAGTAGAGGCTGTCACCGCCGATCGCCACGTCGTAGACGGCGTCGACGGGGATACCCAGCGGCTCGGTGCTCCAGGTGTCGCCGCCGTCCCGGCTGATCAGCAGGTCGGTGGCGGTGACGGCGAGGAGCGTTCGGCCCGTCTCGTCGGTGAGGAAGTCGACGAGGCGGGTGTCGGGGGTGTTGAGCGTCTGCCAGGTGCGGCCGCCGTCCTGCGTGCGCAGGATGGATCCCCTGCGGGGGATGCCGGACGCGCTGTTGGCCGCGTACCACCAGCGTTTCGCGTTGTGCGGGTCGATCACGGTGAAGGCCCGGGACGCCACGTCGGTGAGCGGCAGCCGGGTGTGCTGCTCCCAGGTCGCCCCGTTGTCCACGGTGGACCAGGGGCCGGCCTTGTCGTACTGGGTGAGGACGGCGGCGCCGGGCGCGCTCGGCGCGAGGGTGAGGTCGCCGCTCTCGGAGTTGGGGCCGACGGGCTGCCAGCGGGAGGTGCGGCTGTCCGCGGGGGTGACCTCGAAGCCGTCACGGTTGCTGGTCAGCGTCTTGCCGTCGGCGGTCCGGCCTTCGGCGGACACCAGGTGCGCGCCCTCGCCGCGGCCGGTGAGCTCGGCCTGGTAGACGTTGGCGCCGCGCAGTCTGGTGGTGACGGTGTAGGGCCTGCCGTGCGGCGGGGTGACGGTCAGGACCGGCGGCTCGGCCAGCGGCGCCGGGGTGAGGACGACGGCGGTGGAGGTGCCGTCGCTCGGGTCGGGACCGGCCTGGAGGAACAGCTTCCGGACGACCAGGAGGTACGGGACGCGCAGTGCGGACCCGTGCTCGGGAGTGACCGCCACGGTGCCGCTGATCTCGGCCTCACCGTCCGGGCGTTCGGCCCGGAGGCTCACCGTGGCCGTCGCGGCGGCCCCCGCCGGGATGCGCAGGGTGCTCGGGCTCACCCTCGCCGGGCCGCTCGCTTTCAGGCGTACGGTACGGGCGCGGGTGCCGGAGTTGGTCACGGTGAGCTTGCGGCTGCCGCCGACCGTGTGCCGGGCGAGGTCGGCGAGCCCGTAGGAGAGGGTGGCCGGGCTGGTGGTGATCCCGGTGTCCGCCGAGTCGGCGGCCGCGGCGACGTCGAGGCGGCCGGAGCCGGCGGTGCTCGTCCCGTACCCCTTGAGCTGCTTGGTGGAGCCCACCAGCTCGGAGGTGACCTTCGCCGGGGTCTCACCGGGGTGCAGCTGGCGCAGCAGGGCGGCGGCGCCCGCCGCGTGCGGCGCCGCCATCGACGTTCCCGACATGCGGTAATAGCCGGGCGCGTAAAGGGAGGTGGGGATGGTGGAGCGGATGTCGTAGCCCGGTGCGACCAGATCCGGCTTCAGGCCCCACCGCAGGTCCGGACCGCGCGAGGAGAACGAGGCGATCCGGTCGGTGACGTCCGTGCCGCTGACCGTCACCTGGACCCGGCCGCTCGCCAGCCGGCGGCCGAGCTCGGCGTACTGGGTGGAGTCGATGCCCAGCATGACCAGGGTGTCCATACGCAGTGAGTCGCCGGAGTCCTTGAGCGAGGTCTGCGCGGCGAGCGGGACCGAGCCGTCGGCGGAGGAGGCCTGGGGCAGGTCCGGCGTCGGCGCGCCCGCCGCGGCGAACACCGGTCCGCCGCCGCCGGACGGCCCGCCGATCAGGGCGACCGCACCGCGGCGCTCGGCCTCCCGGGCCATCTCGATCTCGTTCAGGTACAGGTCCCGCGGGGACTGGGCGACCAGCATGTCCACACGCACGGCCTTGCCCTTGACGTCGCCCGCCCGCTGCCAGTCCTCCTCGGTGCCCCGTCCCGCATCGACGAGATCGACCGTGAAGGGCCTGCCGGGCGGGTTCGCGGAGACCAGCCCACGGTACGCCTGGATCTTCCCGCCGCCCTTGTAGGCGGCGCTGGGTATGCGCAGCCCGCTGATGGAGGCGCCGACCGCGATGACGCCGTCGGCGGCGGCCGGGGTGCTGATGGTGCCCCTGCCCGGCCCCTCGTTGCCGGCCGAGGCGACGACGACAACGCCCGCCCTGGTCGCGGCGGTCGCGGCCGCGCCGAGCGGGTCGGTGCCGTCGCCGTAGCCGCCGAGGCTCATGTTGATGACGTCGGCGCGGTGCGGGTTGGCCGGGTCGATCGCGGCCTCGATACCGGCCACGATGTCGGAGGTGTAGCCCGCGCCCGCGTCGTCCATGACCTTGTACGCCAGGATGTCCGCGCCCGGCGCCACACCGGTCACACCGCCCCGCGTCGCGGCCTTGCCCGCGATGATGCCGGCGACGTGGGTGCCGTGGCCGTTGTCGTCCATCGGGTCGGCGTCGCGGTTGACGAAGTCGTAACCGCCGACGACTTTGTGCCCCCGGCCGAAGCCGCCGCCCAGGTCGGGATGGGTGTAGTCGACCCCGCTGTCCAGGACGGCGACGGTCACGCCCTTGCCGTCGGCGCCGCTGCCCGCCGGGTCCTTGCGGCGCCACACCTGCGGCGCGTTGATCAGCGGCACGCTCGCGTCGGTGAGCAGGCGCATCTTGGCGTCGGGAACGACGGAGACCACTCCGGGCAACCGCTTAAGCGCGGCGACCTCGGAGGCCTTCACGGTCACCGCGACCGCGTTGAGCAGCAGATTCAGGGTGCGTGGCGAACCGGCGTGCAGCCCGGCGCCGTTGGCCCGGGCGAGGAACGACTTCTGCCGATCGGCGAGCGCGGCCCGGTCCGAGCCGACCGCCCGGGCGTCGCCGGCGCGCAGCACGCCCTTTCCGGCCGCGGCGGCTTCCCCGGACAGCGTGACGATGACACGTTGCTCCGGATCCTGACGGGGGTCCGCGGTGGCGGACTGGGGCACCGCCGACAGCAGGCCACCGAGGACGGCGGCCGCGACCGCGGCGGTGAGGGATCTACGAGGGGTCATGCCGGACCAAGTAATCGGAATCCAGTGGTCCAGACAACGATTTGGCCTGGCCCATTGCTGCCCCTGGCACATACGGGCCAAGATCCTGGTCATGTCCCAGCTGACCGCCGCGGGCGTCGACCCGTTCGACGAGAGCGTCTACCGAGCGATCCTGGTTCGCCACACCGCCGCCCCGGCGGAGCTGGCCGACGACCTGTCCTGCTCTCCTGAGCGGGTGGCCCGCGCCCTGGACCGGCTGCGTGAGAACGGCCTGGTGGGGCGGCTCGCCGGAACGCGCCGCCGCTACGCGGCCATTGAGCCGGGCGCGGCCCTGGAGTCCCTGGTCCGCTCCCGCACCGCCGACCTCGACGCTGTACGGGCCGCGGCAGGCGAGCTCTCCCGCCTCTTCACCACGGCCCAGCAGGGCGGCTCCGAACAGGTCGAAGTCATCACCGGCGGCGAGGCGTTGGGCCGCTGGTTCGTCCGGCTGCAACAGGAGGCGCGCGAGGAGGTCATCACGCTGGACCGGCCGCCGTACGCGCTCACCACCTCCAACCCGGTCGAGGCGACGGCCCTCACCCGGGGCGTCCGCTACCGTGCCGTGTACGCGCCCGAGGCCCTGGAATGGCCCGGTGTGCTGGGTGACATCCGGGAGTTGGTGGCGCACGGCGAGCAGGCCCGGGTGCTGCCCGGTCTGCGCATCAAGCTGGCCATCGCGGACCGCCGCCTCGCCCTGATGCCGCTCTCCCTCGACTTCACGGCCGAGGTGCGCGCGGCCGTCATCCGCCCCTCCGCCCTCCTGGACGGGCTGATCGACTACTGGGAGCTGTGCTGGCGTACGGCAACCCCACTGGACGCGCCCGCCGAGGACCCCCTGAGCGAGGAGGACCGCCAGATGCTCACCCTGCTGGTCAGCGGGCTCAAGGACGAGGCCATCGCCCGCCAGTTGGGCTGGTCGGTACGGACGATGCGGCGCCGGATCAGCCGGCTGCACGAGGAACTGGGCGCGGCCAACCGCTTCCAGGCGGGGGTGATCGCGGCACGACGGGGGTGGATCTGAGCCCTTGGCGGGGCTCGGCGAAGTCTGCCGGAGGGCCCGGCGGAGGTCTCGACCGGGGACGGGGCCCTTGCGCCGGGCGGTGGGCGTGTAGTGCCCTGACTCCCATGAGAATGAGCAGAGTTGGCGTGTTGATGGCCGCCGTGGTCGCCGGGTCGCTGCTGGCGAGCGCTCCGGGGGTGAGTGCGCGGGGCGTCGGCGCCGGTGGCACGCCGTCGCCCGGAGCGGCCTCCCTCGAGGGAATCGACCTGGACACCGTGACGATCCCGGAATTACAGGCACGCAGAGGCCAGGGGAGCCTCACGTCACTGGCGCTGACCCGTGCCTATCTGCGGCGTATCGAGGCCGTCGACCCGAAGATCAACGCGGTGCTCTACACCGATCCGTCGGCCCTGCGGCAGGCCGCGGCCAGCGACGCGCGGCAGCGCGGCGGCCGACTGCGCGGACCGCTCGACGGCATTCCCGTCCTGCTGAAGGACAACGTGGACACCCGTGACCTGCCGACCACGGCCGGGTCGCTCGCGCTGGCCGGCGAGCCGCCAGGTCGCGACGCCGTGCTGGTCGCCCGGCTGCGGCAGGCGGGGGCGGTGATCCTCGGCAAGACCAATCTGTCGGAGTGGGCGAACTTCCGGGCGGCGAAGCCGACATCGGGGTGGTCGGCCGTGGGCGGACAGACCCACAACCCGTACGTCCTCGACCGCAATCCGTGCGGGTCCTCCGCGGGCTCGGCCGCCGCGCTCGCCGCGTCCTTGTCCCAGGTGGCGATCGGCACCGAGACCGACGGCTCCATCGTCTGCCCGGCCGGGATGAACGGCGTGGTCGGCCTCAAGCCGAGCCTGGGCCTGGTGAGCCAGCGGGGAGTGGTGCCCATCTCCGCCCAGCAGGACACCGCCGGACCCATGGCACGCAATGTCATCGACACCGCGCTGACGCTGGCGGTACTCACCGGCGACCGCGCGGCGGACCTCACCGGCCTGTCGCCCCGCGACGCCACCGGCGCACGGGCGGGCCGCCCGGACGGGCTGCGGGGCAAGCGCATCGGGCTGTGGCGGCTTCCCTCGCTCGGCTCCGACGTGGACGCCCTGATGAGCGCCACCGCGGCGAAACTGCGCGCCGCCGGTGCCGAGGTCGTCGAGGTGACGCCCCCGTACCAGGCCCGACTGGCGGAGCTCGAGTTCCCGGCGCTGCTCAGCGAGTTCCACCGGGACATCGACGCCTACCTCGCCACGCGTCGGGGGCCGCGCGACCTGGCGGCGCTGATCGCGTTCAACCGCACGCACCCGCAGGAGCGGACGTGCTTCGCGGGGCAGGAGCTCTTCGAGCAGGCCCTCGCCGCCCCGCCCACCACCGACCCGGCCTACCGGGCCATGCGCGCGGAGCTGACGGATCTGGCCCGCCGCTCGATCGACGAGACGCTGGCCGCCCACCGCCTGGACGCCATCGCCGCGCCGACGAACCCGCCGGCCTGGACGACCGACTGCGCGCGCGGGGACAACGACGTGATCCCGTCCTCCACCCCGGCGGCCGTCTCCGGCTACCCCTCCCTGTCGGTTCCCGCCGGATCCGTGGGCGAGCTGCCGGTCGGTCTGCTGCTGATGGCCGGTGACCGCCAGGACACGGGCCTGCTGTCGCTGGGCGCCGCTGTGGAGCGACGGCTGGAGGCCTGGCGCGCACCGCGCTATCTGCCGTCGGTGGGCCCCAGCGCCCACTGAGTCGGTCGGCCGCGGGCCCAACTCGGCCCGCGTGAGGTGTCCTGTCTCCCCCTGTACACGCGGAGACGGCCGGGGGGTTACTGGTGCCACGGCGCCGGCGCGGTCTGTACGGCGGCCCCCTCGGCCATCCGGTGCACGCCGTGCGTCACCACCGCGCGTCCCCGGCAGCCGTCCTTGACTGCTGACACACTCCGGGAGGAGGCGCCTCGTGCGGACAGCGGCCGTCCGGGCCCACCAGCGGCGAATGGGCGAGGCGGCCGGCTGTTCACAGGCTCGCCGCGTGGTCCGGGACGTACGTCTGAAGGCTGCGCGGCGGGCGTTCGTAGCCGGTCGAGGGCGGCCGGCGCGGCAGCCGCAGCACCTGCGGCGCCGTCTCCTCGTACGGGACGGAGGCCAGCAGGTGGGCGATCGTGTTCAGCCGGGCCCGCCGCTTGTCGTCGCTCTCCACGACGTACCAGGGCGCCTCGCCGATGTCGGTGTGGACGAGCATGTCGTCCTTGGCGCGGGAGTAGGCCTCCCACCGGGTGATCGACTCCAGGTCCATGGGGGAGAGCTTCCAGCGCCGCAGCGGGTCCTCCAGCCGGCGGCGGAAGCGGTCCTGCTGCTCGGTGTCGCTCACCGAGAACCAGTACTTGCGCAGCAGCATGCCGTCCTCGACGAGCATCCGCTCGAAGACGGGGCACTGGCGAAGGAAGCGCTGGTACTCCTCCTGCGTGCAGAAGCCCATGACGTGTTCGACTCCGGCCCGGTTGTACCAGGACCGGTCGAACAGCACGATCTCCCCGGCGGCCGGCAGGTGCTCGACATACCGCTGGAAGTACCACTGGCCGCGCTCACGGTCGGTCGGCTTGGGCAGCGCCACGATTCGTGCCACCCGGGGGTTGAGGTGCTCGGCCACCCTCTTGATCGTGCCGCCCTTGCCGGCGGCGTCCCTTCCCTCGAAGACCACCACCAGACGGGCACCCGTCGCACGCACCCACTCCTGCAGCTTCACCAACTCCGTCTGCAGACGCAGCAGTTCCCGCTCGTACACCTTGCGCGGCAGCACCGCCGCCCGACTGTCGGCCATGCCGCCTCCACCGCCCGATGAATGACCCGCCCCGACGACTTCTGGAGTCCCACCCATGTCCAAGGTCGAACACCCGGACGCCACCGTACTTTCCGACGAGGAGCTGCGCACCCTGGACGCGCACTGGCGCGCCGCCAACTACCTCGCGGCGGGCCAGATCTATCTGATGTCCAACCCGCTGCTCACCGAGCCGCTGCGGCCCGAGCACATCAAGCCCCGGCTGCTGGGCCACTGGGGCACCTCGCCCGGTCTGAACCTCGTGTACACCCACCTCAACCGGGTGATCGGGGCGCGCGGGCTCGACGCACTGTGCGTGTGGGGACCGGGGCACGGCGGGCCGTCCGTCCTCGCCAATTCCTGGCTGGAAGGCAGCTACAGCGAGACCTACCCGGACGTGCCGCGCGACGGAGAGGGGATGGCCCGCCTCTTCCGGCAGTTCTCCTTTCCCGGCGGCGTGCCCAGCCACGTCGCGCCCGAGACGCCCGGCTCCATCCACGAGGGCGGTGAACTGGGCTACTCGCTCTCCCACGCCTACGGCGCCGCCTTCGACAACCCGGACCTGCTCGTCGCCTGTGTGATCGGCGACGGCGAGGCGGAGACCGGGCCGCTGGCCACGGCCTGGCACTCCACCAAGTTCCTCGACCCCGTGCACGACGGCGCGGTGCTCCCGATCCTGCACCTCAACGGCTACAAGATCGCCAACCCGACCGTGCTCGCCCGGCTCCCCGAGGAGGAACTCGACGCGTTGCTGCGGGGATACGGGCACGAGCCGGTCCATGTGAGCGGCGACGACCCGGCCCAGGTGCACCGCGCCATGGCCCGCGCCCTCGACGGCTGCCTGGACCGGATCGCGTCGGCGCAGCGGGCCGCCCGCGAGGAAGGTGTCACCGAGCGGGTGCGCTGGCCGGTGATCGTCCTGCGTACCCCCAAGGGCTGGACCGGCCCAGCCGACGTCGACGGCGTCCCGGTCGAGGGGACCTGGCGCGCCCACCAGGTTCCGCTGGCCGGGGTGCGCGAGAACCCCGAACACCTGCGCCAGCTGGAGGGCTGGCTGCGCTCGTACCGGCCGGACGAGCTCTTCGGCCCGGACGGGCGCCCCACCGCCGACGTGCTCGCCTGTGTCCCCGAAGGCGCCAGGCGGCTGGGGGCCACCCCGCACGCCAACGGCGGACTCCTGGTCCGCGACCTGCCCATCGCCGCGCTCGACGACTTCGCCGTGCCCGTGGACAAGCCCGGCGGGACGCTGCACGAGCCCACCCGGGTGCTCGGAGACCTCCTGGCGCGGGTGATGAGGGACACCGAGGGGCGCCGCGACTTCCGTCTGGTCGGGCCCGACGAGACGGCCTCCAACCGGCTCCAGGCGGTCTTCGACGTCAGCGGCAAGGCCTGGCAGGCCCAGCGCCTCCCGGTCGACGAGCACCTCGACCACCACGGCCGGGTGCTGGAGATCCTGTCGGAACACACCTGCCAGGGCTGGCTCGAGGGCTATCTGCTCACCGGCAGGCACGGGCTGTTCTCCTGCTACGAGGCGTTCGTGCACATCGTCGACTCGATGGTCAACCAGCACATCAAGTGGCTCAAGACGTCCCGCGGGCTGCCGTGGCGCGCCCCGATCGCCTCCCTGAACTACCTGCTGACCTCGCATGTGTGGCGCCAGGACCACAACGGCTTCTCCCACCAGGATCCCGGCTTCGTCGACCACGTCCTGAACAAGAGTCCCGAGGTCGTACGGGTGTATCTGCCACCGGACGCCAACACCCTCCTCTCGGTGGCCGACCACGTCCTGCGCAGCCGCGACTACGTCAACGTCGTGGTGGCGGGCAAGCAGCCCTGCTTCGACTGGCTGCCCATGGACGCCGCCCGCGCGCACTGCGCCCGGGGGGCGGGGATCTGGGAGTGGGCGGGCACCGAGAACGGCGGCGAGCCGGACGTCGTGCTGGCCTGCGCCGGAGACGTGCCCACCCAGGAGGTGCTGGCGGCGGCCCAGCTGCTGCGCCGCCATCTGCCGGAGCTCGCCGTCCGGGTGGTCAACGTGGTCGACATGACCCGGCTGCTGCCGCACGAGGAGCACCCGCACGGGATGAGCGACTTCGAGTACGACGGTCTGTTCACCCAGGACAAGCCGGTGATCTTCGCCTATCACGGCTATCCGTGGCTGATCCACCGCCTCGCCTACCGCCGCTCGGGCCACCGGAACCTGCATGTGCGCGGCTACAAGGAGTCCGGCACCACGACCACGCCGTTCGACATGGTCGTCCGCAATGACCTGGACCGCTACCGCCTGGTCATGGACGTCGTCGACCGCGTTCCCGGCCTCGGGGTGCGCGCCGCCGCCGTACGCCAGCAGATGGCCGACGCCCGCACCCGCCACCACGCCTGGATCCGCGAGTACGGCACCGACCTGCCGGAGATCGCGGAGTGGACCTGGAACGCCTGAGCGCCTGTTCGCCGTCCCGCCGCACGCGGTCGCGCCCGGGTGCGGCGGGGCCAGCCGGTGCGCGCGCGTTGGGCGGACCGCCCGAAGAAGCACGCCCCAGCCCGCCGTTTTCCTCTGATTCCGAGGGGATAGCGACGTCCCACTAGCCTGTTAAAAGGGTACAAACCGTCACCTTTAGTGACATTCAGGGGGCTCGAAGGTGACTCGCCCCATAGGACCCACGTCACGTCCGAGCGAGGTTCGTAGGCCTCCAGACCGCCGCCACGATGGGCGCACAGGGGGCCCTACCTGCATAAAGCGCCTCCCCGTGAACCGGGGGTCGTGGGTCCCCCGCTGCGAGGCTCCCTAGTAGGAGGGGTCGTTGCCAGGCCCGGGGGACGCCGGTAGAACTGGATGAGTCGCCGAGCGGTACGGGTGTTTCTCCCCGCCGCTGACGAACCCCTCTCCCTCGCGTGAGTGGCTCACGCATGCCTCCGGCATGCCGCGACCGCCCTTGTCCCCTTTGGAAGGTTCCTCTGTGTCCAACTCCGTCATCCGCCGCATCGCCGCTTCGAAGAAGACCCTCGCGGGTGCCGTCGTCGCCCTCGGTGCCGCCGGTTCCATGCTCGCCACGGTTCCCGCCCAGGCGGCGGCCCCGACGAGCGCCAAGGCGATCGCCCAGCAGATGATCAAGGACCCGGCGCAGTTCGCGGCCTTCAACAACATCGTCTCCCGTGAGAGCGGCTGGGATCACACCGCCACGAACTCCTCCTCGGGCGCGTACGGCCTGGTCCAGGCCCTGCCGGCCTCGAAGATGGCCTCGGCCGGCGCCGACTGGAAGACCAACCCGGCCACCCAGATCAAGTGGGGTCTGGACTACATGAACTCCCGCTACGGCAGCCCCGTCGGTGCGTGGAACTTCTGGCAGGCCCACCACTGGTACTAAGCCGTCACAGACACCAGACGTACGAAGACGCTCGACCGGACTTTCCGGTCGGGCGTCTTCGCGTTGCGGCCTCCCGCCTGGGTTCAGCGACTGAGCCGGTCAGCTGTTCCTACAACCATCCGTGACCGCGTGACGACAGACGGAAGCCCCGGCATCGCGGCGCGTGATCATCCGGTTTGCCGGGTATGGACTGCGACGGAAGTGAGTGCTGTGCCACAAGGAGCTGCCCATGTCGACCGACGCGATCGTGATGCTGAGGGAAGGCCACAAGGAGCTCAGGCGGCTGATGCGCTCCTACCGGGTCGAGGGCAGTACCGAGGCCGTGGGGCCCTTTCTGCGCGCGCTGACCGTGTACGGGTACCTGGAGCGCGAGGGCATGTACCCCCGCGTGGTCGTGCTCCTGCCGGAGACCGAGCCGGACGTGCTGGGCTTCGTGGAGGAGCACCACATCGCCGATGTGCTGGCCGCGGAGCTGTACGACATGCGCCCCGACGCGGTCGCCTTCGACGCCAAGACCCGCCTGCTGATGGACATCGTCGAGCGGCACATGGACGCGGAGGAGCACCGGTGGTTCCCGCGGGTACGGGCCGCCGTCGGCCGCCGGGACCTCCAGGAGATCGGCGCCTGGCTGACCAGGCTCGCCGACCGGGCCCCGCAGCGTCCGCACCGCCCGTCCTCGCAGGTGATGTGGGACACCGTGGCCGCGTGACGGACCACGGCTGAGCGTCAGGTCAGTCAGCCGGGCGCAGGTCGGTCACGAGGCGGAAGCGCTCCAGGACCACCGGGGTCTCGTCGTCCACGGTGAACCCCGGGTCCTCCAGGGCCGCCCGCATCTCGGCGCTGTGCCAGAAGCTCTCATGGTTGGCCCGCCATCCGGCGACGCTGGTGTCGCCTTCCCCCTCGTCCACCACATGGGCGAGGTCCACCTCGGCGAGCGGCACCACACGTACACCGGTGACCTCGATGACCGCGACCGGACGGCCGTCCGAGTCGACGACCACCGCTCGGCTCCCGACGGAGGGCAGCGGGTCCCCTGCGTGCTCGTAGTCGATCACGAGTCCGGTCGTGGAGGTCTTGGAGCCATCGAGGATGGCCGCGACGAGCTGGTCCCGCAGCGGGCCGGGGAAGGCGAACTCGGCCCGGGGCAGCGAGGCGATGTCGTCGGAAGGAACGGCGCCGGTGGTCATGCCGCCACAGTAGCGAGCGCCGCCCGATCCGTCCCGCCCATTACGGGGGGCGGCTCCCGCCTCGTACGACGGGAGCCGCGGCCCGCGCTACTCGCTCTTGCAGGCGCTGACGTTGTCGCTGGTGCCGGGCACGGCCGCGGCCCGGGCCGCCTGGAAGTTGGCCTCGAACGCGCTGTAGACGGAAGGCGTGGTGATACGCAGCATCGCCTCGTCGTTGTCGCGCAGCGCCGGACCGCTCCAGTTGTGGCTGCCGGTCCACATCAGCTTCTGAACGGTACCCGCGTACATGCCGTCCACCATCACGTTCTTGGAGTGCACGATGCGGTTCGGGGTGGCGCTGTCGGCGTCGTCGTCGTGCTGGTAGCAGCGGTTGGTGATGCCGGAGACCCCGTGCAGGGCGTTCCACGTCCCGGTGTCGGTCTCACTGTAGACGAGGTCCACCAGACACCCGGCCCCGGCGAGCGCGCGCAGCTTGTCGGCCACGGCCTGACGGCTGATCTTCAGCATGGCGGCGTGGACGGTCGTGCGGTGGGCGCCCGCGGTGTCGGTCCAGCGGCAGGTGATGTTGTCCAGCGCGTTCACCACGGTGTCAGTGGTGTCATCGGTGCCCGCGCGCGGGAAGAAGTAGTACTTGTAGTCACCCGCGTTGCCGTACGTGTACGACCAGGCGCCGCGGTTCTGCGCGGGCAGCTTGTCGAAGTAGGAGAGATAGCCGCCGTACAGCTCGGTGTTCCCCACGACGGTGACCGAACTGTTCCAGTAGCGCGCGTAGTTGGACGGCGTCAGGTTCGAGGTGAGCTGCACCACGACGTTCTTCTGGGCCCCGCCGCCGACGCTGCCGGCCAGCAGGAACTTGTTGTGGTTGATGCCGGTGCCCGCCGGGCCCAGACAGGAGCTGCCGGTGGCGCACAGCTTCACGTACGAGCTCTTCGTGGTGTCCGATCCGAGAGCGTTCAGCAGAATGTCGTACGCCGCCGGGAAGTCGCGGGTGCTCGCGTCCAGGACCACCTTGACGCTGATGCCGCGATCCGTCTTGGCAGCGACCAGTTCGTTCGCGACGGTCTCGTCCCACAGGTGGTACATGGCCAGCCGCAGCGAGGTTCCGCTGTCGGCGTTGGCGACGACGGACCGGACCTGGCCGCGGATGGCCTGCTGGGCCGCGCTGTCCCCGGTCGGATCGTTGAACACCGGCCCCGTGGTGACGGTGGCGGCGCTCGCGGTGTCCACGGGCCCCACGAGCATCCCAGTGAGCACCCCCGTGGCGACGGCGAACGCGCCGACGGCGGTACGCAGTCGGCCGGGTATACGGATGAGCTGCATGTCCCTCCCCTGTGAGATCCAGAAATCCCGCGCATCCTAAGCCCTCGTCAGAGACCACCCGCCACTCGACCGCTCCGGTTCGTTTGGCGCGCGTGGCCGGGGTACCCGGGCCCGGAAAGCCGCACAGGCGGACGCCGAACCACCGACAGCGGAGGCTCATATGGCCGGCACGAAAGACACCAGCGGTCCCACCGGCACTCCGGACAAGGACTACAACCTCGTCTGGTACGTCGAAGCGTGTCTGAGCAACGCCCTGCGCCTGGAGACGTACATTCAGGACGCGGAGCGCGAGAAGGACACCGAAGTCGCGGATCTGTTCCGCCGCGCGCAGGCCGACAGCCGCAAGGGCGCGGACCTGGGCAAACAGCTTCTTCGCAACCGTCTGAAGGGCTGAGCCAGGCGCAGCCGCCGATCCCGAAGGGAGCGAGCCGATGGGCGCGCGCACGAACCGCAGCGGCACGGATCTGCTCGGTATCTATCTCAACGACCACCTCGCCGGTGCCACGCTGGGCGTACGCCGGGCGCGGTCCCTGGTCGAGGCCGACTCCGAGCGGGCTCCCGCACTCGCCGACGAGGTACGGCCCGTCGCCGACGAGATCTCCGAGGACCGGGCGGCCCTGCTGGACATCATGCGGCGACTCGACGTTCCCGTCCGCCGTTACAAGGTCGCCGCGGGGGCGCTGGCCGAAACGGTGGGCCGCTTGAAACCCAACGGGCGGCTCGTACGCCGCTCGCCGCTCACGTCCCTGGTGGAGCTGGAACTGCTGCGCCTGGGCGTCGAGGGGAAGGCGGCGCTCTGGCGCAGCCTGCGCCAAGTGGCCGACGGCGACAGACGCCTGGACGGCGCGCAGCTCGACGACCTGCTCGAACGCGCCGAGCGGCAGCTGGACACACTGGAGCAGCTGCGTCTGCGGCAGGCGGCCGAGACCTTCGAGCGCGGCGACGTCCGGCTCCCGGGGTAGGAGTGCGGACCGCCGCCCCGTGGGGCACGGGACTGACGGTCGGCCTGGTTCTCGCCGTACTCGCGCTGCTCGCCGCCGCGCTGGTGGCGGTCGTCCTGACGGTACGGCTGGTCCGGGCCCGCAAGATCCTGCGGGACGCCGGTGTCCCGCTGACGCACAAGGCCGCCTACTGGGGCGCCTTGGTGTATGTGATCAGCCCGGTGGACCTGCTGCCCGACCCCGTGTACCTGGACGACATAGGCGTACTGCTCCTGGCGCTGCGCAGCTTGCAGGCCGCGGCGGCGTCGCGGGGGAGCGCCCGGCCGGACTAGGGCCTGTCCGATGGGTCCGGCTTCAGACGGGCTTGCGCCATACCGAGATGTGCTTGGCGGAGTCCTGGGTGAAGGGCGCCCCGTCCCAGTCCGCCACCCGGCGCTCCAGCTCCAGCCCGGCGAGCCGGGCCATCAGGTCGAGCTCGGCCGGCCAGGCGTACCGGTGCCGGGAGTTGGCGCGGCGGTAGCCGTCGCCGTCGCGCGTGAAGTGGTGCGAGACGAGGATCTGCTCGACCAGGTCGAAGGTGTCGAAGCCGAGATGCTCTTCGGAGACGTCGAACGGCACCGCGACCTGGCCGGGAGGCAAAAACCGCAGCGGCGGCACGCCCAGCTCGATGACGAACCGGCCACCGGGCGCCAGATGGCGTGCCGCGTTGCGGAAACACGCGACCTGCTCGTCCTGGGTGAGCAGGTTCGTGATGGTGTTGTAGACGAGATAGACCAGGCTGAACTCGCCGGGGACGACGGTGGTGGCCATGTCCCCGATGGTCACCGGCAGGCTGTCCGCGTCGGCCTTGCGGCGCAGGACCGCCGCCATGTGCTCGGACAGTTCGATACCCGCCACCTGTACGCCGCGCTCCCGCAGCGGCACGCCCACCCGCCCGGTCCCGATGGCGAACTCCAGTGCCCGGCCGTCCCCGGCGAGCTCGGCCAGGAAGGCGAGCGTCGGTCCGAGCACGGCGGGCGAGGAGAGCTCGCTCTCCTCGGCGTCGTAGCGCTCGGCGGTCGCACGGGTCCACAGCTCACTGCTCGTCACGGTCGGCCACTGTGCCGGGTGCCGAGCGCGGCTGTCGACGCATTTGTCGCGCCCGGTGATCACATCCCCTCGTGACCCCCCGGGACCGCCGCCGTTCGGGTGTATTCGCACTTCCCGGGAATGAGGTGGGCCGATCCGCTGTTCGTGCTGGTCATGAAGGCAATTGTGCTGGAGAAGTACGGCTCTGCTGATGATCTACGCCTGACGGACGTGCCCGATCCGAAGGTGGCGCCCGGCGAGGTCCTGATCCGGGTGAAGGCGGCCGGGGTCAACCCGGTCGACTGGAAGGTGGCCGCGGGCTATCTCGACCCGATCATGGAAGTCGGGTTCCCGCTGATCCCGGGGTGGGACGTCGCGGGCGTGGTGGAAGCGGTCGGCCTGGACGTGCCCGAGTACCAGGTGGGCGACGAGGTCTTCGGCTATGTGCGCAAGGACTGGGTGCAGCAGGGCGCGTACGCGGAGCTCGTCGCCGCGCCCGTACGGTCCGTGGCGCGCAAGCCCGCCGCGCTGAGCTGGGAAGAGGCGGCCGGGGTGCCGCTGGCGGGGCTGACCGCCTACCAGTCCGTCCAGCGGGCCGGGGTGCGCGCGGGCGAGACGGTGCTGGTGCACGCGGCCTCCGGCGGTGTCGGGGCGTTCGCCGTGCAGATCCTGGTGGACCTCGGCGCCCGGGTGATCGGTACCGCGAGCGAGCGGAACCACGAGTTCCTGCGGGGGCTCGGCGCTGAGCCCGTGACGTACGGGGACGGCCTGGAGGACCGCGTACGCGAGCTCGCGCCGCAGGGCGTGGACGCGGCGCTCGACTTCGTCGGGGGCGGCGTCGTCGATCTGTCGCAGGCGCTGCTCAAGCAGCGGGAGCGGATGGTGTCCATCGCCGACCAGGCCGCTGTCGAGCAGGGCGGGCACTCGCTCTGGGTGCGCCCGGACCCCGAGGACCTCGCGGAGCTCGCCCGGCTCGCGGACGCCGGGAAGCTGAAGGTGAACGTCGAGCGCACCTTCCCGCTGGCCGAGGCGGCGGACGCCTGGCGTCTGAACCAGGAGGGCCGGACCCGAGGCAAGATCGTCCTGACCGTCTGACATCGCGTCACGCGCCTAAGCGTCGTCCCGTCGGGGTCACGTCGGCGTACCACCTCGCCCGCCGGGCCGGGGTCGGTACGCCGCCGCGACCGGGCGCGGCAAGGCGCGGACCGGTCTGCTGATAGAACTCCTGTGTCGTCCCCACCCCAGGCACCACAGGAGGTCCCACCCATGCCCAGCATGGACCCCGGCACGGCGTCGCCCCGTCTGAGCCGCCGAAGCCTGCTCGACCGCGCGGCGTTCGGCACCGCCGGACTCGCGGCCACCGGTCTGGCGTCCGCCACCGTGCTGGGTGCGCAGCCCGCCAGCGCCGCCACGCCGTCCGGCACCTGGAAGGTGTACTACGTCGACAGTTCGGCGGGGACCACGGAGGCGCCGGTCCAGGCCGCGCTGAACGCCGCCAAGAGCGCGGGCGGCGGGCACGTCGTCGTGGGCCCGGGCACCTGGACCATCGGCGCGTACCTGCGGATCGGCGCCGACACCCGGCTGACGCTCACCCCGGGCACCACGTTCCGGCGCACCGGGACCACGCAGTTCATGCTGATGAACGGCACATGGGGGGACACGGCCGGCGGCTCCGGCTACAGCGGCCCGGGGAACATCGTCGTCGAGGGCGGGGTGTGGGACGTGGCCGGCCCGCAGCCCGCCGACGACGACCAGGGCTGGATGGGGATATCCATCTGGCACGCCACCGATGTGACCATCCGCGATCTGCGCGTGGTGAACGTCTCCAACTGGCACGCCGTGGAGTTCGGCGCCGTACGCAACGGCCGCGTTGAGAACTGCCGCTTCAGCGGCTGGACCGGCACCGCCAACCGGATCTCCTGGGGAACCGAGGCCGTCCAGCTGGACAGCGCCCGGGTCGGCGGAACTGTCATCGGCGCCGAGGACGGCACCGCCTGCTCCGACATCGTCGTCCGCGACAACTACTGCGGCTCGGGCAGCACGGTCGGCGGCGTCACCTACGGCGCCTTCCCCACCCTGGTCGGCTCCCACGGCTTCGACGCCCGCAACTCCCATGAGCGCGTCCAGATCGTCAGCAACACCGTCCACGGCAGCCGCTCGTTCGCCATCCACCCCTACGCGACCAACCAGACCGTCGTCGCCGACAACACGATGGACGACTGCTTCGGCGGCATCCGCGCGACCTACGCCAACTCCGGCGGCGCGGTCGCGGGTTTCCAGGACCTGGTCGTCACCGGCAACATCATCCAGGGCGCGGGCGCCAAGGACCGTGGCATCGACGTCATGGGCGGCAGCGCGAGCAGCGGCACATCGGCCTCGCGTGTCGTCATCTCCGGCAACGTCGTGGCTGGCGCCGTCGCGGCCGGGATCCGGGCGTACTACGCCCCCGACGCGCTGATCAGCGGGAACACCGTCTCCGGCAGCAACGACAAGGGCATCCACGTGGACTCCTCGCCGGGCTGCGCGGTGACCGGCAACGTGGTGCGCAACGGCCCCAACGGCGTCACCGTGGCCTCCTCGGCCAACACCCTGGTCAACGGGAACAGCCTGCTGGGCACCACCACGCCGATCGCCGTGAGCGCGGCCGACAGCCCGGGTTGCCTGATCACGGCCAACCTGCCGGTCTGAGGCGCCGGCACACGCTTTCCGCCATCCGGTGTCGCCATCCGGTTTTGCTGTCCGGTTTCGCTGTCCGCAGGCCGGGCTTCACGGATCGTGATCTTGCTCTGTACGCTCGCGGCGAGGGCACGACGGCAGGGCCGTCGTCGACATCGAGGAGAGGGGCCGCGATGGACCGGACCGTGACGAAGCTGCCCAGCACCGGCCGGGGCGTCCTGGTCACCGGAGCCTCCCGGGGCATCGGGCGGGCCGTGGCCGCCGCCTTCGCCCGAGCCGGTGACCGGGTGGCCGTCCACTGCTCCACGGTCGGGCCGGACGCCGAGGCGACCCTGGCCGCGCTGGAGGGCGAGGGGCACGTACTGATCCCGGCGGACCTCGCGGACCCGGACAGCGTCGAGGAACTGGCGGCCCGCGCCGAGGAGGCGCTCGGCGGGGTGGACGTCCTGGTCAACAACGCCGCCGTGATGGTGGCCCACCCGCTGGCGCAGACCTCGTACGAGCAGTGGCAGCAGGCCTGGCGGCAGACCGTCGACGTCAACCTTCTCGGCCCCGCCCACCTCAGCCACCGTGTGGCGAGCCGCATGGTCGAGGCGGGCCGCGAGGGGCGGATCGTCAACATCGGTTCGCGCGGCGCCTTCCGGGGCGAGCCCGACCACCCCGCCTACGGCGCCACCAAGGCCGCCCTGCACGCCTTGGGCCAGTCCCTCGCGGTCTCGCTCGCCCCGCACGGTATCGCCGTGGCGTCCGTCGCCCCCGGCTTCGTCGCCACCGAGCGGGTCGCGGGCCGTCTGGAGGGGCCCGAGGGGGAGGGCATCCGGGCCCAGAGCCCCTTCGGGCGCGTCGCCGAGGCGGACGAGATCGCGGCCGCCGTGCTCTATCTGGCCTCCCCGCAGGCCATGTGGAGCTCGGGTACGGTCCTCGACGTCAACGGGGCCTCGTACTTGAGGACCTGACCTGCTGTCGTACGTAGGAGCCCACCCATGCACCACTTCGATGTCGAGTCACTGCCCGCGGGCCAGTGGCGCAACGGCGGCGGCACGACCAGGGAGATCGCCTCCCGGCCCTCGGGCACCGATGTCTTCGGGTGGCGTGCGAGCGTCGCCGACATCACCCGGGGCGGGCCGTTCTCGGCGTTCCCCGGGGTGGACCGGACGCTCACCCTCCTGACGGGAGACGGTGTGCGGCTGACGTGCCCCGGGGTGTTCGACCGGGTGCTGGCGCGCGCGGGGGAGCCGTTCGGCTTCTCCGGCGACCTCGACCTGGTCGCGGAATTGCCGGGAGGACCCTGCCGGGTGCTCAACCTCATGGCCCGGCGCGGGAGTTGGACGGCCCGGGTGGAGCGGGTCACAGATCCCGTCGTGCCGCGCCCGGGGCACTCCGGGGTGTTCTATGTGCTGCGCGGCACCTGGCAGGACGAGTCAGCCAGCCCTGCCCTGAGGCCGGGTCAGGGCGGGTGGTGGGACGGAGACGACGCGGCGCCGGGGGGAGCGCTCGTACCGCTCTCGCCCGACGCCGCCGCCCTGTGGGCGGATGTCGCTCCGGTGGAGTGACCCCCGGTCAGCCGGCCGCCGCCTGGACGCTGCTCTCGGTCGGGGCCGGGTGGATGGTCTCGGCCGGCGGGTTGGCGGTGCGCCGCGCCCAGACCCCGTACAGCACCGCGGTGACCGCCAGGCCGACGATCCACGAGATGTCGGCGCCGTCGAGCTTCTTGGTGAGCGCACCGGTGTACAGCTTGGTGGCCAGGAACGGGATCTGTACGGCGACGCCGACGACATAGCAGGTCAGCGCGGTGACGTTCCAGCGCCCGTAGCGGCCGTCCGGGTCGTACAGGGCCGGGATGTCGACGCGTTCGCGGGAGAGCAGGTAGTAGTCGACCAGGTTGATCGCGCTCCACGGGGTGAACACCGTCAGGAGCAGCAGCACGAAGTTCTTGAAGTTGGTGAGGAAGTCGTCGCTGGCGGCGAGCGCGATGACCATGGACACCGCGATGAAGCCGACGATGTAGGCGGCGCGTGCCGCGGCCGAGATACGTGAGCGGCGGTCGAACGCGGTGACGGTGGTCAGGATCGACATGAAGCCGCCGTAGGCGTTCAGGCAGTTGACGGTCAGCTTGCCCACCACGATCACCAGGTAGATCAGGAACGCGAGGAACGCCGGGCCGGCCAGGTCGCCGAGGAAGCCCACCTGGTCGGGCAGGAAGGCCTTGCCCGCGACGGCGGCGGTGAGCGCGCCCAGCGTCATCGCCCACTGGGATCCGATCACGGAGCCGAGGAAGGTGGACCAGAACGTCGCGCGGGCGCTGGTGTCGCGCGGCAGATAGCGCGAGTAGTCGGCGACATAGGGGCCGAAGGTGAGCTGCCAGCCCGCCCCGAGTCCCACGGCCAGCAGGAAGGTCGCCGCCTCGAACCCCTTGTCGCCGACGTGCGCGCCGACGTCGTACTGCGTGAACAGCCGCACCACCAGGTAGCCGAGGCCGAGCGCCCCGACGACGGTCGCGATGCGGCCGGCGAGGTGGATGAGGCGGTAGCCGGTGACGGCGACGACGGTGGTCAGGGCCCCGAAGACGAGGATCCCGGCGTCGGTGTCGATGTGCAGCAGTTTCGACATCGCCTGCCCGGCCAGCACGCTGCCGGTCGCGGCGAAGCCCAGGTACATGAGGATCACCAGCAGCAGCGGCAGCACGGCGCCGTACACACCGAACTGCGCGCGACTGGAGATCATCTGCGGTACGCCGAGCCGGGGTCCCTGCGCGGAGTGCAGCGCCATCACGACGCCGCCGAGGATGTTGCCGATCAGCAGCGCGGGTATCGCCCAGAGCGCGTCGGCGCCGAAGACGACCGACAGCGCGCCGTCGACGATCGCGGTGATCTGCATATTGGCGCCGAACCAGAGGGTGAACTGGCTGCGCGGCGTGCCGTGCCGCTCGCTGTCCGGGACGGGTTCGATGGTCCGCCGCTCCACCGCGAGACGGTCCCCAGGAGTGTGTGGTTCGGGCATCTCGACGACCTCTCCCCGCAGCTGATCCGGCGGAGCAGGACGGACTCCGCCGTTGACCCTGGTTGGGCTGCGCCGAATCTGGCATGGGGATCAACAAACATCAAGATCTTGAATGGCAAATTTCACAACCGGGGCTGACGGGTGGGCCGCAGCTCAGACCGTGCGCGTCAGCTGCGCGGCGCCGAAGGAGACGTCGAAGCGGTCGCACCAGATGCTGACACTGGTGTAGACGGCCAGGTCGAGGTCGGCCGGCAGGTCGTAGTTCTGGTCGCCCTTGTTGCCCTTCAGCTTGCCGAGGCTGACGTGCTTGCCGTCGTCGAAGACCCGCCAGCCCGCCGTGCCCTTCTTCACCGGGGCGTCGGTGATCAGCACCCGCAGGTCGGGGCCGTTGCTGGTGTCGAGTCCCTCCAGGCGCAACGTGCGCTTGCCACCGGGGAGCTGGAGGATGCGCACGGTCCCCTTCGTCGTGTGCTCGTGGCTGATCAGCTCGCCGGTCGCGAGGACGGACGGCCCGGGCCGCGCGCCGGCCGTGGGTGCGGCGGCGGGCAGTGCGTCGTGGACCGTCTCGTCCACCCAGAGCTTCCACGGCTGGAACCAGTACAGGCCGACGGCGAGCAGCAGTACCGCGACCCCCGACAGGGCGATCCCCAGGGGCTTTCGCAGGAAGGCAGCGAGGGCAGTGACCGCGCGCATGAATCCACCTCTCCATCCTCGTTCGAAGAGGTCGTCCCTCTCTCTTGCGTCCAGCTAAGCGGAAGCGGGGGGTGTTCGGGCCCTCGCGCTGATGACGAAAGCCTTACGGCAAGGCGGGTGCATCCGTGGACGGGCGCGTGTCCATCGTCCCCAAGGCTCGTTCACAGGTCATGAGGAAGATCACCACTGTCTCGGTCCTGACCCTGTCCGTTCTGGGGCTGGCCGGTTCGGCTCAGGCCCACGCCGTCCCCACGGCTGCCCCCGCGACGCCTTCGCAGGTGAACTCGGGGCCGCCGTTCGCGTACGCGGACTGCATCGACGCCGCCGTGAAGCAGAAGCACGAGACCCCGAGCCACGCCAAGTGGCACTGCGACCTGCTGGTGCAGAAGGGCTGGGTCAGGCCGCGCACGCACTGACCACCCGTCTTTGACGGTTCGTGCCTCTCCCGGCGTCACCGCCCCCGCACTCACCGGCCGACGTCCTCCTGGGGCAGACGGTCGGTGCGGCCGTCGGGGGCGGTGCGGGCCAGGCCCGTCCGGTAGGCGATGACGACGAGTTGCGCCCGGTCGCGGGCCTCCAGCTTCGTCATGGCGCGCTGCCCATGGGCGCGGACGGCGAAGGGGCTGAAAAACATCCGCTCGTCCGGCGACGCGTGGACGAGGAGGCACGTCAGTTCGTGGAACGGCAGCTTCCTCATCTCTATGAGGAGGGCGGGCGGACGGCGGCCGAGGCTCTGGGCGTGTGACCTTCGCCTGGACCACGTTTCACCGTGACGCTCTTCAGTCGCTCGCGGCGGACTCCTACGCAGACTTCCTGCGCCGATCCGAAGAGGCCCAACGGATGGCTGGCCAGTTCTACTGTGCCGCACGGCAGGCAGCACGTCGGGAGGTGCCGTTGCTGGCCGCAGGCAAGATGACCGCGAAGCAGGCTGCCAGGAACTTCGCGAACCGACTCGCCGCCGATCACGGACTTACGTACGTGATCTACCGCAGCGGGCGCGCGTCCCAGTGCGCGCCTGGGCGGAGGCCGCCACCCTCGCGAAGTCAGCCGTCGCCTACAACGCCGGCACCTTGAATAGGACCCGCACCGCCGGAGTTCGCGTGGTCGAAGTCTTCGACGCGTCTGATTGCGGATGGACCTCCCACCAGGACCCGGACAAGGCCAACCGGACCTTGCGCAGCATCGACGAAGCTGCGGACTGGCCGATCAGCCACCCGCGGTGCCGTCGCGGATTCGGGCCTCGCCCAGACGTGTACGAGACCGCGCTGGTCGGCACGGAGCGGGACTGAGGAATACGCACACCCTTTCACAGCGCATCGACGTTCCCGCCGGAGCTGGGTAACCGGTTCCGACAGTCCAGTACGTATGACGCGTGCGTACGGACCATTTCATAGTCGATGGTGGAGTGGTCGGTCAGCAGTACCACCGCGTCGGATGCGGCGATCTCGTCGGCAGTAGCCGTCACTCGGAGGAGGCGTGGATCGGTGAGGAGGTGGTCCGTGACGTGGGGGTCCGCACCCCATACCTCGGCGCCCAGGTCGATTAGCAGCTCGGCGACACGCGCCGAGGGCGACTCGCGGAAGTCGGAGGTGTCGGCCTTGTAGGCCAGGCCGAGGAGCAGGATTCGTGATCCCTTGATGGCCATCCGGCGGTGGTTGAGTGCCTGCGTGAGGCGGCGGACTACGTATTCGGGCATGTGACGATTCACGTCGTTGGCCAGTTCGACGAACCGGAAGGATCGGCCGAGTGCTCGTTCCACCCGCCAGGAGAGGAACGACGGGTCGATGGGCAGGCAGTGTCCGCCCACCCCGGGCCCCGGGGTGAACCGCAGGAAGCCGAACGGCTTCGTGGCGGCTGCGTCGATCACCTCCCATATGTTGATCTCCATCTCGTGGGCGATCATCGCCAGCTCGTTGATCAGCCCGATGTTGACGTGCCGGAAGGTGTTCTCCAGCAGCTTGGTCAGCTCAGCCTCCTTGCACGAAGAGACCGGGACGGTGCGCTCGACCAGCTCCCGGTAGAAGCTGTCCACTGCGCGCAACGATCGCTCGTCGATCCCGGAGATGATCTTTGGTGTGTTTTCCAGCCGCCAGACGGGGTTGCCCGGGTCGATCCGTTCAGGGCTGTACCCGAGGTGGAAGTCGACTCCGGCGAGCAGACCGGAGCCTTTTTCCAGGAGCGCGGCGAGCAGTTCCTCGGTGGTGCCCGGGTAGGTGGTGGACTCCAACACCACGGTGGCACCCGGTCGCAGGTGTGCGGCCAGCGTCTCGCCGGCCGCCTCGATGTGGGAGAGGTCCGGTACGCCGTCGCGCAGAGGAGTCGGCACGGTGATCACCGCCAGGTCGAAGGCAGCCACCGCGTCGGGGGAGGCCGAGGGGCGGTAGGCGCCGCTTACCAGGAGGGGCCGCAGCCGCTCGTTGGGGATGTCCTCGACGTGGGACTCGCCGTTGGTCAGTCTGGCGACTCTGTGCGGATCGATCTCGTACCCGACCACATGATGACCGACCTCGGCGGCCCGTACAGCCAGCGGCAGACCGACATAACCCTGGCCTATGACGACAACATGCATGGACGCTCCTCAGCTCCTGCTTCAATGGACCGTCGTTCCTGGTCTGGCGAGGAGAAGTGCTGTGCCTCTGGTGTCTGTCGTGATGCCCGTGTACAACTCGGCGTCGACCCTGGGCGCAGCCGTGCGGTCAGTGCTCACGCAGACCCACAGCGACCTGGAGCTGCTGATCACTGACGATCAGTCCTCAGACGGCTCCATGGACCTGCTACTCGAGTTCGCCAAGCAGGACGAGCGCGTTCTGCCGCAGACGGCACCTGAGCGGGGCGGAGCGGGCCGGGCCCGCAATCTGGCGATCGAGCGGGCCCGGGGGGATTACGTCGCCTTCCTCGACAGCGATGACATGTGGCTTCCGGAGAAGACCGAGAAGCAGCTCGCCTTCGCGGCCGAGGGCAGTGCACCGCTGACTTTCACCTCGTACTTCAAGATGGACGCCGACTACGCCGGCGAGAGCACCGACTGGGTGCCGAACAGCCGGGTGATCCGCGCACGGGACCACGTGGACTACCGCGCGATGCTCGTACGGGACCACATTGGCGCGCTCACCGCCATGTACGACCGCAATGCGCTCGGGACGCGGCTGATGCCGGAGATGCGGAAGCGACAGGACTACGCTCTGTGGCTGTCGATCATGCGTGACGGGGCGGACGCCCGCGGCCTAGCCGAACCGCTGGCCATCTACCGGGCCCACCAGGCCGGCTCCCTGTCCTCCAACAAGCTGTCGCTGGTCTCCTACAACTGGGAGCTGTACCGCGAACACGAGCATCTGTCGGTTCCTCGGTCGACTCGGGCGCTGGCGGGGGCGGTGTGGCAGTCGCTCCGCAACTCGCGGATCTGAGCCCCCAGAGACCTTCAGCCAGCGACCCGCGCCCGGGGGCCTAGGAAGTCCCCGGGTTCCACGCTGCGGAGGAACAGCTGCAGCAGCAGGCGACGATTCTCTGGCGCGACGCGCTCCTGCCCGTCGCCAAGCGCCCGGCGGCCGTGAACCCAGCGGTGTTGGTCCACGATCAGAAGGTCGCCGCGCTGGAGCGTGTAGGAGACTTGGCCCGCGACCATCTGGTCCGCGAGCTCCCTGGCCGCCTGGGCGTGTTCCTCGTCGAGGCCGAGATTGGGCTCAGAGAGCATCTTGGCGGTGAAGCGCACGAAACCGCTGTCCTCGGGTTTCCCGTCCAGGACCGGGAACGGTGTGAACTCCTCGCCGACTTCGCACAGGTCGAAGAATCCTCCGTAGCGGTAGGACACGTCGGCCAGCAGCGCGCGGCGCGATGACGTCAGTCGCCTCACGGCCGCGCGGGCGTCGGAGAGGATACTCGCGCCCGCTCCCAGCGGGTCGGGGCGGACGCACAGGAGCACGGTGTAGTCCGGCGGCCTGGTCGCGTTGACCAGGTCCATGTGGAATGCGTTGTAGCCCGTCCCAGTGGAGAGGCCGGGGTTGGCGTTGAGGTTCGTGCCGATTTCCTTCCACAGGGGCCACCGCTGGAAGGGCTGGAACGGGATCGCCACTTGAGTGAGAACCGCTGTGGCCAAGCGAAGGAACCGTTCCGAGAGCCCGAGCTCCTGGGCTATCCGGTCCAGCCGCACCACCGCGTAGCCGCCTGCCATCCCGTAGAGCTCGGCCAAGAGGCGTCCCATGAACTCGTTGAACAGAGGAGTCGAGTCCAACGCGGCTTGATACTGCTCAAGCGTGGAGTAGGCGAGGAAGGCCCCCTCGACGTCCCAGGCTGGCAGCGCCCGTCCGATCTTGATCAGATCGTTCGCCAGGTCCACCGGCAGATCCATGATGGTGACCTTGCCTTGGTGCTGCTCGCCAGCAGCCCTGTAGCGAGGGGTTAACGGGTCGGCAGGTGGCCCGTTTTCTACGCTGCTGGGTGCAGGCGAATCGGGGAGTCCGAGATCGGTCATATCCGCTTCTCTCCTGTTCGTTGCGGCTGCGGGAGTAGTGCAGGAAACTGGAGCGAGCCTTGGAGGGCAAGGGCCCGCGCCATCGAACGGACGGGGAACTGCCCTTAGGACAGCGCGGTCAACGTCACGGGGTCGTCGCGATTCGGACGCGTCTGCCGCAGGTGCCGGGCCCTGGGCGGAGGGGGCCGGTCAGGGCTACGGCCGTGACCTCTCCTGCGGGGTCGAGGTCCCAGCGCGTTGTTGTACGCCAGTCCATGCGCAGGGCCTCCACGATGGAGTCGGGGTAGCCTCGCCCCACTCGCCCTGGTGGCATACCGTACGGTCCTCGGCTTCCCGGACTCGTGCGTCCGGGAAGCCGGGGCACTGTGCGAGCTGCTCGCGGATCGCGAATGCCAGCCGTAGATCGGTGCAGGCCAGGTAGCCGCCCCGACGAGTGCCGCCCTCCGGGACGGCGAGCAATGACACACCGAACGCCACACCCGCGGCGACAGCCTGGCTGAGCAGCGCGGGGTCGGCGAGACGGGCCCGGTAGTTCGTGTGGTCGCATGCCGTCTCTGCCGCGCAAAGGGCTGGGCTCGGCATGCTCTGCACGTGCCGCCGGGTGCCGGCCGCGGCCCGGCCCCGCATCACCTTCGCTCCCGGGTCACCACAGGGGGAAGATCGAAGTCGCACCACACCGTCTTCGACGCGCTCGTGCCCGCCGCCGTGACACCGCAGTGGTCGCCGTACGCGCGTACCACGAGCATGCCCCGCCCGTTGCACTCCTCCGGGCCCGCCGTCAGGTCCCAGCGCGGTTGGGCCCGGGAGGCGTCGGCGACCTCCACGCGCACCGCACCAGCGCGGCGTACGATCCGTACCCCCATCGTGCCGCCTGCGTGCACCAGCGCGTTGGTGACTAGCTCACTGACCACGAGGCGAACGCGGTCGGTCAGCGCAGGAAGGCCCCAGCTGGTCAATGCGGCCGTGCAGATTTCTCGGCAGCACGCCAGCCACTGGCCGTCTTCCGGCGCCAGACCTTCCGCGCCCGTCCGCCTGAACCAGACCTCGGCTGCCGACAGGTCTGCCTCGCGCTCATGTCCGACCACGGAAAGCGGTGCCGTCGTCGTCGAACACGATAGCGACGGGGCCTTCATTGCTCCGTTCCGCTCGTCGCGGCCCCCTCCAGCGGGGTGGCTGGGGCGGCGAGGGATGCCGGGGGTTGCATCCAAAGTCGTGGGTCCGGGACACGCCGGAACAGTCCGTCGAGGATGGGCAAGGGGGTGACGGAGGCGTCGGTGAGGTTGCGCCGCCGCTCGCGTTCTTGAGCGGTCCTGGTGGTCATTGGGCTCCCCCTTCCGTGACCGGGAGGAGAGCACCGAGCCGTCCGCACAGAGTGACCGCGTCGTCAGCTGTCCGGACCAACGGAACGTCCGTTGGCTCTGCGGTCCCCTCCTGCAGGGTGAGGGGGACTGCGAAGCGGTCAGCCTTCGTCGGTGCGACCTCGGCCTTGTGAGCAAGGCGGAGGTGGCGCTTGGCGGGCGGTAATGCCGGCGTAGTGGGACTCGTCGGTCCGTGACTTGTCGTCATGACCCGTCAAACTAGGGCCACTTTGACCGACCGCCCCTGAGGAAAAATCAGGGCTGAGTAACACTCAGGGTTGTCATATGCCTACGCAGCGAGCCCGATGTGTATGGCGACGGGGCGCAGCTCGTCGCGCCACATGGGCTTCTCACGCTTCAATAGGTCGGCCACAGCTTCCCTGACCAGCGGAGAGAACACAATCTCTTCAGGAGACTGCTTCAGCAGCTTGCCGAGAATGTGGACCGTCGCGTAGTCGTCGTGCTGGATACGGTTGAGGTTCATCACTTCGATCAGGTACCGAGTCCGACGTTCGAGTGGGACTTCCGAGTTGATCTGTACGTGGTCGGCGGCGCGGAGTGCTTCATTCGTGTCGCCTTCTTCCGCCTTGAGATGGACCTCGTGCATGGCAAAGTTCGTCGGACCAAAGCAGGTGTGCCAGTGGTTGAGGTCGGTGCCGATGCGCTCAACGGCCCGCTGTGCGCCGTGGTACAGGTCCCAGGCCCTCGGTCCCTTTGCCGCGCGTACGGCGGCGACCGCGCCTTGCAGGTGCAGCGCCCCATACGCGGACCAGTGCTCAGGGCTGGAGTCGTCGTGAGGCTGGCACTGGGCGATGGTCTGCCGAGCCAGCTCGTAGCTGTCGTCCACGTCCCCGGCGGAGGTGAGGACGCAGGCCAGGTTCCAGGCGGCTGCCGCGAGGAGGGCGGGGTCGCCGGCGGTATCTGCGAGGGCCAGGCCACGGTCGGCCGCGACGCGCGCGAGAGTTGTTTCGCCGACGCGGCGCAGCCAGATCTGGTGGAGGCCGTAGAGGCTGATGAGCTGTCGCAGGATGGCACCCTCCTGGTCTGCCCCGGCGTCCCGAAGCGCGGCGTGTCCCTGACGCAACAGGGCGGGGAGTCGCTCGCCCACGTCGCGGTACCGGCCTTCGGCCTGTGTCTCGTAGACCTGCCAGGCGTCCGTTACGGACGAATCGAAGTCGTCGGCGCTGACTGAGCCGACGCGCTTTGGGAGTAGGGACGTGGGCAGGGAGAGCGTCTGCCGGATGAGCGGTACGTGCTCATGCTCGGTGCCCGCGGTGGAGATTCCGGACACGTAACCGCCCGTAAGGTCCCCCAGGCTGCACCGCAATGCCTTACTGAGCGCGATCAGGAGGGGAAGCCGGTCCAACGGCATCCGGTCATTCTCGATCTTGTAGACCCAGTTCTCTGACCTGCCAATAAGGTCCCCGAGCATCTTCTGGGAGAGGCCTCGGCGCTCACGCCACCACTTCATCCTCTGCCCGATGCTGAACAACTCTCCGTCATACGCCATGGGTTGACCATTCGCCGTAGGGACAGGGCGCTCGTGTCAAGCGTATGTCCCCACAGGTTCGCAAAGGGTGATACTGGTGGCCTCTCCCTCGGGGGGGACTCATCGGTCCCCCGGTCGCCGCGCGGCCGGGGGATCGCGTACGCGGAAGAGCAGAAAGGCAGGGAGACCGTGCCAGCCCCATATCGTGGCCTGATCCTCGACTTCGGCGGTGTACTCACTACCCGCATGAGATTGAACGGGCAGGCGTTCGAGAGGGCGGAGGGGCTGACACCCGGTGCCTACTTCGCGGCCCTGGAGGAGCATCCTGAGGGCGTCGCCATCTATGCGGCGTTGGAGGTCGGACAAGCCACTCAGGAGGACTGGAACCGCGTCATCGGCGGCCTCCTGGGCATCGACCCCACCGACCTGATGCGGCGCGCCCTGGCAAACCTGCACCCGGAGCCCCTGATCGTGGCTGCGGCGCAGCGGGCACGCGCCGCCGGCATCAAGGTGGCCATGCTCAGTAACTCGTTCGGGATCGAGCCGTACAACCCGTACGCAGACAAGGGCATGTGGACGGACTTCTTCGATGCGGTGATCTTGTCGGAACTCGAGGGGGTGCGGAAGCCGTCCTCACTCATCTACCAGCGAGCACTCGACGCCCTGGGGCTGACCGGCCCCGAGTGCGTGTTCGTGGACGACCACGCCGAGAACCTGCCGCCCGCCGAAGCTCTCGGGATACGCACCGTGCACCACACCACGGATCCCGCGGGCACCGCGAGCATCCTGGATTCGCTCCTCCTCGACAGACCCGGCACCCTTCCCTTGGAGCGCAGCTAATTGAACGGGTGAGCGTCGAGCCGGTCAGACGGGCGGTTTGCGGAGCCGAGAGTGCGCGGATTCACGCGCCTTCCACGCTTGCCTGCGGCGCCCGGCCGGACATCGCTCCCGGCCCCGTCCTTCCCTGGTGCACCTGGACCAGCCGCTCGGGTCTCCCGGTGTGGACGCACTCCCGGGCGGTCGACAAGGCGCGGCACTATAGACGGAAGACGGACATCCGTAAACCGAGTCGAAGGAACTGGAGGGTCACCAAGGTGTGAGGTTTAACACGCGGTGACGAATTGCCTTGCGGTGTCGCCTTCCAGCAGAGTCTGGGATCAGTTGGGCCGTGTTTTCCTCGGGAGCTCATGGGGGGAAAGCGGGGCCAAGGGCACGAATACGTCCGTGAGTTCGCGCGTGCGGACACTGCTGGAAGGAAAGCGTGTGAGCCGCAGCTCGGTCCGGGGTTTCGCGGTGGCGTCCGCCACCGCGGTCACCACCGTGGGTGCCATCGTTGGTATCGCCGCAGGCGGCCCGGCGGCCGCCTCGAACGACAACCTCGAAGCGACCGCGGCCGATTCGACGCTCCTCGCGGACATACCCGCCGGCCAGCAGGCCCAGGTGCAGACCGCCTCCCTGACGCAGCAGGCCGACGCGCAGTCCGCGCAGGCGAGCGCCTCGGCGAAGAAGTCCGCCGAGGAAGCCGCTCGTAGACAGGCGGCCCGGGACGCGAAGTCGAAGAAGAACGCCGCCGAGAAGGCCGCGAAGGACCACGACCTGGAGACCCAGGCCGCGAGCCGCTCGACCAGCCGAAGCCCGCTCCAGAACCAGAGCTCCTACTCGATCGCCGAGGTCCAGGCGATCGCCCGGCAGATCGTCCCGGCGGGCCAGTTCCAGTGCTTCAGCAACATCGTGAACAACGAGTCGAGCTGGAACTACCGGGCCGACAACGGCGCCGGCGCATACGGCCTGGTCCAGGCGATGCCGGGCTCGAAGATGAGCTCTGCGGGCGCCGACTGGCAGAGCAACCCGGCCACCCAGGTCAAGTGGGGCCTCAACTACATGAACCAGCGCTACGGCAGCCCGTGCGGCGCCTGGTCGTTCTGGCAGACCCACCACTCGTACTAGCTACTTGACCCGGTGGGTCAGCGGCAGCGGACGGGAGCGAGAGGCTCAGCCCTGCTCCCGCTCCTCGATGCGGCCGATGTGGGCGATGTTCCTGGTGTCCTCCGGTACGTCGCTGGCCTCGGCCCCGAACCAGGCGTCGAGGATTTCCGTGAGCAGCGGGCCCGAGACGAGCCGAAGGCTCAGGGCGAGTACGTTGGCGTCGTTCCACCGCCGGGCCCCCGCCGCAGTATAGGCGTCACCGCACAGTGCGGCGCGCACTCCCCGCACCTTGTTCGCGGCGAGGGCGGCACCGGTGCCGGTCCAGCAGCACACGACGGCCTGCTCCGCCCGCCCCGAGGCCACGTCCTGGGCCGCCGCCTGCGAGGCGAAGGCCCAGTCCGTCCGGTCGCCCGCCTTGAGCGTGCCGTGGGGCAGGACGTGATGGCCGCGCCGCTCCAGCTCCCGCACCAGCAGGTGCGTGACCGGTTCGTCGGTGTCGGAAGAGACGGAGATGTTCACGGTCTCGGCCTTTCAGCGGGTACGGGGGGAGGAGGGCAACGGCGGAGCTGCGTGCCTGGCCCACGTTACGTGGAGCGCGCCCGGCAAGGGCGCGGGTGCGGCTCAGTAGGCGGATGGGTTCTCTTTGTGGAGCACCGCCTCCCGTGCCTGGCGGGCCAGTTCCGCCACGGCCTCTCGTCCCTGGCCCGAGTCCGGTGCCATGACGGTGCCGATGCTGCCCTTGTCCCCCCAGGTGCAGGCGGAGACCTGTCCGCCGGTGAGTGCCCGGTAGAGCACGCACCGCATGGCGCCGCCGAGGGGGCCGGGATCGGCTTTCCAGGCCCGGATCGTGGTCATCCCGGCCGCGTCGAGGCCGCTCTGGATCGACTCGATGTCCTTGGGCGCCATCTCGTGGAAGTCGCCGACCGCGCCGAACAGTGCGGCGCCCAGCTCCGGCCGCTTCCCGTGTCCTCTCGTTCCGTACACGAAGGTGTACGTCGTGGCGCTGCCGTCCCCCAGGGACTGGCGCAGGTTGTCCTCCAGGATCCGCTGGATCGGTGTGCCCTCCAGCCGGTCGTAGCCCCGCAGACGGTCCGGTGCCGCGACGGTGTAGTGCGGGTAGGAGACGTACTGCCGGTAGCTCCAGACGCTCGACCCCACCACGGCGGCCAGGACCGCCGCGAGAGCCAGGCCCGCTGCCACCGTCTCTCGGCGCGAGCGCGGCGGGACCGGCGGCAGGATGGGGAAGTCGGGTACACCTTCCGTTTCTGCGGCAGTTGCGGGCGGCCGGGTGTCGCTGCGGCGTCGGGCTCGGCGCAGCAGACCCTGGAGCAGCCCGGCCGGGACGACGCCCACGAGCGCCAGGACCCGCAGCCGGCCGTCCCAGTGGAACGCGGGGACGGCCATGAGCAGCCCGACACACCAGACCGCGTGGATCAGCAGCGTGGACAGCGGGAACCGCACCATCCAGCGCAGCGGCGCCCGGCCAGGGCGGGCGAGCGCTTCCAGCGTCTCGGCGAGTGTGGCCGGACGGGCGTCGTCGGGCCGGGCCTGTGCGTGCGCGCGAGCCCGCGCGGCGGCCGCGCGGGGATCGCCCATCGCGCCGAGCACCAGCCGTACGTCGTGTGCCTGCGTCCGGCCCGGCGAAGGCAGCTGGACGTTTGACGCGCCTTTGCCCGCGGCGATCTGCTCGATGTGCAGGGCCTGCCGGGAACCCGGGGCCAGCTCCCGTAGCCGTGCGGCGAGCTCGGGGCCGCGTCGGTGGCGGGCCGGACGCTCCAGATAGTCGCTGCGCAGACAGAGCTCCGCGTAGGCCGCGAGCAGGTCCAGGTCGTCCGGGAAGGCCTGGAGACCCTTCTGATAGACGGCCTCAGCCCGGTCGTCGTGATCGTCGTCGTCCTCGGCGACATGCGCCTGACCCAGCACCAGAAACAGCGGGGCATCGGGGCCGTCCGCCTCCAGCGCCTCCTCGGCCGTCCGCCGTGCCCCGGCGAGTCGCCCGGCCCGCACAAGGACCTGTGCCGACGCGTGCGCCGACACTGCTTCTTCGTTCTCGACCTGCATGTTTTCCCACCCCTGGTACACATGCCGAACCAGGGTTCGGTCCGGCACGCAACTATCACCTCCGCTCCTGGACCCGTCAAACCGTATGTGTGGGCACCTACTTCCCCGTGGGGCTTTTCCGTGGAGGACCTTGACGTACGGGGCGGGCTCTGCGTCTCTGCCAGTGGCCAGACACCAGCAGCAGTGCCGTGCGCCGCACCAAGCACATCGATCAGCCGCTCTGCTTCGTCTGACCCGCCGGGTGCGCGGCCGGTCTTCCGTCGGTCGGGCACCGCTGCGCGGCATATGGCACGATGCCCCGGTCGGCCGGGCCCCGGCAGGGTCCCGGCACCCGTGAGCGAGGGGAGCGCAGATGGCCGGGAGTAGGCCCGAGCCCTTGTCGGAAGCGGCGATTCAGGCCGCCCTGGAGCATGTGCCCGGCTGGCGCCGGACGGGTGACCAGATCGCCCGGACCTTCGCGATCCGCTATCACGGGGCGGTCGCGCTGATCGTCCATGTCGCGGACGTGGAGCGGCTGATCGGCCACCACGCGGACGTCGATCTGCGCTGGGGCACGGTGCGGTTCGCCATCACCACCCGCGACGCCGGCCATCGGCTCACGGCGGCGGACTTCAACCTCGCCGCCCGTATCGACTCCATCGCCGCCGCGCACGAGGCGGAGCCGCTCGACGACTGAGGGGGCGGCGCGGTCATCGCGTGTCGCGGTCGGCGGGGACGGTCATCCGGCCCGGTGCGTCGGCCGCCGCTTCAGCCGCCGAACCGGTCGTCGAGGTCGGTGTGGAAGTCGGCTCCGACGAGCCGGGAGAACTCCGTATAGCTGTGCTGCGGGGGGCCTCCGGCGGGAGTGCCCGCGCTGCGGAGGTGGGAGAGGGCGTCGGCGACGGCCCGGGTGGCGGTGAACAGAGCCGTCACGGCGTAGAACGCGAGGCAGAAGCCGAGCTCCTGGAGATCCGCAGCGGTCAGTCGGGTTGTCTCGTTGCCGTCGACGATGGACACCGCCTTGGGGCCCGGGACCGCCGCGGCCACCGCCTCCAGGTCGCGGATCTCCTTGATGCCGTCGACGAAGACCAGGTCGGCCCCCGCGTCCTGGTAGAGGCGGGCTCGCCGCACGGCCTCGGTGAGCCCCTGCGCGGGGAGGGCGTCGGTGCGGCCGATGATCAGCATGTCGGCCGAACCACGCGCCCGCAGGGCGCACTTGAGCCGCTTGACACCGCTCTGCGCGTCCACCAGCCGTACGCCGCTCGTCTGGCCGCACCGCTTGGGCATGGCCTGGTCCTCCAGGTGGATCGCCGCCGCCCCGGCCTGCATGAATTCCCGCACGGTACGGTCGATGTTGCTCGGGCCGCCGTAGCCGGTGTCGGCATCCGCGACCACCGGGATCGACACCGCGCGGGTCATGTTGCGCGCGTGCTCGGTCATCTCGGTCTGGCTGAGCAGACCGATGTCCGGCATCCCCAGACGGCTGGCCGTCGCGCCGAAGCCGGTCATGTACACCGCAGGGAAGCCGGCCGCCTCCACCAGGCGAGCGGTCATCGAGTCGGGCGCTCCGGGGGCCATAACGATCTCCCGGCCCTCCAGCAGGGTCTTCAAGGTCGTGCCAGCAGCCAACGGAAACCCTCCAGCCGGATGTGGATCGCGGTGCCACGAGGAGAGAACGACTCAGGTCGCGGCGGTGAGGTAACGGTAGCTTCCCGCCGCCAACGCCCTTCGGCCGGAGGCCGGTCGGCCCGCCGATACTTACACCGGCGCCCCCTCAGCGACTCGCACCGGAGCGCGGCCCAGTCCACGGATCGCGGGGACGCAGAGCATGGCCCCGATGCAGAGGACGGACACGGCCGAGGAGAACAGCAGCACCGTGTCCGCGCCGTACGCCGAGGCCGCCGGGCCGGACAGCGCCCGGCCCAGGGGGATGACCATGATGGAGCCGGCCACGTCGTACGCGGAGACGCGGCTCAGCACGGCCAGCGGGATGTGGGACTGGATGCTCGTCGCCCACATCACGCCCCAGAAGGCGAAGCCGCAGCCCGCCAGGACCCCGGTGACGACGGTGAGCGCGAACGACCAGCCGAGCGCCGGCGCCAGCGGGTTGAGCGCGAAGAAGAACATGGCACAGGCGCCCGCCACGAGCGGCCGGGGCGGCCGGACCCGCATCCCGAGGAGCCCGCCGAGCACCGTGCCCGCCCCGTCCGCCGAGGCGATCCAGCCGTAGCCGGAGGCACCGTGCTGTTCGGTGAGCAGCGCCGCGCCCAGCGGCAGCGCCGGGCCGAACACGAACAGGCCGTACACCGACCACAGGGCGATCACCCCCCACAGCCACGAGCGGGCGCGGAACTCCTGCCAGCCGGTGGCGAGCCGGGTCCAGATGGGGTCGCCGCTGTCGTCGCGGACGGTGGCGAGGCGGCGCAGCGGCGCCAGGCCGAGGGCGCTCAGGGCGTACGCGGCCGCGATGACCACGTACGAACCGGAGACCTCCCAGTACGCGACGAGGAAGCCCGCCAGGCCCGGGCCGATCAGTGCGCTCATCGCCTCCGAGACGCGCAGCAGGGCGTTGGCCCGCTGGATGTCCTCGGCGACCTGCGGGACGATGCTCGCGAGCCCGGGCTGGAACATGGCCGTCGCCGCACCGCTGACCGCCATCAGCAGCATGATGTGCCAGAGCCGCACTCCGGAGCCGGAGCCGTGGAGCAGGACGGCCATGGCGAGCATGGCCAGCATCCGCACCACATCGGCGCCGACCATCATCACCTGGGGGGTGAACCGGTCCGCGAGCACCCCGCCGAACAGGACGAGCAGGGCGATCGGCGCCATCCAGGCGGCGAGGGCGTAGCCGACGCCACCGGCACCGTAACCCGCGCCGAGGACGGCGGTGGTGAGCGAGACCATCAGCATGCCGTCGGCGAGGAGCGAGGTGCTGCGGGCCATGAAGAAGAGGCGGAACCGCGAGGAGAGCCAGGGGCTGGGGAAGGTGTCGCCGTCCGGCGGGGCCGTCGCCGCTTCCGTCGTGTCGTGGGTCGTCATGTCGTTCCGGCCGCTTCCCGGCCGGTTCCTTCCGTGAGGACGGGCTGCTGGAGCCATGCGTCGGCGTGGTCCGCCCGGTGCGGCGCGTGCGCGACGACGACGTACCGGCGCGGCGCCAGTACGCCCGGGTTCCCCGGCAGGGCGGCCATCAGGGCGTGGTGCGCGCGGGTCGGGGTGAGCGGTTCCGGGCCGGCGGGGAGGTAGGCGGTGAGGGTGCCGGAGGTGTCGACGGCGACGTGGACGGGCCGGCCGTCGAGCGCTCGGCTCAGCGTGCGGGCCACGGCGGCGGGGGAGACCCAGCAGCCGTCCACCCGGGTCCAGTCGGAGCCGCGTTCGACGGGAAGGACGCCGGTCACCTCGGTGAGCGAGGCGAGGGGCACGTCCTGTTCGGCGGCGGCCTCCAGGAGCAGGACGAGTCCGGTGGCCAGCTCCTCGGCCCGGTCCTTGGGGAACAGGACCGGATCGGTCCAGGTGGCGAGACGCAGCACCGGGGCCGTCTCGTGGACGAAGGTGAGGACACGGCTGGGCAGTGTCTGCGCCTGGCCCCAGGTGAGTTCGAGGTCCGGGGCGCGGTCGTCCGGCGGCGCGGCACCGGCGAGGGTCGCGGGCAGTGCGCTGATGTCGTTGAAGACGACGTCGCGGGCGAAGTGGCTGCCGCGCTCCCGGGTCACTCGGCCGATCATGTCCCACAGCCGTAGCGCGTCGAACTGGCTGTGCCGGTACGCCTTGAGCGCCGCGCCCCATGCCTTGCTCAGCAGCACGTCGAAGGACGGCACCTGGGTGTCGAGCAGGAGCAGTGCGTCCTGCGAGACGGCGGCGACGGAACGTGCGAGGCGGCCCTGGAAGCGGTTGGACGTCGGTACCGCCGTGACGCAGACCGGCTGTCCGGCCCGGTGGGCGACGAGGGCGCACCACGCGGAGAGCAGGACGGTCGAAGGCATGGCTCCGGTGCGTTCGGCGACACGGGCCAGGGCGCGGGCGCCGCGCGCCGACCGGAGGGTGAGGCCCGGCGCCAGGCATTCGGTGCCCTCGGCGCCCGGCTCGGCGAACATGGCCTGGGGTCCGCTCCCGATGATCCGCTCCCAGTGCTTCAGCGAGGCGTCCGTCTTGCGGATCCCGGCGGGGCTGGCCTCCTCGGCGGCGAGCGCCAGCGGGGTGAGGGCGGTGACGTCCGGCAGTTCCTCGCCCGACACCAGGGCCAGCCACTCCTCCCGGAGCACGGCCAGGGCCCCGCCGTCGGTGGCGGCGTGGCTGGCGGCGAGCGCGACGCGGACCGGTGCCCCGCGCCGGGTGACCAGGGTGATGCGCAGGGGGAAGTCCCGCTCCAGGACGAAGGCGTGGCGACGGGATGTGAGGGCCAGCTCCTCGGCGTAGCGGGCGTCGTCGGGGGGGAGTTCGTCGTGGTCGGCGAGGGTGACGGTGAAGGTCCGCTCCGCCGCCACGAGTTGTTCGCGGGGGACGGTGACGTGGACTGCCGTCTCGCCGTCCCTCCCGGAGGATCCGGCCGGGAAGGTGGTGCGCAGTGCCTCGTGCCGTACGGCGAGGGCCCGCAGGCCGTCGAGGGCGGCCTCGGTGGTGGTCCCGGCCGGGACCGGCCATACGTCATGGATGTTCATCTGGTCGGGCTCGTCGCGCAGGATGCAGCGGATCATATTGGCCTGGCCCATGGTCACCGGGCCCCGCCGGTTCCCACCGTCGGCGCGGGCGTGCAGGACGGCCTGGGTGAGCGCGCCCCGCAGCGGGGTGCGCCGGGCGTGTTCGGTCAGCGCGGCCCAGGCGTCCGTCAGGTCGGCGAAGTCCTCCATGTCACGTGCCGGTTCGGTGAGGAGCCGGTCGCGGTGGGCGGCGAAGTGGTCTGCGGCCTCGGCGTAGCGGCCGCCGAGGGTGCGGTAGCAGCGGTCGAGGAGGTCGAGGCGGGGGGCGGAGGAGCCGGGGTCGAGCGCCGCGCTCCGCCGGGCGAAGGAGGCGACGGCGAAGGCGTCCGCGAACCCCTCGGAGTCCAGGATCTCCTCCCCGAGGGACGCCAGGTGGGCGTACAGGCCCTCCCAATGGGGCGTGGACATGAGGTATTTGGCGAAGCGCCACTGGTAGGCGAGGAAGCCGGAGTCCGAACGGCGCTCCTCGGTGTGGAAGTTCACGATGTGCCGGTTGTGCAGGACGCCGGGCAGCCGGGCGCCTTCGACGAGGTGCAGCAGGAAGTAGTCGCTGCCGATGGTCTCGATGGCGGGTGGCAGTGGCACCCGTGCGTACACCGTGCGGTCGAGTGCGATGTTGCACATGTCCACGCGGGTGGGGCTGACGTGGGTGAGGGTCGTACGGTCGGTGGTGAAAGGGGTCGTCCCGGCGCCACGGAAGGCCTGCGCGATCAGGTTGCGGCGCCAGATCCCGGGGTGGGCCTCGGGCACCGACAGGCCGACGACCTGCTCGTAGACCTCGGGGTCGAGCCGGTGGATCTCCTCGACGTCCACCGACATCGCGCCGGTGAAGGAGCCGCCGACCAGGACCACCCGCCGGTGGGCGCTCGCCGGGTCGAGCCTGCAGCGGGTGACGTGTCCGGCCGCCTCGGTGGCGGGGAGTCCGAGCGTGGTGAGCTCGTGGTGCAGGGGGAAGACCGGAGTGCCGGCCAGGGAGGGGTAGTGGCTGTCGGAGTCGCGGCGGTGCACGGACGAGCAGCCGAAGGCTTCGGCCAGGAGGAAGGCGCGGTTGGTGCAGGCGCCGTAGGAGACGGCGGACGGCAGCATCAGGTGCAGGAGCTGGCCCGGCTCGGGCAGGGCGGCGCGGGCGATCACCTCGCGCAGGAAGCGCCGCTGCTCGGTCTCGTCGAGGTGGTGTACGAGGACGCCGGGGGCAGGGGGCAGTGCCGCGACGGCCGCGCGGTGCTCGGCGAGGGCGGCGGGGTCGGAGGAGTCGAGGATGAGCAGGCGCACCTCGACGCCGAAGTGGCGGGCGCCGTAGGCGGCCTCCTCGGCGACCGCGGCGATGGTCCGCGGGCAGGCGCGGTTGGTGGGGAGGGTCAGGCAGACGCGGCGCACGTCGGCTCCCCGCTCTGCTGCTCGACGGGTGCCTCGTGCCAGGAACCGAGCCCGAGCAGACGGCTGCCGAGGTCGGTGAGCTCGGCCGTGGGATAGCGCTTGGACTCGTGCAGCACGGGGTCGCCGACCAGGGAGCGGTTCCAGCGCGGGGTGCGCATATGGCGCCAGGACTCGACGCGAGAGCGCCGAAGCCGCTCGTGCTCCTCCAGCGCGGGCATCATCGACAGGTACTGCACGGCCCGTACCCCGTTCTCGGAGAGGTTGCGCGCGACGCCATGGGCGAGCAGGCCGTTCCAGATGAGCAGGTCGCCGGGGTGCAGGTCGGGCCGTACGACGGGGAACTCGGCCCGGTCCAGGTCGGGCCGGAGCGGGTCGCGGCCCTCGGGCTGGGCGGTCTTCCACTCCTCGAAGCGCCGGAACAGCTCGGGGCAGCACTGGAAGCCGCCGGTCTCCGGACGGGTGTCGTTGAGCGCGATGATGCCCTGGACGCGCTGCGGCGGGACGCCGGCGGTGGTGTCGATGTCCCAGTGCAGTTCGATGTCGAAGCCACGCTCGGTGGCCTCGATCAGGGCCCGGTCGCGGTTGCCCCGGTTGGGCGGGTTGAGGTTGAGCCGGTCCAGGGTGACCCACAGTTCCTCGCAGTCCCAGACGTCCACGAAGGCGTCGTAGACGCGCTGGGCCTGGCGGCTGTCCCAGAGCAGCTGGTGGTGGTACGCCTCGACGAAGCCGTAGATGTGCAGCTGCCGGTCCAGTTGGCTGCGGAACGGCCGGTCCTCGTACCAGGCGTCCGGCCGGTCCGGGCTGAGGCCTTGGAAGTCCCAGGTGAAGTCGAGCAGTTGACGTGCCGCCTGCGCCGGGATCGCCTCGCGCACGATGACGTAACCATAGGTCTGCCAGTGCGCGAAGTCCTCCTCGGACAGCACGCGCAGCGGCCGGGACTTCTTGAGTTCCCGCAGGGTGGTACGGGCCAGATAGGACTCGCCGTCCGCGCTGAAGTAGGGCCGCCGGGAGGCGGCGCGGTGGAGGAAGTCACGGGGGAGCGGGCGGGTGCCGGGGGCGGGTGGCGTCAAGGGGTCCCTCCAGGCGGGATACGCGGACGGTGACGGGTGGCGCGCGCTGCTCCGGGGCGGTGTGGGCACACCCCGGATGAGCAGGATTGGTGTAGACCATCGGCGATGTCAAGTGACCGGCCGGTAGGGGCGTGTCGGTTGCCCGCCAGGGCCAACTGCCGCCCGGAAGACGGAATTGAGTGCCCGTAAGTTCCACCAGATTGGTCTAGACATTCAGGGGCGGCTGGCTTAACGTCGGCCTTGCGCGGCCACGGAACCCAGCCGGTCTCCGCGCCGCGCCCCGGTCGACGGCGACCGCGGGCGGGGAGAACCGGGCCGTCCTGACGACGTCGGGGGCCCACCTCCTCCAGTCGGGCCCGACCAGCCCGTCCCGCCGCGCCCTTGACCGAATCCGCCATGCCGAGAGGGGACGGTTTCCTTGAGCACACCCAGCACCACGGTCCTGCCCGACGGCCTTCTGAAGAGCCCCGGTGCCGGACTGGTCACGCTGGATCCGGTCCACACCGCCCTGCTGCGCGGGCTCGACGAGCTGCTCACCGGCCTCGCCACGGCGGTGGCCGCACCCGAGACGGTGGGCCCGCCGCTGCTGCCCGCCGCCGGGCTGACCCGCCTCGACTACTTCCGCAACTTCCCTCATCTCGGCGTGTCCGCAGGCCGGTTCACCTCGGACGCCCTCGACGGCCTCGCGGTCGGCGAGTCGCCGGAGAGCCTGCCGCTGGAGCCGACCGGATATCTGCTGCCCTCCGCCACCTGCTACGGGCTGCTCCTCTCCCTCGAGGGGCGTGACGTGGGCGAGGACGGACTGCGGCTCTCGGCGAGCGGCCGCTGCTTCCGCAACGAGACCCACTACGACGGGCTCCGCCGCCTGTGGGGCTTCCATATGCGCGAGGTGCTCTACCTCGGCACCCGGCAGGGCGCCTACGAACACCTCGCGCGGGGTGAGGAGTTCATCCAGGAGGCCGCCGGGCGGCTCGGCCTGGAGCTGACCCGGGCCACCGCCGACGACCCCTTCTACGACAAGGGCGGCTCCCGGGCCCGGCTCATGGCGCTCGACCCCGTCAAACACGAGTTCAGCGCCCCCGACGGCACGGCCATCGCCTCCGTCAACCGGCACCGCAACTTCTTCGGCGAACGGCTCGGCATCCGCGCGGGCTCCCACGGCCCGGCCTACAGCGCCTGCGTCGCCTTCGGCCTCGAACGCTGGGTGCACGCGCTGATCCTCACCCACGGCACTCCGGCGCGGGCGCTGGACCGCCTGCGTGCGGCGGTTCCGGCCTGACGTCCTCGCGCGCGGACACCGGACGACGGCCCGCACGCGACCGGACCGCCTGCCCTTTCCCGTACAACGCGACCCGTGCAACACAACCCGTACAACGCAAGGAGCACCACCGCACCATGGACCGTGTCACTTCCTGGCTCCGTGAGAAGAACCCCGGTCTCGAGGGGCCGATCGACACCGACGAGGACCTGATCGAGGCCCGGCTGATCGACTCGATGGACTTCCTGGAGTTCATCGACCTCCTGGAGGAGATCTCCGGCAGTTCCATCGATCTGGACGACGTCACCATCGACGACTTCCGCACGCTGAACCGGGTCCAGGAGCGCTTCCTGAGCGCCACCGGGTGACCGCGACGCCCACCCCGGTGACCGCCACGGTGGCGACCACCGCAGAGGTCCTCGCCCACCCGGATCTGGCCGAGGACCTGCTCGCCCCGTGGGAACTCCGGCGCCTCGCACGCGTCCGGCTGCCGCGCCGCCGTGACGACGTGCTGGCGGCGCGTCTGCTGCTGCGGCTGTGCGTGGCACGTGTGACCGACAGTGCGCCGGGCGCGGTCGAGTTGGCGCAGTACTGCGCGCAGTGCGGCGGAGCCGAGCACGGCCGCCCGTATCTGCCCGGGCTCCCGCACATCGGAGTCAGCCTCAGCCACGCCGACGGTGTGGTCGCGGCCGCGGCCGGAGCGGGCGCGCTCGGCATCGACGTGGAGCCCCGCGACCGCCGCCCCGCACCCCTGCCGGTGGTCCGCCGGCTGTTCCCGGACGAGGACCCGTGCGACGGCGGGGCCCTGCTGCGGGCCTGGGTGCGGCGCGAGGCACTCTTCAAGGCCGGGCGCCGGGACCCCGCCCACCTCATCGAGTGGACGGACCGCGGGCGCGGAGCGGTGGCGGCCCTGGCGAGCACCGGACCGGCGACGACCATGGACTGGGCAATCAGAAGGTCAAGCGTTCCCCATCAAGGTCAAGATTCACGCGTGTACGGGAATTGCGGGAGCCCACCGGAATAGTCGCCTGGGGAAACGGGTTTGTTCACACGTACCCAGCCCAGGTGCCGCCGCCGACCTCGTCCCGCCCCCGGAGGCCCCGTAATGCCCCAGCCGACGACCGACCAGCAGGCCGCCCAGCGCGGTATACGCGGTGTCGTCCCCGTACTCGCTTTCGCCGGTATCACCGTCGCGGTGATGCAGACGCTGCTCGTGCCCGTCATCAAGGACCTGCCGGAGCTGCTCAGCACCTCTGCCTCGAACGCCACCTGGGTCATGACCTCGACGCTGCTCGCCGGCGCCGTCGCCACCCCGATCATGGGCCGGCTCGGGGACTTGTACGGCAAGCGCCGCATGCTCCTGACCAGCCTCGCCATCATGGTGGTCGGCTCGCTGATCGCCGGCTTCACCAGCGAACTCCTCGTCATGATCGTCGGGCGTGCCCTCCAGGGCTTCGCCATGGGCGCCATCCCGCTCGGCATCGGCCTGATGCGCGACGAGCTGCCCCGCGAGAAGCTCGGCTCGGCGATGGCCCTGATGAGCTCCTCCATAGGCGTCGGCGGAGGACTCGCGCTGCCGCTCGCGGCCCTGGTCGCCCAGCACACCGACTGGCACACCCTGTTCTTCGGCTCCGCCGGCCTCGGCACGCTGGCCATCGCGCTCACTCTCGTCTTCGTACCGGAGAGCAAGGTCAAGGCGGAGGGCACCTTCGACGTGTTCGGCGCGCTCGGTCTCTCCGCGGGCCTGATCCTCCTCCTGCTCCCGATCACCAAGGGCAGCGACTGGGGCTGGAGTTCGACCACCACGCTCGGTCTGCTCGGCGCGGCGGTCCTGGTCCTCGTGCTGTGGGGTGTGATGGAACTGCGCGTCAAGGCGCCGCTGGTGAACCTGCGCACCACCGCGCGGCGCGAGGTGCTGCTCACCAACCTCGCCTCGATGATGGTCGGCGTCGCCTTCTACGCCATCTCGCTGGTGCTCCCGCAGCTGCTCCAGCTGCCGTCGGCCACCGGGTACGGCCTCGGCCAGTCGATGGTCGTGGCGGGTCTGTGCGTGGCGCCGCTCGGTCTGACGATGATGCTGACCGCTCCGGTCTACGCCCGCCTCTCGGCCAAGTACGGCCCGAAGACCACCCTCATCCTCGGCATGCTCATCATCGCGGTCGGTTACGGGGCGGGGCTCGGTCTGATGAGCGCGGCCTGGCAGACCATCGTCGTCTCGGTCGTCGTCGGCGCGGGCATCGGCCTCGCCTACTCCTCGCTTCCCGCGCTCATCGTCGGCGCGGTCGACCCGTCCGAGACGGGCGCGGCCAACGGCCTCAACACCCTGATGCGCTCGATCGGCACATCGGTGTCCAGTGCCGTCATCGGCATGGTGCTGGCCAACACCTCGAAGGACTTCGGACCCGTCGCGCTCCCGACCATGCACGGCTTCCGCGTCTCGTTCCTGATCGCGACGGCCGCGGTGGCCGGCGGGCTGGTGTTCGCCGTGTTCCTGCCCAAGGGCCGCCCCGCCGCCAAGCCGCAGCTCCGGGCGAGCAGCGAGGAGGACGCGGCGCTGGAGCGGGCCACGGAGGCGCTGGCCGCCTTCCACGGCCGGGTCGTCGGCGCGACCGGCGTACCCGTCGCGCACGCCCACGTCACCCTGATCGACGGCCACGGCCGCGAGGCGGGCTCGGCCCGCACCGACGAGAGCGGCCGCTACGCGGTGCCGGTGCCGCAGGGCGGCGCGTACGTCCTGACCGCGACGGCCACCGGCCACGCGCCCCTGGAGTCGTCGGCCACCCACCACGGCGGGGCGGGCCCGGTGACGGTGGATCTGTCGCTGGCCACGGCTGTGCTGTGAGCCGGGCCGGGCGGCAGAGCCCGAGAAGCTAGCCACGCATGCGGGCCCCCGGTCGACCTGGGGCCCGCTTGCGTTTTGTCCCTGCCCTTGTCCCTACCCGCTGTCCCTACCCCTCGCTCACGCGCGGCGCAGTGCCGAGCGGCCCGCGAAGCGCGCCGAGTCGCCCAGTTCCTCCTCGATGCGGATCAGCTGGTTGTACTTGGCCGTGCGGTCGGAGCGGGAGAGCGAACCGGTCTTGATCTGGCCGCAGCCGGTCGCCACCGCCAGGTCCGCGATGGTGGTGTCCTCCGTCTCGCCCGAGCGGTGCGACATGACGGCCGTCCAGCCCGCCCGGTGGGCGGTGGCCACCGTGCCCAGTGCCTCGGTCAGGGTGCCGATCTGGTTGACCTTGACCAGGACCGAGTTGCCGACGCCGGTACGGATGCCCTCGCGCAGCAGCGTCTCGTTGGTGCAGAACACATCGTCGCCGGTGAGCTGGCAGCGGTCGCCGACGCGGGCGGTCAGCTCGCGCCAGCCGTCCAGGTCGTTCTCCGCCATCGGGTCCTCGATGGAGACGATCGGGTAGGCGTCGATCAGCTTGGCCAGGTAGTCGGCGTTCTCGGAGGGGGTCCGGCGCACGCCCTCGCCCTTGTAGTCGTACACCCCGTCGCGGAAGAACTCCGACGACGCCGGGTCCATGATCAGACCGATGTCCGTGCCGGGGCGGTAGCCCGTGCGCTCGATGGCGGCCATGACGAAGTCGAGCGCCTCCTCGGCGGTACGCAGCGCGGGGGCGAAGCCGCCCTCGTCGCCGACGCCCGTGGAGTGCCCGGCCGCCAGCAGGTCGCGGCGCAGGGTGTGGAAGACCTCGCTGCCCATACGGACCGCTTCGGCGAAGGTGTCCGCGCCCACCGGCGCGATCATGAACTCCTGGAAGTCCAGCGGATTGTCGGCGTGGGCGCCGCCGTTGACGATGTTCATCATCGGCAGCGGCAGGAGATGGGCCTCGGCGCCGCCGAGGTAGCGGTAGAGAGGCAGGCGGTGGGCCGCCGCGGCGGCCTTGGCGGTGGCGAGGGAGACGCCGAGGATCGCGTTGGCGCCGAGCCGGGACTTCGTGGCGGTGCCGTCCAGGCCGACCAGCAGGGCGTCGAGACCCGCCTGGTCCGCCGCGTCCCGGCCCCGTACGGACGCCGCTATCTCTCCGTTGACGTGCGCCACCGCGCGGTCGACGCCCTTGCCGTGCCAGCGCGCGGCGTCACCGTCGCGCAGTTCCACGGCTTCCCGGGCGCCGGTGGAGGCGCCGGAGGGGACGGCCGCGCGCCCCAGGGACCCGTCCGTCAGGACGACGTCGACCTCGACCGTGGGGTTGCCCCGGCTGTCGATGATCCGGCGGGCGGCGACGTTCTCGATGGTGGCGTCGGTGTTCTTGGTGGGTTCGACTGCCTGTGCGGACATGGGGAGGTCCTTCCCGTTGTCGTGTGCGCCGTGGCCCCGGCTGCGACAACGCTGGCGCTGAGCCCGACAGCGCAGACCATACAGCAATGCTGCACAGTTTCGCTGTTCAGTATTGCTGTGTAGCATTGCTGTACAGGTCGGGTGCGCAGCTTTGCTGAGCAACGGGGTAAAATGCGCTATGCCCTCCTCGGAAGCCGCCGCCATCGCCGCCGAACTGCGTACCGCGATGGGCAAGCTCACCCGGCGCGTCACACACGAGGACCGCATCCCGCTGGGCCAGGTCGCCGTGCTCGGCGCGCTGGATCGCCACGGCGCCATGACCACCAGCGACCTCGCCACCGACCAGCGCGTACGCCCCCAGTCGATGGCTCGCGCGGTGGGGCTGCTGATGGAGCAGGACCTGATCACCCGCCGGGCCCACCCCACGGACGGCCGCAAGTCCCTGGTCGAGCTGTCGGACGCGGGCCGCGCCGCGCTCGAAGCGGAGCGCGGGCGGCGCGTGGGCTGGCTGGCGCAGGCCATCGAGGCGGAACTCACCGACGAGGAGCGGGCGTTGCTGGCGCGGAGTGCGGGGTTGCTGGAGCGGCTGGCCACGCGTTACTAGGGACTGGCCACCAACGCGGCAGCGGGACCTCCGATCCGTGTCCAGCTCCCAGGGTCCTGTGTGGTCCCCTGGAAGACCGCGCCGCGGTCGGGGGACAACCGGAACACATGGTGGGCGGTCATGGTGAATTCGGCTCCCGCCTCGCTGGCAGGGGTCCAGGATTCCGGGGTGTCGGTGTAGCGCAGGAGCCTGCCGTGATCGGAGCTGATGGCGAAGACCTGGTTCGGGCTCGCGTGGAGTGACATCGCGGACCCGCCGACGCGGAACCATGCGGAACTCGCGCCCCCGTTCCACTGGAACACCTCACTCCGGTCGGGGGTGAGGCCGTACAGATGGCGGTCGGTCACCGCGAAGTCCGCACCGGCGTTGCCCACATAGGGCCAGAAGCCGGTGGCACTGTCGTAGCGGTAGATACGGCCGTCGCCCGGGTGGGTGGCGAAGAGGCCCGCGCCGCCCCCGTACAGGTGGCTGGCCGGGCCGCCGACGGTGGTCCATGTGGTTCCGGTCCCGTTCCACCGCTGGACCGCGCTGTGGTCCGGGGCTATGCGGTAGAGCTGGTCACCGCTGATGGCGAACTCCGCGGCGGGCTCGCTGACCGGGGCCCACTTCCCCGGTGCGCCCAGATAGCCGAGCAGCCGTTTGCTGTCGGCGTCCACGGCGAACAACCCCGCCTTCCCGGCGAGAATCCGGTCGGCGGGTCCACCTATCCGGCTCCAGGCGTCCCCGTCCCCCCGCCACTGCCGGACGCTGCGGTGATCAGGGGCGATGGCGTAGAGAGTGCCAGAGGGAGCGGCCGGTACGGTCTGATCGCCGGTCGATGCTGGGGCCTCCTGCTTCTGCGGGAGGCTCGCGGAAGCGGGGCCGCGCTCGTGCCGGCCCTCCTCCGGCGTCGGCGGCTGCGCGGCGGACGGGGAAACAGGCGGCGAGGCGGGTGGAGTCACGGGCTCCGGCGACCGCGCCACGGAGGGCGGCGGGGCCTGCGACGAAGGTGTGGGCCCGCCCTGTGGCCGCGCCACGGAGTCGGAGGTGCCGGGCTCATCGGACCAGTCGCTGGTCGCCGGTGCGCCAAGGCGAACCCCCAGAAGTACGCCGACGGCCACCAGAAGCAGCGCGACGGCCAGGGCGGGGCCTGCCTTCACGCGCCGCCGCCGTACAGATGACGGGGCTGTTCCGCCTGGAGGCAACGCGAGGATGCGTCGCCGCGAGTGAGGGACGGGTTTCGGAGGCTCCATCCGCAGAACGACCACACCGTTGGAGTGGGGTGTGTCCGCCGCGTCGAGTACTTCGCCACGTACAAAGGAGGCGGTGTCGGAGGCCGCGTCCAGTCGGACGATACGGGCCGGGAGGACCTCTGGGACGGCGGCCTCGGGCGAGCGGGCGACTTCATGCGGCGGCTCGGACACGTCCGCTCCGGTTCGCACGAGCGCGGTGGGGGCGTGGTGCCGGCGCAGCCAAGACCCGGCACCGGTTCTGTTTTCCGGGGTCCGCCGCGCGCTGTTCACGGCTGCCTCCGTGGCCGCTCTGTGCAGGTCACCGGCCAGGGCCAGCAGCTCGGAGCGAGCATGGGGATCCACCGGCAGGTCCTGGACGAGGAGTTCCAGCCAGTGCCACGGGATGACCTTCTCCGCCGAGCGGTACTCGCTCCATGTGGTCTTGCCGAGCCGGTACCTCTGAGCGAGTGCCCTGACCGAACGCCCGGCCGTGATGTCACGCACGAACCGGGCCAGGGCATTGGCCTCCGCCGTGTCGCCCTTCAGCCGTCCCTGGGGCCGTCCAGCCTTGCGCATACCTGCCCTCTCCTCTGCCCGCCGGGCCGTTCGACGGCCCCTCGGGCGGCCGGGTGCCACGGGGTGAGCCCGCGGCAAGCGAACTGATGGGCGAATCAGATCAGCACCCGGCCCGCGCTGTCCCCGCTCTTCCGGCGAAACGGCGAAGAACGGCCTCAAGGAGACCGGCACATGGGCTTGTTCCTGCCGTACGCCGGCCATGCGTACGCCCTCGCCGACCCTCGTCGGGCAACGAGGACGTCGGCGAGGGCGAGGTGCCCGGTACAGGCGGTTAAGGTCGAGGCGGCAGTGTGCGACACCCCGAGCATTGGCCGCGCGACATGCCGTCGCGCGCGACCGGAGGCAGGCCGACCCCACCTGTGAGCATCTGCCCGGCGGCCAGCCTGCGGTAGGCTGGGCTGGCCGTGAGGAGTTCCGTGTGGCGGCCGCACGCGGTCACCCGGCCGTCCTCCAGGACGACGATCCGGTCCGCGTGTTGGACCGTGGACAGCCGGTGCGCGATGACCAGCAGGGCGCACTCCTGGGCGGCCTCCCGCATCACCGCGGTGAGTGCCGCCTCGTTGATCGCGTCGAGGTGTGACGTCGGTTCGTCGAGGAGCAGCAGGGAAGGGCGGGCGAGCAACGCGCGGGCCAGGGCCACGCGTTGGCGTTCCCCCGCCGAGAGGGTCGCGCCGCGCTCGCCGAGTACGCCGGACAGACCGCCGGGCAGGCGCCGTACGACGTCCTCCAGTTGGGCGAGTTCGACGACGCGGCGCACCTCGCTCTCGTCGGCGTGCGGTACGGCGTACGTGATGTTGTCGCGCAGGGAACCATGGACGACATGGGTGTTCTGGTCGACCACGGCGATACGCGCCCGGCAGTGGTCACGGCTCAGCTCCGCCGTGGAACGGCCGTCGAACAGGAGGGTTCCCGCATCCGGTTCGTAGAACCGTGCCACCAGCGCGAAGAGCGTGCTCTTGCCCGCCCCCGAGCGGCCGACCAGCGCGACCTGCCGGCCGTGCGGAACGCTGAACGACACGCCGCGCAGCACGGGCCGGTCCGGTTGGTAGCCGAAGTGGACGTCTCGTAGGTCCAGGGCCGCTGCCGGGGGCCGCGGCGGTGCCGGGCTCGCGAGCTGGGGCGCGCACCGAAGGGGCGAGGCGGCCGTGTCCGTCGCCGTGTGGCTCGGCTCCGTCGCAAGGCCCTGCGCCTCCGCCACCCGCTGGTAGGCACCCATCCCACGCTGGATCAGGCCCACCGCCCGGAAGACCGAGGACAAGGGCAGGACCAGGTAGGAGGCGTAGAGCAGGAAGGCGACCAGGTCGCCGAGCGAGCCGGCGTGGCCGTTGACCCGCAGGCCGCCGATGACCAGGACCAGCAGAAAGGAGCCCTGGACGGCCAGTTCGACGGCAGGGCTCATCACCGAGGCCAGCTGAGCGGTCCGTACCCCGGCCCTGTACGCCTGGTCGACGCGCTCGCCGATCCGTGCCGCCTCGCGCTCCTCCGCCCGGTGCACCCGGACCATCGGCAGGGCGCCCAGGGCCCGCTCCAGCTCGGCGGCGATGGCGCCGACCGAGTTCTGCATGTGTTCGGACGCGGCTCTGATGCCTTTGAGCAGGGACGCGACGACCACTGCGGCGCCGGCCACCGTCATGGTGACCAGGAGCAGCAGCAGCGGGTCCAGCCACATCATGAGGGCGATCGCGCCCGTGGCCGCGACGGCTCCCGTACCCAGGTCGACCAGTGCCTGCGACACCACTTCCCGCAGCAGGGTGGTGTCGGCCGTGACGCGGGAGATGAGGTCGCCGGTGCGGTGTCGGTCGTACTCCCTCATCTCCAGCCGGAGCAGATGGCGGACCAGGCCGTGCCGCAGTCGGCACACGATGCCCTCGCCCATCCGCTCCAGCAGGAACCGGCCCAGGGCTCCGGTGATCGCTTCGAGGATGAACAGGACGCCCAGGAGCGTCAGCGTCGACCAGAACGCGCGGTCGGCGCCGCTCGCGTCCACGATGCGCTTGGCGACGAGTGGCTGGGCCAGCCCCAGGGCGGAGCCCACCAGGGTCATCGCCGTGGCGACGGCCATGGCGCCCCGGTGTCCGGCGGTGAGCCGGAACATGGTGGCGATCGCGCCCCGGGTCGTACGGTCGCAAGGCTGTCCCTGGGGGAGGGTCATCGGGTGGGCCGGCTCACCGGGGCGATCGCGATCAGCCGGGTGAAGTAGTCGTCGGGCACTCCTTCGTCGACCGGGCGGCCCTCGGCCTCGATCCAGGCATGGGCGGTGAACGGCGGTACCACACGTGCGCCCGTGCACCAGGTGGGCCAGCTGCCGCCGAGTCGGCACAGCAGCGCGGCGCCCAGCGAGCGGGGCAGACAGCCGCGCGGACCGGCGCAGCGCAGGCTCACCGCGCACATCGCGTCGCGGGCGTTCTTCGCCTGGGCCGCCGACGCGGGCGCGGCGCCTCGGCGCACCAGTTTCAGGACGGCGCGGACACGCCGTGGCGGCAGCAGGCAGAGCGCGAGGGCGGGAAGCAGGACCAGCCGCGCGCCGGCCTTGCGGAGGAAGGGCACGTCGGCGGGGCGCTCCAGCGCGCTGGGTGTGGTCATGCGGCGAGTCCCGACACGCGGAGTTCGGCGATCAGCTGGGTGACGTCCTGCTGGGCCCGCTCGCGGTCGATGTCGAACTCGGCGACGACCGCGTCCGTGGCCGCGGCCTCGTCCTTCCCGGCGAGCAGCACCTCGACGATCAGCGTGGCGGTGGGGTTCAACTCCCAGTACTGGCCGCTGCGTTCATCGAGCAGGACGGTTCCGTAGTCGGTCTGCGCGGTGGAGATGTCGGCGGCGAACCGCAGTGCCATGGTCTGTCTACCTTTCGCTCAGGGGTCAGAGAGAGGTGGTGGCCCCGGCCTTCGCGGCGTGCGGCAGACCGCGCAGCCACACCTCGGCGGCGATCGTGGAGTAGAGGATGGCCTGCCGCAGTCCGGGCGTGGCGGGGCGCTGGGCGAGATCGCGCAGCGCGTCGCCGTCCACCAGGCCGAGGCGTTCAAGGCGGGAGTCCTCCCACAGCGCCAGGAGATCGGCCTGGTGCTCGCGCAGCCCGTTGGAGGCGTCCATGGAGGCCGCCGCCTTGTTGCTGCGCCGCAGACACACCTGCGGGACGACGTCCCGCATCGCCGCGGCCAGCAGGGGTTTGTACTGCCAGGGCGACACGCGGTCACTGGGCCGGACCGAGAGGAACGCCTCGATGACCCGGTCGTCCAGGAACGGTGACGCCATCGGGACCCCGGCCCTGGCCGCCATGGCGTCCCACTGGCGGATGATGCGGGTGCAGGAGCGGATCTGTTCCAGGTCGGCGTGCAGTCCGCGGTCGCGGTGCAGGGGCCGCGCGTCCTGGGCGGCGTCGCGCAGCGCCCGCGCGGCCAGTCGCTCCCCTTCGGGTGTCACCCAGTCGAACAGGCGTGGTTCCCCGCCCCAGCCGAGTGCGCCGCTGACGGTGGTGGGCAGGGGACCGCGCAGCCGTCCGGCGGAGTCCGCCAGCCACTCGCCGTACGGCCGGGAGTCGCTCAGGGCGCGGGACATGCCGCCGAGCGGCCACTGCCACAGGGCGCGGAAGCCGCGGAGCTGGCGCACGGCGAACAGCGGACGGGTGCGCAGCAGGCGGTGGTAGTACGCCTCGGAGCACCAGGCCACATGGTCGCCGCCGATGCCCGTCAGATGCAGACGGCTGCCCCGCTCGGCCATGGCGGGCAGATGGTGCAGTACCCGGGAGCGGTCCATGACGCCGATGGTCGGCTCGTCGAGCAGGTCGTCGATGGTGAGCAGGTCGGTGTAGACGAGTGGGGAGGCGTCGGCGGCCCAGACGACGTGTTCGACGTCCGGCATGAAGTGGGCCGCTTGCCGGGCCCAGTGCAGATCGGTGTCGGCGGGGTCGCGTCCGGGCCAGGTGCTGGCCACGACGTGGGCGGGCGAGCGGTCGGCGAGGAAGCAGATGGACGTGGAGTCCAGCCCTCCCGACAGATCGCAGCTGACCGTGCCGCCCTGCTGGGTACGGGCCTGGACGGCGTCGGCGAGCGCGTCGCGCGCCAGGGCCGCGCCGGCGGCGAGCGCCCGCACCGGCTCGGGCAGGGTCCACCAGCGCGAGTGGCGGGTCGACCGGCCGTCCGCCGCGACGACCAGGGCGTCCTGCGGGGACACCGCGCTCACGCCCTTCCACAGCGGTGCCTCCTGCAGGGGATGGGGGACCGGCCAGAGCAGCCTCACCGCCACCTGCTCCACGTCCGGTTCCCGGCCGAGGGCGGTGGCGAGGATGTCGGCCCGGGTGGCGGCGACGCGTACACCGCCGATCTCCGCGTGGAAGACGAGCCGCAGTCCGGAGGCGGTGCCCTGGACGCGGAGGCGGCCGTCGAGCGCGGCCACCAGGTGGAAGCTGCCGGCGGTGGAGCGGGCGAGGGCGTCGAGCTGGGTCAGGTCGCGCAACTGGGCGGCGTGGCGGCGCAGTCGGGGGACGTCGAGGGGGCAGCAACCGACCTCCGGCGAGGCCACCGCCTCGTCGCCGAGCAGGCGCCGCAGGGTGCGGTCGACGGCCCGCAGCCG
>NZ_BAAACA010000008.1:0-8717 GCF_039521265.1 Streptomyces crystallinus | reverse complement strand
CGCGCCGCCGCCCTCGCCGGCCAGGGCGCGGTGGGCGAAGCCGGCCGCGGCGGCGAGCGAGAGCAGCAGCAGCCCGGTGCGCGCCACGTCGGGCAGGTCGCGGGCGGCGGTCGCCGCCGCGCCCGCCGCCATCGGCGCCAGCGCGCACAGCAGGTCCCGCTCGCGCCCCAGGGCGAGCAGCACGGTCGCGGCGGCCAGATAGCCGCCCTGCCCGGCGGCGAAGGCGGCCGCGGGCAGCTCGCCCGGCCCGCTCGCGGCCAGTGCCACCAGGGCGCTCAGCACCGCCCCCAGCGGGGCTCCGGTGCGCAGGGCGGCGGCCGCGGCGGGCCGGTCGCCCAGGCCCAGCCACGCGTACGCCCGGTGCGAGAGCCCCTGGTTCCAGACCCAGCCGGTGACGGCCCCGGCGAGCAGCGGGACCGTACCGGCGGGCAGGCCGAAGCCGTCCGGCGGACCGGTCAGCAGCGGCCCGCCCAGGACGTACGCCAGTCCCGGCAGGGCGAAGACCAGGCCGCGCAGCAGACAGGCGCCCAGCGTGGTGTGCCAGGGGTCGGCGGCCGGGCCGGCGGGAGGCGGGTAGCGGCGCTCCACGCGCGCGTAGAGGTCCTCGGCGAGCTCGAAGGAGTCATGGCGGCCGTAGGCCGTGCGGATGTGGGCGTCGGTCATCCCGTCGGACTCCAGGATGGCCGCGACCTCGTCCGGGTGGACGGCGGCCGCTATCAACTCCTCCAGCCGGTCGGCCAGTTCCTCGACGGGGTCGGCGGCGGCGCCGTGCGGACGCTGGCGCGGGATGAAGGGCAGGGTGTCCTGCCCCTCCCTGCCCAGCCAGAGCGAGCCGCTCACCAGACGGATCCGTCCGAGGCCAGCTCCCGGTGCCAGGGGTCGGTGAGTTCGAGCGTCCAGTCGTCCAGGTCGCGGGGCGCCTCGGCGCGCGGCTCGGGGGCGGGCGCGTACAGCGGTACGGGCTCGGTGGCCGCGGCGAGCTCCAGATAGATCCGGCGGAAGCCGTCCACGGAGCGGCGGAGCGTGAACTGGTCGACGACCCGGCTGCGGGCCAGCGCGCCCAGTTCGGCGCGCCGTTCGTGGTCGCGCAGCAGCGAGAGGGTGGCCTCGGCCATCAGCGCGGGCTCGCGCGGCGGCACCACGAGCCCCGCGTCCCCGACGGCCTCGCGCACCCCGCCCACGTCCGTGGACACCGTGGCGCGGCCGCAGGACATCGCCTCTATCAGCGAGAAGGGGAAGCCCTCGCTGATGCTGGAGAGCATCACCACGCTCCCCGCCGCATAGGCGCTCGCGACCTCGCTGATCCGGCCCTCGTAGCTGATCCCGTCGCTCACGCCGAGTTCGGCGGCGAGCTTCTCCAGCTTGGTGCGGTAGTCGGCGTTGCCCGCCGGGACGGGGCCGAACAGCCGCAGCCGCACCTCCGGCAGCTCCGCCCTGACCATGGCGTACGCCCGGATCAGGGTCTCCAGGTCCTTGATGGGGTCGATCCGCCCGCACCAGCTGAGGGTGGGGACGGCGGGGTCGGGGCCGGCGTGCGGGAAGAGGGTGGGGTCGACGCCGTTGTAGACCGTTCTGATGCGGTCGGCCGGCGCCCCGCCGCGCTCCTCCCAGCGGCGGTTGTACTGGTTGCACGGGGTGATGAGGTCCGCCTGGCGGTACCCCATCGAGTTGAGCTCGCGGTAGAAGCTGAGGATCACCGACTTCACCGGCCAGCTCTGCTCGCCCGTGCGGTAGCCGAGATAGCGCTCGCGCAGATAGATGCCGTGTTCGGTGAGCAGGAAGGGCACTCCGTCGAAGTGCTGGGCGGCCAGCGCGGGGAGGGTCGCGAGGCCGCTGCTGACCGCGTGCGCCACACAGTCCTGCGGGAGGCGGGCGGACAGCGGGCGCAGTGCGTGTTCGAGCAGGTCGGTGGCGGTCAGGGCGTCGTGCACGGTGGGCCGTGCGGCGGCTGTCCCGAGGTGCGGCATGGTCCAGATCCACATCAGCGAGCGCAGCGCCGCCTCCGAGCGCAGCGCCGCCGACAGCCGCCCGGCCCGGGCCAGCCGCGCCAGGGCGTACAGCCCCTGGGCGAAGTCGCAGCCGGACTCCGGGTCGAGCATCGCGAGCAGGAACCGCTCATAGACGTCTATGAAACGGCGCCGCTCCTTGCCGAGGAGTGGCCGCCGGCCCTGCACCGGCCCCCACAGGGGGAACGCCGTGTGCCGGTACACGTTGGGCGGCAGCTCCCAGGTGACGGGCTCGCGGCCGCTGCCGGTGAGGGCCAGGACGTTGAAGTCGACCTCCGGCATCCCGCGCACGAGCTGGTCGCACCACGTGCTCACCCCTCCGTGTATGTGCGGATAGGTGCCTTCCGTGAGCATGGTCACATGACGGCCACTGCTCGGCATTGGTGTCCCCCCTGGACAGCGAATGTCAGTCGGCTGGTCAGGCCGGAAGCTTCAGCGTGATCGCCGTCTGGAGCGGTCCGGGTGAGGACCAGGCGGAGCGCTGACCCGCGTACGGCGTGCCGAACGCGGTGGTACCGAGGAGCTGTTGCTGCTGGGTGCCCTCGGGTGCGGTGACGGGTGCCACCACGCCCGACGGCGCCTGCACGGTGACGGTGGTGCCGACGCGGTACGCGGTGACCTTGCCGTCGGCGACCGCCTTGGCCCACGCGTCCTGGCGGGCGAGTTCGGTGCCGATGTCGCGCTGGCGCAGGTTGACGACGGGCGCGCTGTCCGCGAACAGGGCGCGGTAGTCGCCGAGCACCCGGTCGAGGACCGGGTAGAGGATCCGCTCCTCGGCGAGGTTGGACTGGTGGACGTAGTGCGGCCGCGGGTCGTTGCCGAGCACATGGCGCAGTGCGGTGGCCGCCTCCTGGGGAACGATGTGGGACCCGTAGCCGGTGGCGGTGTCCAGCGGCGCGGGCAGGCAGGTGGACGTCGGGTTGTCCTCGCAGATCCCGCTGCCGCCGTCCGCCCTGGCGGTGTAGATCCAGTTGTACTCGTCGGTCATCTCGGCCGCCGTGCCGACGTTGTAGTACACGTTCATCGGGTAGCGGGGCACGGTGAGGGCCTTGCCGACGGGGCGCTGCTGGGGTTCGCGCGAGTTGTCGCTCCCGGTCCACTTGACCCCGGCGTCCATGAGGCCGGCGGCCAGGTTGGGGTTGTCCTGGGGCTGCTGCGGCAGGGTCTTCAGACCGGAGTGCTCACCGGTGACCAGTTCGGTGCGGTCGACCGGAAGGCCCTTCTGCACGCCCCACTGGTAGTTGTTGTCGATCTGGCCCGCGATGTCGCCGCGGCTCACCCACTTGGTGCTGCCGTCGGCGTTCTTGGCGCAGGTCCACGGCACGGTGGTGGTGTCCTGGACACAGCCGAGGAACTCGTGCGTGTAGGTGTGGTTCTCCCAGCGGAACTTCGCCCGGTCGGCGAGGAGCTGGGTGGTGAGCGCGTCGGTGCCGCCGTGCTCGGCCTTCCACTCCTCGCCGGAGCCCGCGTTGTACAGCAGGTCGAGGGTGAAGCCGCTGGCCTGCTCCCACTGGGCGGCGTACTGCGCGTCGGCGGCCGTCATCCGGATGTCGTCCGTCCCGCTGCCTCCCCCGACGCAGTCGAGGTCGCCGGGCGTGCAGTTGCCCGTGCTGTCCCAGCGGGCGTCCGGCGCGAGGACGTCGTCGACGTGGACCGCGAAGTAGTTGCGGCTCTGCCCCAGGTGTACGCCCTGGGTCAGCCACTCGACCATGCCCCGGGCCAGCGCCTTGAACTGCTCCTGGTACTGGTTGTAGGCGAAGGTGACGACCAGTTCGCTGCGTCCGTCGTGGGTGTAGGCCCCGACCAGGGAGCCGCCGGTGGGCGCGGTGAGATAGCTGGTGTAGCCCTCCCGGGGGTGGGCCGCGTAGCCGTAGCTCTCCGACACCGAGGCCGAGTTGTCCTCGAAGAGGACCGTTCCGTCCAGGTAGCCGAACGGCCCCTTCAGGCCGTCGGCGGTGACCTGGGTCCGCGCGCCGTCGAGCACCCCGGCCCAACCGCCGTTCTGGTCCGTGTAGTCGAGCCCGACCTCGGGGTGGGCCCAGGTGTAGGCGTCGATCTGGCGGATGCCGAAGGTCTTCTCGTACGCCGTGAGCGCGGTCTGCTCGGGGGCGTCGGCGGAGCCGAACGGGATCTCGTTGGGCGCGACGACGCCCTGGAACTTGGCGCGCGGCCGCCCGTTCACGGTGTCGCTGAGGAACGCCGCGTCGACCGTGGGCCGGCCCGCGTCGCCCAGCTTCACCGTCCGGTACGGCAGTCCGATACTCCTGAGCTGGGCGGCCAGCGCGTCCACCGCGCTGCCCCCGTCGTCCAGGACGAGCACCTTGAGGTCGATGCGCGCGGGCACAGCGGTCGCGGCCCCGGCCGCGGGTATACCGGCGACCAGCAGGCCGGCGGTGAGCAGCGCCGCCGTGGTTCTGCCCGTGCTCGAACGGTTCGCCTTCTTCAACGTTCCCCCCTCATGGGGGCCCTTCCGTATGCGTGCGCGCATGGGAGGACCTGTGGAGATGATGCAAAGGAGCCCCGTGCGCCCTTGCCCGAACGGGCCGAGTGTGACTGAGCTCTCACAGTCTGGCGGGGAAACGTTGAAGAGACACCACGGATGAGTGAATTGCCGCCGCCGTGATCGAAGCGCAGCGGCGCGCGTACGCTCGTATCCGCGCCCAACTCGGCCGAATTACGATGCGCCGGGGCACAGCCGACCCATCCCTCGGCTCGGAAACTCAACGGAAGAGAGACTTCACCACCGTGACTGCTCTGACTCTCAGCACTGCCGGTGCCGCGACGCTGCGCGCCGACGCCGTGGTCGTCGGCATCGCCAAGGGCACCGGGCCCAAGGGGGGTCTGGTCGTCGCGCCGGGCGCCGAGGCCGTGGACAAGGCGTTCGGCGGCAAGCTCGCCGGCGTTCTGGAGACCCTGGGTGCCTCGGGTGCCGAGGGCGAGGCGACCAAGGTGCCGTCGCCGTCCGGCCTGAAGGCGCCGGTCGTGCTGGCCGTCGGACTCGGCACGGCTCCGGCGAAGGACGAGGCGTTCGCCACCGAGGTGCTGCGCTCCGCCGCCGGTTCCGCGGCCCGTGCGCTCACCGGCACCAAGAAGGCCGCGTTCGCGCTGCCCGTGGAGGCGGCCGAGGACGTGGCGGCCATCGCGGAGGGCGCGCTGCTCGGTGCGTACGCCTTCACCGCGTACCAGGACGGCGGCAAGGGGGCGAAGGCGCCACTGGCCGAAATCGCCTTGATCGGCGCCAAGCCGCGTGACAAGGCTCACAAGGCCGCCGCCGAGCGCGCCATCGCGCTGGCCGCGGAGCTGAACCGCGCCCGCGACCTGGTGAACACCCCGCCCAACGACCTCTACCCCGAATCCTTCGCCGCGGTCGCCACCGCGGCCGGCAAGGAGCACGGCGTCAAGGTCCAGGTACTCGACGAGAAGGCGCTCACCAAGGGCGGCTACGGCGGCATCCTCGGCGTCGGCGTCGGCTCCGCCAACGGCCCCCGTCTGGTCCGCATCGGCTACACCCACCCGCAGGCGGCGAAGACCCTCGCCTTCGTCGGCAAGGGCATCACCTACGACTCGGGCGGCATCTCGCTGAAGCCGGCCGGCCACAACGAGACGATGAAGTGCGACATGGCCGGCGCCGCCGCCGTCTTCGCCGCCGTCGTCACGGCCGCCCGCCTCGGTCTGAAGGTGAACGTCACCGGCTGGCTGGCGCTCGCCGAGAACATGCCCTCCGGCACCGCCACCCGCCCGGGCGACGTGCTGCGCATGTACAGCGGCAAGACCGTCGAGGTCCTCAACACCGACGCCGAGGGCCGGCTGGTGCTGGCCGACGCGCTGGCCAAGGCCTCCGAGGAGAAGCCGGACGCGATCGTCGACGTGGCGACCCTGACCGGCGCCATGATGATGGCGCTCGGCAGCCGCACCTTCGGTGTGATGGCCAACGACGACGCCTTCCGCACCGCCGTCCACGAGACGGCCGAGGAGGCCGGCGAGCAGTCCTGGCCGATGCCGCTCCCCGCCGACCTGCGCAAGGGCATGGACTCCCCGACCGCCGACATCGCCAACATGGGCGAGCGGATGGGCGGCGGCCTGGTGGCCGGTCTGTTCCTGAAGGAGTTCGTGGGCGAGGGCATCACCTGGGCCCACCTGGACATCGCGGGCCCGGCCTACAACGAGGGCGCCCCGTTCGGCTACACCCCCAAGGGCGGCACCGGCTCCGCGGTGCGCACCCTGGTCCGTCTGGCCGAGCGCACCGCCGACGGCGAGCTGGGCTGACACCGGATGACTCGGACGGCCTCGGGCATACGCCCGAGGCCGTCCGTGTTCCTCCCCCGTATCCGTCCGGATTCCGCTCTGGACGAAATCCGGAGGTACGCACCCGTCGATCGCCCTCCCGCGAGGACGATCGCGTGTCTCAGAGCCCGGCCCCGCGTCCCGCCTTCCGGCAACAAGTGCGAAGATGGGTTCTCGGCAGGACAGGGCCCCCACCACAGGGCCGACGAAGACAGCGGCCGAACACCAGCCGCCGCCCGGTCCCGGGACCGGCGCCCGGCGCACATGCATGGAGGACGTGACGTGGCGAACGACGCCAGCACCGTTTTCGACCTAGTGATCCTCGGCGGTGGCAGTGGCGGCTACGCCGCGGCCCTGCGCGGAGCGCAGCTGGGCCTGGACGTCGCACTGATCGAGAAGAACAAGCTCGGCGGCACCTGCCTGCACAACGGCTGCATCCCGACCAAGGCCCTGCTGCACGCCGGTGAGATCGCCGACCAGGCGCGCGAGGCCGAGCAGTTCGGTGTCAAGGCCACCTTCGAGGGCATCGACATCGCGGCCGTCCACAAGTACAAGGACGACGTGATCTCGGGCCTCTACAAGGGCCTCCAGGGTCTGGTCGCCTCCCGCAAGGTGACGTACATCGAGGGCGAGGGCAAGCTCTCCTCCGCCACCTCGGTCGACGTCAACGGGCAGCGCGTCCAGGGCCGCCACGTCCTCCTGGCGACCGGCTCCGTGCCGAAGTCGCTGCCGGGCCTGGAGATCGACGGCAACCGGATCATCTCCTCGGACCACGCGCTGACCCTGGACCGCGTCCCGCAGTCCGCGATCATCCTGGGCGGCGGCGTCATCGGCGTCGAGTTCGCCTCGGCGTGGAAGTCCTTCGGCACCGACGTCACCGTCGTCGAGGGCCTCAAGCACCTCGTCCCGGCCGAGGACGAGAACTCCTCCAAGCTTCTCGAGCGCGCGTTCCGCAAGCGCGGCATCAAGTTCAACCTGGGCACCTTCTTCCAGAAGGCCGAGTACACCCAGAACGGCGTCAAGGTCACGCTGGCCGACGGCAAGGAGTTCGAGGCCGAGGTCCTCCTCGTCGCCATCGGCCGCGGCCCGGTCTCGCAGGGCCTCGGTTACGAGGAGCAGGGCGTCGCGATGGACCGCGGCTACGTCCTGGTCGACGAGTACATGCGCACCAACGTGCCGACCATCTCGGCCGTCGGTGACCTCGTCCCGACCCTCCAGCTCGCGCACGTCGGCTTCGCCGAGGGCATCCTGGTGGCGGAGCGGCTGGCCGGTCTCAAGACCGTGCCGATCGACTACGACGGTGTGCCGCGCGTGACGTACTGCCACCCCGAGGTCGCCTCCGTCGGCATCTCCGAGGCCAAGGCCAAGGAGATCTACGGCGCGGACAAGGTCGTCGCTCTGAAGTACAACCTCGCGGGCAACGGCAAGAGCAAGATCCTCAAGACCGCGGGCGAGATCAAGCTCGTCCAGGTCAAGGACGGTGCCGTGGTCGGCGTCCACATGGTCGGTGACCGTATGGGCGAGCAGGTCGGCGAGGCCCAGCTGATCTACAACTGGGAGGCTCTGCCGGCCGAGGTCGCGCAGCTCATCCACGCGCACCCGACGCAGAACGAGGCCCTCGGCGAGGCGCACCTGGCGCTGGCCGGCAAGCCGCTGCACTCCCACGACTAATTGCCCTCGGGCGCGACGACCACTTCCGCAATTCTGTAAGGAGAAACTGAAACCATGTCGGTTTCCGTAACCCTTCCGGCGCTCGGCGAGAGCGTCACCGAGGGCACCGTCACCCGCTGGCTGAAGGCCGAGGGCGAGCGCGTCGAGGCCGACGAGCCGTTGCTCGAGGTCTCGACCGACAAGGTCGACACCGAGATCCCGGCCCCGGCCTCCGGCATCCTGGCCTCCATCAAGGTGGCCGAGGACGAGACCGTCGAGGTCGGCGCCGAGCTGGCGATCATCGACGACGGCAGCGGCGCTCCGGCCGCCGCCGAGGCCCCGGCCCAGGCCGAGGCCCCCGCCGCCCCGGCGCAGGAGGCCCCGCAGGCCACGCCCTCCACCGAGGCGCAGGCCCCCGCCCCCGCCCCCACGGCCGAGGCCGCTTCCGGCGGTGGCTCCGCCGAGGGCACCGACGTCGTCCTGCCCGCGCTCGGCGAGTCCGTCACCGAGGGCACCGTCACCCGCTGGCTGAAGCAGGTCGGCGAGGAGGTCGCCGAGGACGAGCCGCTCCTCGAGGTCTCCACCGACAAGGTCGACACCGAGATCCCCGCCCCGGTCGCCGGTGTGCTCCTGGAGATCGTCGTCGGCGAGGACGAGACCGCCGAGGTCGGCGCCAAGCTGGCCGTCATCGGCGCCGCCGGTGCCGCGCCCGCCGCTCCCGCCCAGGCCGCCCCGGCTCCGGCCGCGGCCCCCGCCCCGGCTCCCGCGCAGCCCGCC
>NZ_BAAACA010000007.1:0-94168 GCF_039521265.1 Streptomyces crystallinus | reverse complement strand
CTTCCTCTCCGAGAACGCCGACTTCGCCCAGGCCGTCCTCGACGCCGGCCTCACCTGGATCGGCCCGCCCCCGCAGGCCATCCGCGACCTCGGCGACAAGGTCGCCGCCCGCCACATCGCCCAGCGCGCCGGAGCCCCCCTCGTCGCCGGCACCCCCGACCCCGTCTCCGGCGCCGACGAAGTCGTCGCCTTCGCCGAACAGCACGGCCTGCCCATCGCCATCAAGGCCGCCTTCGGCGGCGGCGGACGCGGCCTCAAAGTCGCCCGCACCCTCGAAGAAGTCCCCGAACTCTACGAATCGGCCGTCCGCGAGGCCGTCGCCGCCTTCGGACGCGGCGAATGCTTCGTCGAGCGCTACCTCGACAAGCCCCGCCACGTCGAGACCCAGTGCCTGGCCGACACCCACGGCAACGTCGTCGTCGTCTCCACCCGCGACTGCTCCCTCCAGCGCCGCCACCAAAAACTCGTCGAGGAAGCCCCCGCCCCGTTCCTGTCCGAGGCCCAGCTGGCGGAGCTGTACTCCTCCTCCAAGGCGATCCTGAAGGAGGCCGGCTACGTCGGCGCCGGGACCGTGGAGTTCCTCGTCGGCACCGACGGCACCATCTCCTTCCTGGAAGTCAACACCCGCCTCCAGGTCGAACACCCCGTCACCGAAGAAGTCGCCGGCATCGACCTGGTCCGCGAGATGTTCCGCATCGCCGACGGCGAGGAACTCGGCTACGACGACCCCGAGCTGCGCGGCCACTCCATCGAGTTCCGCATCAACGGCGAGGACCCCGGCCGAGGCTTCCTGCCCGCCCCCGGCACCGTCACCACCTTCGCCCCGCCCACCGGCCCCGGCGTGCGCCTTGACGCGGGCGTGGAATCCGGCAGCGTGATCGGCCCGGCCTGGGACTCCCTGCTCGCCAAGCTCATCGTCACCGGCGCCACCCGCGCCCAGGCCCTCCAGCGCGCCGCCCGCGCCCTGGAAGAGTTCCAGGTCGAAGGCATGGCCACCGCCATCCCCTTCCACCGCGCCGTCGTCAAGGACCCCGCCTTCGCCCCCGAACTCACCGGCTCCACCGACCCCTTCACCGTCCACACCCGCTGGATCGAAACCGAGTTCGTCAACGAGATCAAGCCCTTCGCCGCCCCGGCCGACGCCGAGGCGGACGAGGAGGCGGGTCGCGAGACGGTCGTGGTCGAGGTCGGCGGCAAGCGGCTCGAAGTCTCCCTGCCCTCCTCGCTCGGCATGTCGCTCGCGCGTACCGGCCTCGCCGCCGGAGCCAAGCCCAAGCGCCGCGCCACCAAGAAGGCGGGCTCGGCGGCCTCCGGCGACACCCTCGCGTCCCCGATGCAGGGCACGATCGTCAAGGTCGCCGTCGAAGAGGGCCAGGAGGTCAAGGAAGGCGACCTCATCGTCGTCCTCGAAGCCATGAAGATGGAACAGCCCCTCAACGCCCACCGCTCCGGCACCGTCAAGGGCCTCGCGGCGGAGGTCGGCGCCTCGGTCACCTCGGGTGCGGCGATCTGCGAGATCAAGGACTGAACTCCCGTACGGAGTTGATCAGTCGAGGCCCTCGCCGGTTCGCTCCGGCGGGGGCCTCGGCCGTGGGGGCGGCGATACGCTTCGCCGGTGTCGCAGCAACCACCGTCCGTCACCTGGCAGTTGCGGGCCGGGGTCCATCTGGACCCCCGCTACCGCAACGCCGTCCTCAACGAGTTGCACGAGCACGAGGAGCGGTACAGCGCACCGGCGTACGACGTCGACACGGCCGCCGTGCTCGCCGAGGCGCTGGACGCCCGCCGGACGGCGCTGCGCTGGGCCGTGCCGATGGCGCTCCTGTGGATCGCCGGATTCCTCTTCGCGGGCTGGCTGTTCGCGCTGTACGCGGCCGGGTGTGCGGCCCTGTCCGGCGCGGCGGCCCTGCGCCCGGCGCGTCGCCCGTCGGCCCGGGTCACGGCAGCCGCCCTGCGGGTGCTGGGCGGCTCGGTGCTGGCCGGCTCCCTGGCACTCGCGGTGGCGGGTGCCCGGACCACCGACTGGCCCCGGGCCACCGCCGCGCTGGCGGGCCCCGTACTGATCGCCGCCGTGGCCGGGGCGCACCGGGCGGCGGTCGAAAGGCGGCTGCGGTTCATCGGGTCGTCCGCGTACAGCGGCTCGACACGGCCCCCGCCGGTTCGTGGGAGCGGCGCGCTCGTCCTCGCCGACCAGACGTCAGCGCTGGTGGTCCACCGGGACCCCACCCCGTTCCTCGGATCGGGAGCGGTACTGGACTCGCTGGCGCTGGCGACCGAAGTGCGCGGCCGACCCGGCGCTTTCGACGTGTCGCACGCACTGGCACGCGCCGCGCGGGCCGTGCGGGCCGTGCCCGGTCTGGCCACCCAGGTCGAAGAGCGCTTCCTGCTGCCGGAGCAGGAAGCGCCTCCCCGGGGGCTGTCGCACCCACGCACCGAGGGGCTCCCCGACTCCATCCGCTGGCTGCGGATCGTCTCGCGCGGCCTGGGCCCCCGGCTGACCACCGTCTTCGTACAGATCCGGCGGGACGGCCCGGTCCTCTTCGTCCAGCAGGTCACCTGCGCCCTGCCACCGGTGCGCCGGGAGTTCACGGCGCCGGGCGGCCCCGGGGCCCGGCTCGTCCCGCTCGGCGCGGTGCCCGCGATCCCCGGTCAGCTCCTGGCCGAGCTGGCCGCCTGGCCGGTCCGCCGGGCGCGGCGGCTGTCGTCGCCCCCCGCACACCGTCCGCCCGACGGCCCGCACCTCTCCATCCGCGAGCTGGCCGCCGAGCCGGACCTCCCACCGCTGGCCGCCGCCGAGGCCCAAAGGATCTCGCGGACCGTGCACCTCCTGGTCCTCGACGCCGTACGCCAGGAACTACGCGAGCGGGGACTGTCCGCGCCCGGTCTCGACGACCGGTGGCAGGAGGCGTACGGCAACACCGGCATCTACATCGGCAGCATGAGCGGCGGCACCGTCGCCACCGGCTCCCAGGCCCACGGCACCACCCACCACACCTCCCCCGGCCCCACCACCAACCCCGACGACGACTCCTGGGAAGACGACGACCTTGGGTGACATCGCCAAGGGAGTGCTGGGCGGCGCCTGGACGCTACTCGTGGGGTGGATCCTGCCGACCGCCCTCAACCTGGGCGTCCTCGCCCTCGCCGTCGCGCCGAGTCTGCGCCGCACGGCCGTCGCCCGGCGGTTGTGGCCGGACAACGCGCCCGGCCCGATGCTGGCGCTGGTGACCGCCGCGCTCCTGGGCGGCCTGGTTCTCAGCGCGCTCCAGAACCTGCTCTACCGCTTCCTGGAGGGGTACGTGCTGTGGCCCGCCCGTGCCTACGAGGCCGGGTGCCGGCGTGCGCGGGCCGCGCGCGGCGCGCTCGCCGACCGGACGCTGCTGCTCGGTCTGGAGCGGCGCGTGCGCGACGGGGCCGCGCCCGGCCCGCTCGCGGCCGCCGACCTCCTGCGCGTACGCGGCGATCCACGCCTGGCCCGGGCCGTCCGCAAGGACCGGCGGCGGACCTCGGCGCAGCGCGGGCTGCTCCAGGAGCGGCTGAACCGCTTCCCGGTGGACCCGGCGCAGATCGCCCCGACCCGGCTGGGCAACGCGATCCGCCGCTTCGAGGAGTACGGGCAGAACCGGTACTGCCTGGACACCCAGCTCCTGTCGAACGAGCTGACCGGAGCCGCGCCCGACAAGCTCTGCCGCCAGGTTGACCTGGCGCGCACCAGCGTGGACTTCTTCGTGGCGCTGCTCGCCGGGCACACGGCGGTCGCCGTGGCCGCGCTCGCGACGCTCCCGGCCGCCTCCGCCGACGTACCGGCGCTGCTGACGTCGGCCGGGGTCCTGGTGGCCCTGGTGCCGCTCTGGTACCGGGCCGCGGTGGCCGCGACCGACGAGTGGGCGGCGGCCGTACGCGCCCTGGTCAACGCGGGCCGCAAGCCGCTGGCCGAGTCGCTGGGCCTGGTCCTGCCCAAGGAGCTCGCCGAGGAGCGGCGGATGTGGACGCTGGTGTCGCGGTTCTCGCGCATCCCCTTCCACGAGCGGGCCCGCGCACTGGACCGGTACCGGGCCGCCCCCTGAGCGTCCGCTTCGGGCATCCTTGGGGTATGACGACGAGGCCCATGCGTGCCGACGCGCGCCGCAACTACGAGCGGCTCCTGGGCGTGGCGAGGAGCGCGTTCGCGGAGCACGGGACGGACGCCTCGCTCGAAGACGTGGCCAAGCGCGCGGGCGTCGGGATCGGCACCCTCTACCGGCACTTCCCGAACCGGCACGCGCTGATGAGCGCGATCTTCCAGAGCGAGGTGGACGTCCTCCTCGCGCGCTCCCGGGAGTTGCTCGACTCCGCACAGCCGTGCACGGCGCTCGTGGAGTGGCTGCGCGCCATCATCACTCATACGGGTGAGTACCGAGGGGTGGCGCGCGCCCTCATGTCGGCGTCGCACGACGACAGTTCGGCCCTGGCGCAGTGCAGCACGCCGATGCGTGAGGCGGGCAGCGCCCTGCTGGAACGGGCCCAGCTGGCCGGTTCCGTACGGGTCGATGTGACGATCGGCGACCTGATGCAGCTCACCAACGCGATCGCGCTGGCGGCCGAACAGGCACCGGACGACCCGGAGTTGGCGGACCGGCTGCTGGCGCTGACGTTGCGGGGCCTGAAGCCGTAGGTGGCCGGATCAATTGTGGCCGGGCATGCGGTCCCGCGCCCCGTACGGGGCGCGGGGGTGTGACATATGCGGCTCCGCCGCGTGGGCCCGACCAGCCACCGACGGGCCGCAGCCGGACGAGCCCTTTTCCCGCAACGCGCTCAGCGGCGACGCAGGTCAGCCACTCTCGCCCGGTCCCCGGGGCCCTGGTCGCCCAGCGACGCGGCACTGCGCAACTGTGGTCCCGCCCCCGGCACATGGCTGCGGCGCTGGCCCGGCACGGGCACGTCCCGGCGGGGCTGGCGCCCCGGTGGGACGCCCTCGCCGCCGGACCCCGTGCCGGCCACCGCGATCTGCACGCCCTGGTCGGCCAGGGCCTGGAGCTCGGTGGCGGCGCGGTCGTCGTGGCCGGGGGGCTCGTCGGTGACCAGGCGCGTGATCACGTCCGTCGGCACCGTCTGGAACATGGTGTCGGTGCCGAGCTTGGTGTGGTCGGCGAGGACGACGACCTCGGCGGCGGCCTGCACCAGGGCCCGGTCCACGCTCGCCGAGAGCATGTTGGACGTGGACAGACCGCGCTCGGCGGTCAGCCCGCTCCCGGAGAGGAAGGCCCGCGAGACCCGCAGCCCCTGGAGGGACTGCTCGGCCCCGCTGCCCACCAGCGCGTAGTTGGAGCCGCGCAGGGTGCCCCCGGTCATGACGACCTCCACGCGGTTGGCGTGGGCGAGGGCCTGGGCGACGAGCAGGGAGTTGGTGACGACGGTCAGACCGGGGACGCGGGCGAGCCGGCGGGCCAGCTCCTGCGTGGTCGTCCCCGCGCCGACCACGATGGCCTCGCCCTCTTCGACCAGGCCCGCGGCGAGGTCGGCGATGGCCGTCTTCTCCGCGGTCGCGAGATGGGATTTCTGCGGGAAGCCGGACTCTCGCGTGAACCCGCCCGGCAGTACCGCACCGCCGTGCCGGCGGTCGAGGAGTCCTTCCGCCTCCAGCGCCCGCACGTCCCGCCGTACGGTCACTTCGGAGGTCTGGACGACGCGGGCGAGCTCCCGGAGCGACACCGCTCCGTTGGCCCGCACCATTTCGAGGATCAATTGGCGACGTTCTGCAGCGAACACGAAACTGACAGTAACCTGAGCGGCCGATTGTTTTCAGCAGTTTGCGCCGAATAACAGAAGGTGTGCACAGAGGTGTCCACGAAGTGGTATAGGCGCCCTCCCGGGCGCCTTGTCCCACGCCGTACCGCTCCCGTGCGCCCTGGTTACGCCTCGCCCGCCCGCTTGCGGGTGTGCAGCTGGCGGGCGACCTCTGCGATCGAACCCGACAGGGACGGGTAGACCGTGAACGCGTTGGCGATCTGCTCGACGGTCAGGTTGTTGTCGACCGCGATCGAGATGGGGTGGATCAGCTCCGAGGCGCGCGGCGAGACGACCACGCCGCCGACCACGATGCCGGTGCCGGGGCGGCAGAAGATCTTGACGAAGCCGTCCCGGATGCCCTGCATCTTGGCACGCGGGTTGCGCAGCAGCGGCAGCTTCACCACGCGCGCGTCGATCTTGCCCGCGTCCACGTCGGCCTGCGAGTAGCCGACGGTGGCGATCTCCGGGTCGGTGAAGACGTTCGAGGAGACCGTCTTCAGGTTCAGCGGGGCCACCGCGTCGCCCAGGAAGTGGTACATCGCGATACGGCCCTGCATGGCCGCGACCGAGGCGAGCGCGAAGATGCCGGTGACGTCACCGGCCGCGTACACACCGGGCGAGGACGTGCGCGAGACCTTGTCGGTCCAGATGTGACCGGAGTCGAGCAGCTTGACGCCGGACTCCTCCAGGTTCATCCCGGCGGTGTTCGGGATCGCGCCGACCGCCATCAGGCAGTGCGTACCGCTGATGACCCGGCCGTCGGAGAGCGTGACCTCGACCCGGTCGCCGACGCGCTTGGCGGACTGGGCGCGGGAGCGGGCCATGACGTTCATGCCGCGGCGGCGGAAGACGTCCTCCAGGACGGCCGCCGCGTCCGGGTCCTCGCCGGGCAGCACCCGGTCGCGGGACGAGACCAGGGTGACCTTGGAGCCCAGCGCCTGGTACGCGCCGGCGAACTCGGCGCCGGTCACGCCGGAGCCGACCACGATCAGCTCTTCGGGCAGCTCGTCCAGGTCGTAGACCTGGGTCCAGTTCAGGATGCGCTCGCCGTCCGGCAGCGCGTCCGGGATCTCGCGCGGGTGCCCGCCGGTGGCGATCAGCACAGCGTCGGCGGTGAGGATCTCCTCGCTGCCGTCGGCGGCCGTGACGATGACGTCCCGGGTGCCGTCGATGCCCTGCGGGCCGCCGAGCTTGCCGCGCCCGCGCAGCACCCGGGCGCCGGCCCGGGTCACGGAGGCGGTGATGTCGTGCGACTGGGCGAGGGCGAGCCGCTTGACACGCCGGTTCACCTTGCCGAGGTCCACGCCGACCACCCGGGCGGACTGCTCCTCGGGCGGGGTGTCGTCGGCGACCAGGATGCCCAACTCCTCGTACGAAGAGTCGAAGGTGGTCATCACCTCGGCCGTCGCGATCAGAGTCTTCGACGGCACGCAGTCGGTCAGCACCGACGCTCCGCCCAGACCGTCGCAGTCGACGACGGTCACCTCCGCGCCGAGTTGGGCGCCCACCAGGGCCGCCTCGTATCCGCCGGGTCCGCCACCGATGATCACGATCCGGGTCACGAAAAAGTCCGCCTCGCATTGAGGAAATGCAGTACGTCACTCATTGTCCCGCACGCTTCAAGATGCTTCGTCCCCGGGGCGCCATACGGCTGTCACACCCGTGTGCCGTTCTCACGCGGGCGCCCGTGGGCCGCTGTCGTACCCTCGACACCATGTCGCTCTACGCCGCGTACGCCGGCAACATGGATCCGCGGCTGATGACGCGCCGCGCACCGCACTCACCGCTGCGCGGCACCGGCTGGCTCAACGGCTGGCGGCTGACGTTCGGCGGGGAGCAGATGGGCTGGGAGGGCGCCCTCGCCACGATCGTGGAGGCACCGCGCTCCCAGGTGTTCGTCGCCCTGTACGACATCGCGTCCCTGGACGAGGACTCCATGGACCGCTGGGAGGGCGTCGGCCTGGACATCTACCGCCGGATGCGGGTGCGGGTGGACACGCTGGACGGGGAGGAGCCGGCGTGGGTGTACGTGCTGAACGCGTACGAGGGCGGGTTGCCGTCGGCGCGGTACCTCGGCGAGCTCGCCGACGCCGCCGAGTCGGCGGGGGCGCCGCACGACTACGTCATGGAACTCCGCAAGAGACCCTGCTAGCCCGCGCCCCCTCTTGTGCCCGGCCTTCGTCTGCGGGCCGGTGGCCGGTTGCTCGCGCAGTTCCCCGCGCCCCTAAACCCGCTTTCGTCTGCGGCCCGCGGCCGCCTCTCGCGCAGTTCCCCGCGCCCCCAGGGGGCCGACCACAGCCGGAAAACCCAGCTCAGCCACAGCGCCTTAAGGGGCGCGGGGAACGGCGCGAGCAACCGGCCACAACCCGCAGACGAACGAGGGTTTCCAGGGGCGCGGGGAACGGCGCGAGCGACCGGCCACCGGCCCGCAGACGAACGAGGGTTTTCAGGGGCGCGGGGAACTGCGCGGGCAACCGGCCACCGGCCCGCAGACGTACGAAGGTTTTCAGGGGCGCGGGGAACTGCGCGGGCAACCGGCCACCGGCCCGCGGACAAACGCAGAACCCCCGCCCCCCAACCCCCGCATTTCGCGTTGTCGTCGGAAACGACAAGACAACGATCCAACCCTTGTGCCGCCAGTCATCTACGCGCGTAGGAATCCAGCGGTTACCCTCGTCGTCGTGAACGCATCTGTTATTCCGGACAACATCCAGGGCGACCCCCACGCCGCCGCCGACGCCGCCGCCGCGCGCCTGCGCGAGCTGACCGGCGCCGAGACCCACGACGTCGCCCTGGTGATGGGCTCCGGCTGGGCGCCGGCCGTCGACGCGCTCGGCGAGCCCGAGGCCGAGTTCCCGGTCACCGAGCTGCCCGGCTTCCCGCCGCCCGCCGTCGAGGGCCACGGCGGCAAGATCCGCTCGTACCGGATCGGCGAGAAGCGCGCGCTGGTCTTCCTCGGCCGTACGCACTTCTACGAGGGTCGCGGCGTCGCCGCCGTCTCGCACGGCGTGCGCACCGCCGTCGCCGCCGGCTGCAAGACCGTCGTGCTCACCAACGGCTGCGGCGGTCTGCGCGAGGGCATGCGCCCGGGCCAGCCCGTCCTGATCAGCGACCACATCAACCTCACGGCCGCGTCCCCGATCATCGGCGCCAACTTCGTGGACCTCACCGACCTGTACTCGCCGCGGCTGCGCGCGCTGTGCAAGGAGGTCGACTCGTCGCTGGAGGAGGGCGTCTACGTCCAGTTCCCCGGCCCGCACTACGAGACCCCGGCCGAGATCAACATGGTCCGGGTGCTCGGTGGCGACCTGGTCGGCATGTCGACCGTCCTGGAGGCCATCGCGGCCCGCGAGGCCGGCGCCGAGGTGCTGGGCATCTCGCTGGTGACCAACCTGGCCGCGGGCCTGAGCGGCGAGCCCCTCAACCACGAAGAGGTGCTCCAGGCCGGCCGTGACTCGGCGGCGCGCATGGGCTCGCTGCTGACCCGGGTACTCGACCGCATCTGAGCCTGATCCGTACCGGAAGGGATGTCGACGTGACGCAGGACCTGATCGCGCGGGCCAAGGCCTGGCTGGCCGAGGACCCGGACAGCGAGACGCGCGAGGAGCTGGCCAAGCTCATCGACAACGAGGAGCTCGACGAGCTCGCCGTCCGGTTCGGCGGCACGCTCCAGTTCGGCACCGCCGGGCTGCGCGGCGAGCTGGGCGCCGGGCCGATGCGGATGAACCGCTCGGTCGTCATCCGCGCCGCCGCCGGGCTCGCCGCCTACCTGAAGGCCAAGGGCCAGGGCGACGGCCTGGTCGTCGTCGGCTACGACGCGCGCTACAAGTCGGCCGACTTCGCGCGCGACACGGCCGCCGTGATGACCGGCGCGGGCCTGAAGGCGGTCGTGCTGCCGCGCCCGCTGCCGACGCCCGTGCTCGCGTACGCGATAAGGCACCTGGGCGCCGTCGCCGGCGTCGAGGTCACCGCGAGCCACAACCCGCCGCGCGACAACGGCTACAAGGTCTACCTCGGCGACGGCTCCCAGATCGTGCCGCCCGCCGACGCCGAGATCGCCGCCGAGATCGCCGCGGTCGCCTCGCTCGCCGACGTCCCCCGTCCGGACAACGGCTGGGAGACGCTGGGCGAGGAGGTCCTGGAGGCCTATCTGGCGCGTACGGACACGGTGCTGACCCCCGGGTCCCCGCGCACCGCCCGCGTCGTCTACACGGCCATGCACGGCGTCGGCAAGGACGTCCTGACGGCGGCCTTCGCCCGGGCGGGCTTCCCGCCGCCGGCGCTGGTGGCCGAGCAGGCCGACCCGGACCCGGCGTTCCCGACGGTGGCGTTCCCCAACCCGGAGGAGCCGGGCGCGATGGACCTCGCCTTCGAGGCCGCGCGCGCCGTCGGCCCGGACATCGTCATCGCCAACGACCCGGACGCGGACCGCTGCGCGGTCGCCGTGCCGGACGCGTCGGTGGAGGGCGGCTGGCGGATGCTGCGCGGCGACGAGGTCGGCTCGCTGCTCGCCCAGCACCTGGTGGACCGGGGCGTGAGCGGCGTCTTCGCCGAGTCGATCGTCTCGTCCTCGCTGCTCGGCCGGATCGCCGAGGCGGCGGGCCTGGGCTACGAGGAGACGCTGACCGGCTTCAAGTGGATCGCCCGCGTGGAGGACCTGCGGTACGGGTACGAGGAGGCGCTGGGCTACTGCGTCGACCCCGGCGGCGTACGCGACAAGGACGGCATCACCGCCGCCCTGCTCGTCGCGGAGCTCGCGTCCGTCCTGAAGGAGCAGGGGCGCACGCTCCAGGACCTGCTGGACGACCTGGCCGTACGGCACGGACTGCACGCCACCGACCAGCTGCCGGTGCGGGTGGAGGACCTGTCGGTCATCTCCGACGCGATGCGGCGGCTGCGCGAGAAGCCGCCGACGTCGCTGGCGGGCCTGGCGGTCACCAGGGCCGAGGACCTCACCGAGGGCACCGAGGAGCTGCCGCCGACCGACGGTCTGCGCTACTACCTCGAAGGCGCCCGGGTGATCGTCCGCCCCAGCGGCACCGAGCCGAAGCTCAAGTGCTACCTGGAGGTGGTGGTCCCGGTGGCCTCCGCCGGGGCGCCGCTGGCCGAGGCCCGGGCGAAGGCGACGGAGCTGCTGGCGGGCATCAAGCGGGATCTGGCGGCGGCAGCGGGCATCTGACGCGGGGGCTTCGCGGCGCGGGGGCTTCACGACGGCCGGGCTTCACGACGGCCGGGCTTCGCGGCGGCGCGGGTTCACAGTGGCGCGGGTTCGCTCCGACGAGTGAATCCCGTACGGCGTCCGGCGCAGCGCTCCCCGGCCTTTCCGGATCATCCGAGAAAGGGTGGCCCGGAACCGCCCGCCGAGCCCAGGAGCACCGCCGTGCCCCCGACCGTCTCACCGGCGGCCCCTACGCACAGCCGTACGGGCCGCCGTGCCGTCCCCGCAGCCCGCAGCCCCCTGGGGCAGGGCGGCGGGGACGGTCTCCGTTTCCTGGGGGCCACGGCCCGGGCCGCGTTCGCCCGGGCCGCGCCCGCGCTGCTCGGCCATCTCGCGGTACGGCTGCTCGGCCTCGCGGTCCTCGCCCGGTGGGCACACCTCCAGCACCACGGCGTGTGGCCGACGCTCGCCACCTCGTGGGACTCGCACTGGTACCTGGGCATCGCCGACCACGGCTACGACCATGAGCTCGGCACCCGGCTCAACCACAACAACCTGGCGTTCTTCCCGCTCTACCCGGCCGTGATCAAGGCGGTCGCCGCCGTGACGCCGGGGTCGCGCGCGAGCGTGGGCCTGGCCGTCGCCGTCGTGTGCTCCTCGGCCGCGGCCTGGGGGATCTTCGCGGTGGGCGACCGGCTGTACGGGCGTCGGGCCGGCACCGTCCTCGCCGTGCTGTGGGGCGCGCTGCCGGTGGCGGTGGTGCAGTGGATGGGCTACACCGAGTCGCTCTTCACGGCGCTGGCCGCGTGGTCGCTGTACTGCGTGCTGACCGGCCGCTGGGCGGCGGCCGGGGCGCTGGCCTCGCTCGCGGGGCTGACCCGGCCGACCGGTATCGCGGTCGCAGCGGCCGTCGTGGCGGCGGCCCTGGCGGCGCTGTGGCGCGGCGCGCCGGCCCGGGGCCCGGTGACGGGGGCGCTGCTCGCGCCCCTGGGCTGGTTCGGCTTCGTCGCCTGGGTGGGGGTGCGGCTCGGCCGCTGGGACGGCTACTTCGCGGTGCAGCGGCTCTGGAAGAACGAGTGGGACGGCGGCGCGGACACCCTGCGGGAACTGCGCACCCTGCTGGTCTACGACCGCGCCCCGTCCCTGTTTCTGGTGGCCGTCTCGCTGGTGCTGATCCTGGCGGGCGGCCTGTTCCTGCTCACCCTGGGGGACCGGCAGCCGCCGGCGCTGCTGGCGTTCTCGGCGGTGCTGCTGCTGGTGGTGCTGGGCAGTGGCGGCGTCTACTTCCCCCGGGCCCGCTTCCTCCTCCCCGGCTTCCCCCTCCTCCTCCCCCTGGCCCTCCCCCTCTCGCGGGCGAGACGCCATGTGGCGCTGGTGCTGCTGGGGGGGATGGCGCTGTCGTCGGCGTGGCTGGGCGCGTACATGCTCCTGGTATGGCCGGGCCCTCCGTGACTTGTGCCCGGCCTTTGTCTGCGGCCCGGTGGGTGGTTGCTCGCGCAGTTCCCCGCGCCCCTGTTTGGCCCGGCCTTTGTCTGCGGGTGCGTGGTGGGTTGCTCGCGCAGTTCCCCGCGCCCCCAAACCCGCCTTCGCCTGCGGCCCGTGGCCGCTTCTCGCGCAGTTCCCCGCGCCCCCAAACCCTCTTTCGTCTGCGGGCCGGTGGGTGGCTGGTCGCGCAGTTCCCCGCGCCCCTAGGGGGTAGGGGTCAGCCGGAGAAACCAGCTCAGCCACAGGCCCTTAGGGGCGCGGGGAACTGCGCGAGCAACCGGCCACCGGCCCGCAGACAAAGCACACGCCCCCGATCGCCCCGCAGGGGCGCCTTCAGGGGCGCGGGGAACTGCGCGAGAAAAGACCACCGGCCCGCAGACACAGACCGGGCCCAAACAGGGGCGCGGGGAACTGCGCGACCAGCCGACCACCGGGCCGCAGACACAGACCGGGCACAAGCAGGGGCGCGGGCGGCCCACCACTCAGCCGCAGACAAAGCCCGGGCACAAACAGGGGCGGGTCAGGTCACCGACAGCAGTACCACCAGCAGCACCGCCCCCGCCACCGCCGGCGCGATGACCTCGTACGCCCAGCGGACGCTCACAGAACCCTGCGCGCCGTCCCGCCCCGCACCCCGCTCCGCCAGCTCCCGAAGTTCCCGGATCGTGCGGTCCGCCGCGGCGGTCCGCGGCTCGTCGTCGCTCGCGGTCGAAGACGCCCGCCCCTGCGCCCGCGCGGCCTTCTTCCGCTGCCGCAGCGACACCGGGATCGACCACAGCTGGTACTTCGTACCGCCCTGGTCGAACACCTCGCTGGAGTACCCGGCCCGCACATCCGCCACCGCCGCCCACGGCAACGTGATCGTCCGGAACGGGTTGCGCACCCGCATCCGGTCGTCGTTGGCGAACACGGCCGGGCGCACGGTGAACGCGAACACCAGCGGCACCCCGCAGAGCAGCCCGGCCAGCGCCAGCCAGGGCGCGCTGCCGTGGCCCCGTACGATCGCGTCCCCCGCCAGCCACAGCCCGAGCGCGAGCAGCAGCGCGCCTCCGGCGATACCGCCGGGTGAGCGGTAGACGCGGTCGGCGTAGGTGGGCTCGGCGGGCGGCGTGGGGCTCGTCATGGGGCCGATTGTGCACTACCTGTTCGAGCGGGGCAGAGAGAGGGCGCGGACGCGCCCGGCCCGCGACGCGCGAAGGGGTGCCGCCACGGTGAGTGGCGGCACCCCGAACGAGGTGACGGCGAAGGACGTCAGCCGCGCGCACCCGCGCGGCGCCGCAGCGCGACGAACCCGAGCCCGGCCGCGCCGACCGAGGCGAGACCCGCGCCGCCCGCCACGAGCACGGTGTGGTCGTCGCCGCCGCCCTTGATCTCGGCCCCGGCCGCGACCGCGCCCTTGGGAACGACCTGGACGCCGGTGGCACCGGTCTGGGCGGCCGGAGCCGGGGCGGGCGTCGAGGTGGCCGGAGCGCCCTTGCCGGGCGTACCGGTGCTGCCCTTGCCGCCCGTGCCCTTGCCGCCGGTGCCCTTGCCGCCCGTGCCCTTGTCGCTGCCGCCCATGTCCACGTCGTACGACATGAGCTTGCCGCGCGAGTCCAGAGTCACCCGGACCAGGACCTCCGGGTAGACCTCCTGGTCCTTCGGCGCGTGGTCGAAGCCCGCGCGCAGCACACCGAGCTGGTTGCCGTCCTTCTCCAGGATGTGGGCCGAGTAGTACACGTGCTTGCCCTCGTCGTGGGCGTACACCTTGCCCTTGAGGCCGCCGAGGAGCGTCTGGGTGCGCACCAGGCGGCCCGAGTCGCCGCTCTCGCCCTGACCGCCGTACGGCCCGGCCATGGCCGAGGTGATGAGGCCCTCGGAGGTGAGGACCACCCGGACCCCGGCGAAGACGTCGCTGTCCTTGGAGGTGTAGCCGCCGCCCGCCTTGAGCTCTCCGAGCACCTTGCCGCCCTTGAGCACGGTCGCCGTGAAGTAGCGGTGCTGCTCGCCGCGGTGGTAGAGCTTCGCCGTCAGGCCGCCCTTGAGCGCGACCGTACGAACGGGCTTGGCCGGGGCCGGAGTCGGGTCCGGGGCGTCGTCCACGCGCTCGGGGAAGTAGACCGTGGTGTTGGTGCTGCCCGCGCCCGAGACGACCAGCTCCGGCAGCTCCCCGCCGACCCGGTTCAGCCGCAGCCGGATCCCGTCGACCACCGCGCTGGTCTGCTTGCGGTCGAGCACCGTCATGACCCGGGTCATGTAGGTGTCGCCACGCTGCCAGTCCGGGCCCACCGCGCGGATCCACGCCTCGGGGCCGCCGTCGGCCGTGTGGTTGCGCAGCACCGCGACGTAGCCCTTGCCGATGTAGACGGGGAGGCCGGAGTAGCGGTCGTTCTTGGCGGCGGCCGCCTTGGAGACGGACGGCGCGGCGAGCGCGGTGGTCGCGGTGACGACCGGGGTGAGGGCGACACCGGCGACGACGGCGGTCGCGAGGACGGTGCGGAGGGCGTTACGCATGACGACTCCCAAGGAGACAAGTGGTGGAAGAGGGAAGAGCCGCATGCCGCTGTGTTCTCGTTCGGGTGGGGCCGTTGAGGTTTTGGCGGGCTGCATCAATGAATTTAGTGATCTTGTTCGCCGGAGCCGTCCGCTCCTTGTCACAGCGGTGTGACAGGGAGCGGAGGCGCACGCTCCGAAGGGCGTCCACGGGCCGCTCCAAAGGGGCCCTGGTCAGCGGGGCTGTACAGGACGCTACGCGCGTAGATATGCTCATCTGGTGACCATGCCCACCAATGCACCAGCAGCTGCCCTCGCCGACGCGACCGCGTCGGACGCGGCACTGCGCCGCTTCCTCCACGGGCTCCCCGGCATCGACCCGGTGGGCCTGGAAGCGCGCGCCGCGTCCCTCGGCACCCGTTCGATCAAGACGACGGCCAAGGCGTACGCCATCGACCTGGCCATCTCGATGATCGACCTGACGACGCTCGAAGGCGCGGACACCCCGGGCAAGGTCCGGGCGCTCGCCGCCAAGGCCGTCCACCCCGACCCGCTCGACCGCACCACCCCGGCCACCGCCGCCGTCTGCGTCTACCCCGACATGGTGGCCACCGCCAAGGAGGCCCTGAAGGGCTCGGACGTGAAGGTCGCGTCCGTCGCCACCGCCTTCCCGGCCGGCCGCGCCTCCCTCCCGGTCAAGCTCGCGGACGTCCGCGACGCCGTGGCCGCCGGCGCCGACGAGATCGACATGGTGATCGACCGGGGCGCGTTCCTGGCCGGTCACTACCTGAAGGTGTACGAGGAGATCGCGGCCGTGAAGGCCGAGTGCGGTGACAAGGCCCGCCTCAAGGTCATCTTCGAGACCGGCGAGCTCTCCACGTACGACAACATCCGCCGCGCCTCCTGGCTCGGCATGATGGGCGGCGCCGACTTCATCAAGACGTCGACCGGCAAGGTCGCGGTGAACGCCACGCCCGCCAACACCCTGGTCCTCCTCGAGGCCGTGCGCGACTACCGCGCCCAGACCGGCGTCCAGGTCGGCGTGAAGCCCGCCGGCGGCATCCGCTCGACCAAGGACGCCATCAAGTTCCTGGTCCTGGTCAACGAGACCGTGGGCGAGGACTGGCTGGACAACCACTGGTTCCGCTTCGGCGCCTCCTCGCTGCTCAACGACCTGCTGATGCAGCGTCAGAAGCTGGCGACCGGCCGCTACTCCGGTCCCGACTACGTGACGGTGGACTGATCACCATGAGTTCTGTGTTTGAGTACGCGCCCGCCCCCGAGTCGCGCTCGGTCGTCGACATCGCGCCCTCGTACGGCCTGTTCATCGACGGCGAGTTCGTCGACGCGGCCGACGGCAAGGTCTTCAAGACCGTCTCGCCGAGCTCCGAGGAAGTCCTCTCCGAGGTCGCCCAGGCGGGCGAGGCGGACGTGGACCGGGCCGTGAAGGCCGCCCGCAAGGCGTTCGAGAAGTGGTCGGCGCTGCCCGGCTCCGAGCGCGCCAAGTACCTGTTCCGCATCGCCCGGATCATCCAGGAGCGCAGCCGCGAGCTGGCCGTCCTGGAGACCCTGGACAACGGCAAGCCGATCAAGGAGACCCGCGACGCGGACCTCCCGCTGGTCGCCGCGCACTTCTTCTACTACGCGGGCTGGGCCGACAAGCTCGACCACGCCGGCTACGGGCCGAACCCGCGGCCGCTCGGCGTCGCGGGCCAGGTCATCCCGTGGAACTTCCCGCTGCTGATGCTGGCGTGGAAGATCGCCCCGGCGCTCGCGACCGGCAACACGGTCGTCCTCAAGCCCGCCGAGACGACCCCGCTGACCGCCCTGTTCTTCGCGGACATCTGCCGCCAGGCGGGTCTGCCCAAGGGCGTCGTCAACATCCTCACCGGGTACGGCGACGCGGGCGCGGCCCTCGTCGGGCACCCCGGCGTCGACAAGGTCGCCTTCACCGGCTCGACCGCCGTCGGCAAGGCGATCGCCCGGTCGATCGCGGGCACCGGCAAGAAGGCCACCCTGGAGCTGGGCGGCAAGGGCGCCAACATCGTCTTCGACGACGCCCCGATCGACCAGGCCGTCGAGGGCATCGTCAACGGCATCTTCTTCAACCAGGGCCAGGTCTGCTGCGCGGGCTCGCGCCTGCTGGTCCAGGAGTCGATCCAGGACGAGCTGCTGGACTCCCTCAAGCGCCGCCTGAGCACCCTGCGCCTGGGCGACCCGCTCGACAAGAACACCGACATCGGCGCCATCAACTCGGCCGAGCAGCTGGCCCGGATCACCGCGCTCGCCGAGACCGGCGAGGCCGAGGGCGCCGAGCGCTGGTCCCCGGCGTGCGACCTGCCGGAGAACGGCTACTGGTTCGCGCCGACCCTCTTCACCAACGTCACCCAGGCGCACACCATCGCCCGCGACGAGATCTTCGGCCCGGTCCTGTCGGTGCTGTCGTTCCGTACGCCGGACGAGGCCGTCGCCAAGGCCAACAACAGCCAGTACGGCCTGTCGGCGGGCATCTGGACGGAGAAGGGCTCGCGCATCCTCGCGGTCGCGAACAAGCTCCGGGCCGGTGTCGTGTGGGCCAACACGTTCAACAAGTTCGACCCGACCTCGCCCTTCGGCGGCTACAAGGAGTCGGGCTTCGGCCGCGAGGGCGGCCGGCACGGTCTGGAGGGTTACCTCGATGTCTGAGAAGTCGACGGAGAAGTCGTCCGTGAAGTCGGCGGAGAGGTCCGAGCCGACCCGTCTCGGTGTCTTCAAGACCTACAAGCTGTACGTGGGCGGGAAGTTCCCGCGTTCCGAGAGCGGCCGGGTGTACGAGGTGAGCGACTCCAAGGGCAACTGGCTGGCGAACGCGCCCCTGTCCTCCCGCAAGGACGCCCGGGACGCGGTCGTCGCCGCGCGCAAGGCGTTCGGCGGCTGGTCCGGCGCGACCGCGTACAACCGCGGCCAGGTCCTCTACCGCGTCGCCGAGATGCTGGAGGGCCGCAAGGAGCAGTTCGTCCGGGAGGTCGCCGAGGCGGAGGGCCTGTCGAAGTCCAGGGCCGCCGCCCAGGTGGACGCGGCGATCGACCGCTGGGTCTGGTACGCGGGGTGGACCGACAAGATCGGCCAGATCGTGGGTGGCGCCAACCCGGTCGCGGGGCCGTACTTCAACCTGTCCACGCCGGAGCCGACCGGTGTCGTCACCGTCGTCGCGCCCCAGGACTCCTCGTTCCTCGGCCTGGTGTCGGTGATCGCCCCGGTGATCGCGACCGGCAACACCGCCGTGGTGATCGCGAGCGAGCAGGCGCCGCTGCCGGCGCTGTCGCTGGGCGAGGTGCTCGCCACGTCCGACCTGCCGGGCGGTGTCGTCAACGTCCTCTCCGGCAGGACGGCCGAGCTCGCGCTGCCGCTGGCGGCCCACCAGGACGTCAACGCGATCGACCTCACCGGGGCCGGGAGCGAGCTGGCCCGCGATCTGGAGGTCGCGGCGGCGGACAACCTGAAGCGGGTGCTGCGTCCGGGCGCCGACGACTGGGCCGCCGATCCCGGTACGCACCGGATGACCGCGTTCCTGGAGACCAAGACGGTGTGGCACCCGACGGGCTCGCTGGGCGCGTCCGGCTCGGCCTACTAGCAGGACCTCCGAACCCCGAACGGCGTCCCGGGCCCCCACCCGTGGCGCCGTTCGGTATTTTCCGCGCCGACTCTCAGCCCGGGAGCAGCCGCGCCGCCGTGCCGATCACCGGGAAGTCCTTGAGGGCGCCGCTCTCGTGCAGCGGGCCCGTCGCCATCGCCGTGGAGATCGGCTTGAAGTCCGCGACCTCGGTGCCGACCGCGTTGTCCAGCGGGTCCACCGAGGTCTTGGCGAACGGGTTGAGGCTGAGCGTCTTGGCGGGGGCGAGGGCGTTGGTCACCCCGGCCGAGAGGTCGCCCGTCACGGAGCGTGTCGTGCCGTCGACCTCGGCCCCGGGGTTCGTCACCGCCCGCCCGACCGTCCCCGCCGGGTCCGGGACCGCCTGCGCCGCGCCCGCCGCCCCGGCCAGCGCCGCGCCCGCGGCGGTCGCGGTGAGCCCGGCGCGCAGCAGCACCCGGCCGCGACGGGCCCCGCCGGCTGTGTTTCGTGCCATGTCGTCCACTCTCCTGGGAGTCTCCTGCGTATCGGTGCGAGCACGCAGCGTAGTTGAGGTGTGATGCTCGATACCAACGGGCTCCCCGAGTGGTCCACCTCCCGGGTGGATGCCTCAGACTGGTGTCCCGTGACCGCACACGCCATCCCGACCCGTGTTGTTCTCCTCACGGGCCCCTCCGGTTCAGGAAAGTCGTCCCTCGCCGCGCTCACGGGTCTGCCCGTGCTGCGCCTGGACGACTTCTACAAGGAGGGCGACGACCCGACCCTGCCGCGGGTGCCCGGGTCCCCGGACATCGACTGGGACTCGCCGGAGTCCTGGGACGCGGACGCCGCCGTCGCGGCGGTCGTCGAGCTGTGCCGTACGGGGCGGACGGCCGTGCCGGACTACGACATCGCGACGAGCTCGCGTACCGGTTCGAGCCTGTTCGGCATCGACCGTACGCCGCTGTTCGTGGCGGAGGGGATCTTCGCGGCGGACATCGTGGCGCGGGTGCGGGAGCACGGGGTGCTGGCCGACGCGCTGTGTCTGCGCGGCCGTCCCTCGACGACGTTCCGCCGGCGTCTCCTCCGGGACCTTCGCGAAGGACGCAAGTCCGTGCCGATGCTGGTGCGGCGGGGGTGGCGGCTGATGCGGGCCGAGCGGGGGATCGTGGCCCGTCAGACGGCTCTGGGAGCGCACCCGTGCGGCAAGGAGGAGGCGCTGGGCCGCCTGGCCGCGGCGGCCGCGGGACGGTGTGTGGCGGCCGCGCCTACTGTCCGGGTCTGACCTCGTCAGTGGCGACCGCGGGCCGTCGCGGGCTGATCGCGCAGTGCCCCGCGCCCCCAAAAGCCCCCGCCGCTGTGGGCATGCGTGCCGCTGAGGGCGGCACGGGCGGGCACAGCGGCACCACCACCCCCGGGCGCCCTCCGCTCCCCGCTCAGGGCACAAGAAAAAGCGGGACCGAGTGGACCCCCCGGCCCTCGGTCCCGCTCTGTTTCCCCCGTGATCCCCCGTACCCCCGTTACCCGTACGCCCGACGTCTCCCCCGAGACGCCGACCCCCGTACGCTCCCCCCTGATCCCCGCACCCCGGCGGCTGCCACCACCGGGCAGACCTTCAGGCCACCAGCTCGCCGAAGGACTCCTCCTCGTCACGGCCGAAGGAGAGGACGTCGTCCTCGCGCAGCCGGCGGAGCGACCGCCAGATGCTCGACTTCACCGTGCCGACACTGATGTCGAGTATGTCCGCGATCTCCGGGTCGGTGCGGCCCTCGTAGTACCGCAGGACCAGCATCGTGCGCTGGAGTTCGGGCAGCCGCGCCAGCGCCTGCCAGAGCACCGCGCGCAGCTCCGTGCCGCGCATCGCGTCCGTGTCGCCCGCCGTCTCCGGCAGCTCCTCGGTCGGGTACTCGTTCAGCTTGCGGCGGCGCCACGCGCTGATGTGGAGGTTCGTCATGGTGCGGCGGAGGTAGCCCCCGACCGCGGCCTTGTCGCTGATCCGGTCCCAGGCCCGGTAGGTCGAGAACAGCGCGCTCTGGAGCAGGTCCTCGGCCTCGTACCGGTCGCCGGTCAGGTGGTAGGCGGTGGCGTACAGGGAGGCCCGGCGCTCCTGCACATAGGCCGTGAACTCGGCCTCGGAGGCGGAACGCTCCCCCGTGGCCTCCCCGTACGCCGCATCCCCGCCGGCTCCCGCGCCCCTGAAGGGCGAGGTCGGTACCGCGTCGAGCACCGTCATGTACGACTGGTGCTGACGCCCGGTGCCGCGAGCGCACCCCCGTCCGCTCACGGCACCGGACTTCTCGCTCCGCACGACGTCGTGGAGACGCGTGACAACTGCGCTTGAGGTGGTGCTGTGCAGTGCGTTCATCTCGCGCCCCCCGTCGGTGGAGTCCTGTTTCGGTCGGTACGAGGAAGACTCTGCCCGGCCAGTTTCATCGCGGTGTCCGACGACTGTCACAGGCCTGTCACAGCGGCCTGTGCACAGTGGAGAAAGCGGGCTGTGGACCGCGGAGAAGGGGCGTTGTCCACAGGAGGTCGAACTCCGCTCCCCCATGGGCCAGAATGACCTCCGTGCCTTTCCTGTTGCTGATCGAGGACGACGACGCCATCCGCACGGCGCTCGAACTCTCCCTGTCCCGCCAGGGCCACCGTGTGGCCACCGCGGCGACGGGAGAGGACGGCCTGAAGCTGCTCCGTGAGCAGCGGCCGGATCTGGTCGTGCTGGACGTCATGCTGCCCGGGATCGACGGCTTCGAGGTGTGCCGCCGCATCCGGCGCACCGACCAGTTGCCGATCATCCTGCTGACCGCGCGCAGCGACGACATCGACGTGGTCGTGGGCCTGGAGTCCGGCGCCGACGACTACGTGGTCAAGCCGGTCCAGGGCCGGGTGCTCGACGCCCGGATCCGGGCCGTGCTGCGGCGCGGCGAGCGCGAGGCGACGGACTCGGCGACCTTCGGCAACGTGGTGATCGACCGCGCCGCGATGACGGTCACCAAGAACGGCGAGGACCTCCAACTCACCCCCACCGAGCTTCGGTTGCTCCTTGAGCTGAGCCGCCGGCCCGGGCAGGCGCTGTCCCGCCAGCAGCTGCTGCGCCTGGTGTGGGAGCACGACTATCTGGGCGACTCCCGGCTGGTCGACGCGTGTGTCCAGCGGCTGCGCGCCAAGGTCGAGGACGTACCGTCGTCGCCCACCCTGATCCGCACCGTGCGCGGGGTGGGCTACCGCCTCGACACCCCCTCGTAGCCCCTCGCTCCCGGCCGCACCCGAGGCCGAACCCAAGAAAGCAGCGATTCGGAACGTGAAGAAGGCGATACTCGCCGGCCTCCGCTGGACCAGCCTGCGCCTGCGTCTGGTCGTCGTGTTCGCGCTGGTCGCGCTGACCGCCGCCGTCTCCGCGTCGGGGATCGCGTACTGGCTCAACCGCGAGGCCGTGCTCGTACGGACCCAGGACGCGGCGCTCGGTGACTTCCGGCAGGAGATGCAGAACCGGGCTGCCTCGCTGCCGCTGCGGCCCACCGCCCACGACCTGCAGACGACCGCCCAGCAGATGGCGGCCAGCAGCCGTTCCGGCTACCACGTCAGCTCCGGCTACCAGGTGCTCCTGGTGGACGAGCGCGACCCGGGCAAGCCGATCGTGGGGGCGTCCGACGTGGACCGGTTCACGCTCGACGACGTGCCGGCCTCACTCCAGGAGGCGGTGGCCAAGAAGCAGAAGGTCACCGACAGCAACTCCTATCCGTACCACCTGTTCTGGCAGCGCAGGACCCTGCGCGGCAAGCCGTACCTGGTCGGCGGGACGAAGATCATCGGGGGTGGCGCGACCGGCTACATGCTCGCCTCGCTCGACCAGGAGCGCCAGGACCTCAACTCGCTGGCCTGGTCGCTCGGCATCGCCACCGGGCTCGCGCTGCTCGGCTCCGCGCTGCTCGCGCAGGCCGCCGCGACGACCGTGCTGCGGCCGGTGCAGCGGCTCGGCGACGCGGCCCGCCAGCTCGGCGAGGGCAAGCTCGACACCCGGCTGCGGGTCTCCGGCACGGACGAACTGGCCGATCTGTCGCGGACGTTCAACAAGACGGCCGAGAGCCTGGAGAAGAAGGTCAGCGACATGAGCGCGCGGGAGGAGGCGAGCCGGCGGTTCGTCGCCGACATGTCGCACGAGCTGCGCACCCCGCTGACCGCGCTGACCGCCGTCACGGAGGTCCTGGAGGACGAGGCGGACAGCCTCGACCCGATGATCGCGCCGGCCGTGCAGCTGGTGGTCTCCGAGACCCGGCGGCTGAACGTGCTGGTCGAGAATCTGATGGAGGTCACGCGCTTCGACGCCGGCACCGCCAAGCTGGTGCTGGACAACGTGGACATCGCCGACCAGATCACCGCGTGCATCGACGCGCGGGCCTGGCTGGACGCGGTGGACCTGGACGCCGAACGCGGCATCATGGCGCGGCTCGACCCGCGCCGCCTGGACGTGATCCTGGCCAACCTGATCGGGAACGCGCTCAAGCACGGCGGCTCCCCGGTGCGGGTGTCGGTGCGGGTGGAGGGCGAGGAGCTGGTGATCGCGGTACGGGACCACGGGCCCGGCATCCCGGAGGAGGTGCTGCCGCACGTGTTCGACCGCTTCTACAAGGCGAGCGCGTCCCGGCCGCGGTCGGAGGGCAGCGGTCTGGGCCTGTCCATCGCGATGGAGAACGCCCATATCCACGGGGGTGACATCACCGCCGCGAACTCGCCCGAGGGCGGCGCGGTGTTCGTGCTGCGGCTGCCTCGGGGCGGGGGTGAGGAGGCGTGAGACGGCTTCTCGGCGGGGCGCTGGCCCTGCTCGCGCTCGGCGGCGCCGCCACGGGGTGCGGGATCCGGCCCACCGCGGTCCCGGTCGACGCGGGGCCCGCGCCGTCGCGGGTGCCGTGCGAGGTGCCGGGGAACGCGGTGAGCCCGCAGTTCGAGGGCGTGACCGTACGGGTCTATCTGGTGTGCGGGGCGCAGCTGGTGTCGGCGGAGCGGTCGGTGCGGATCCCGGAGGGCCGGGCCTCGGCCGACCGCCTGCGCTTCGCCGAGGCGCTGCTCGCGGAGCTGGAGGTCACGCCGACGGGGGACGAGAAGGCGGCGGGGTACACGACGGACGTGCGGGGGCCGCTGACGGTGACGGCGGCGCGCAAGGGCGATCCCGCGGGCGCGCTGCGGCTCAGCCGGCGTCCCGAGGACCTGCCGGCCCTCGCGCTCTCGCAGATCGTGTGTACGTACGGGGAGAACACGCCGACGTCGTCCGGGGCACAGCAGGTGGTGCTCGGGGGGCCGGGGGAGGATCCGGTGCGGGGGTACGCGTGTACGGCGGAGATGAAGGCGCGTCCTGACGCGGCGCCGACGCTGGGCGAAGCGTTGCGCCCCTGAGGTGGTTTCCCGGGGGGCGATGCCCCCCGGACCCCTTTTTGCTGGGCCTGCGGCCCTCCCACCCCGCCTTCGTCCGCAGACCGTGGCCGGTTGCTCGCGCAGTTCCCCGCGCCCCCAAGGGGCCCGCAGGGCCCTTAAGGGGCGCGGGGAACTGCGCGACCAGCCCACCACCCACCCGCAGACAAAGGCCGGGCACAAGCAGGGGCGCAACGTCACCGGGAACGCGGAACCGATCGCGCGGCCCGGCGCGTCTTGGGGGGCGTGCAACAGCGTCATGGTGTGGGCGGCAGCGCCGCCATCCGGTTCCGTGCGGCAGGCTGCGCCCTCCTCCTCGCGCACATCGCGCTCGTCGCGTACGTCACGCTGCGCCCCCGCGACGTCATGTGGGTGACCGCGCCCAACCTCACCCCGCTCGCCGGAGTCCGCGCCGACCTGGCGCTGGGGTGGTTCGAGGCCGCGCACCGGATCGGGCAGGGGCTCGTGCTCCTCGCCCCCCTCGGCTTCCTGCTCCCCCTCGTCGGCGGGCGGCTCGACGTCTCCCCCGTCGCCTCCCTCCTCCGTACGACCGCCGCCACCGCGCTCGTCTCGCTCGGCATCGCCCTGCTCCAGACGTCCGTGCCGGGCCAGGTCGCCGACGTCGACTCGCTGCTCCTGAACACCGCCGGCGCCGCCTTCACGCACATCGCCGTGGTGCCCGCCGGGCGGAGCGCCCTGCGGCGGCGGCAGGGCCGCGAAGGGGCCGTACCGGCTGCGGCTCAGGGTCGTACCCCGACGATTCCCAGGGTCGGGATCGCCCCGTAGTCCGACGCTTTGCCCGGTTCCCGGGCGCAGGATTCAGGTATCGGATTGCCAGATGGCACCGCGACCTCAGTCCTAAGGAGTCCTCATGGCCGCCACCCTCGCCCGCCCCCGCGACGGACGCATGATCGGCGGTGTGTGCGCCGCCCTGGCGCGGCGCTTCGGCACCTCCGCCACCACCATGCGCGTGATCTTCCTGGTCTCCTGTCTGCTGCCGGGGCCCCAGTTCCTGCTCTACATCGCCCTGTGGATCCTCTTCCCGAACGAGAAGGGCCACACCCCCAGCACCGCCTGGTGACCTCAGCCGAGCACCCTGCGCACCTTCTCCAGCTGCTTGTCCGCCACGTCCCTGGGCACCTCCACCAGCTCCTGGGCCCGGCCCCGGACCGGTGCGCCGAGGTTGATCGTCATAAAGCGCACGACCGTCGCGCCCTGGCGCACCACCACGATGTGGACCGGCGTCTCCACGCTCACCTGGGTGGACAGCGCGGACCAGCTCACCGACTCGTCGCCGCCGACGCGGTACGGCCGCGCCGCCACGCGCGCGTACATGGAGCTCGTCCCGGCCAGTTCGGCCCGGAAGCCGGTGCAGCGGGCGAGCGCCGCGCGAAGGTCCCTGATCAGCTTCTCGGCGTCGGGGCGGGCGTACGTACTGAGCGACGCCGCGACCGCGAGGCCGAGCCTGCGCTGGGAGCCGAGGCCCCGGTTGACCGTCTCGCGCGCCCGCGGGCTGGGCTGGTCGCCCATGACGTCGGCGAGCGGCTGGCAGCCCTTGCGGTCGGCCTGGGGGCGGGCGCGGCCCTGGGCGGTGGTGTCGGCGGAGACCTGGTAGCCGGGCACGTCGCCCTGGGCGAGGGCCGCCCGTTGGAGCGCGCTGGACGCGGCCGCCGAAGCAGCGGGCCCGGGGGGCGCCGAGGCCCGGTCGTCGGAGGAGCCGGCGGACGAGCCGCACGCGGTGGTGAGGAGCAGCGCCGACGCCGTCAGCACGGCGAACCCGGTCGCCTTCACACGCATCCTCGGAACCCTACTCACCTGTCACTGGCCGTCGTACGAGCCGTGATCCTGACACAGAGGCGGTGGGGCGCACACCCGCAACCGGATGTGCGCCCCACCACAACGCCTCAACGCACCGGCCGGCGGTACGTTTCCGCCGTCAGCCCCCGAGGCCGGGCAGGCCGTTGCCGATGGGCAGGCCGCTGGTCGGCAGGCCGCCGAGCAGGCCACCCACCGGGTCAGCCGCGCCGGTCGGCGCGGCCGCACCCTTGGCCAGGGCGTTCTGACCGGCGGTCAGCGACTCGGGGGCACCCTTGGGCAGCGTCTTGGCGACGCCCTCCACGGGCAGCGTCTTGGTCAGGCCGGACAGGGCGGGGAGCTCGGGGACTCCGGCCACGGCGGGCGCGGCGGAGGCCGTACCGGCGGCAGCGGCGGCGAAGGCGACACCGACAGCGGCGGCACCGAGCGTCTTGACGGCAGACTGCTTCATCTGGAATTCATCCTAGGGAAGGGGATGTGAGCGGCTCTGCAAGCTAGTCAGGCCGCGGCTCGCCCCGCAAACACGTGAAACCATGGAAAACGGCCGGGAATTGCGGCTCCCGGCCGTTCACCGATTGATCGGATCAGCCCATGGGCGGGGTAGACCCGCTGGTCGCGGCAGTCTGCTTGAACAGCCATTCGGATTTCAGCTCGGCGTAGCCGGGCTTGATGACGTCATTGATCATGGCGAGGCGTTCGTCGAAAGGAATGAACGCTGATTTCATCGCATTGACGGTGAACCACTGCATGTCGTCGAGCGTGTAGCCGAACGCCTCGGTCAGCCGCTCGAATTCCTCGCTCATGCTGGTGCCGCTCATCAGCCGGTTGTCGGTGTTGACGGTGGCCCGGAAGTGCAGCTTGCGCAGCAGCCCGATCGGGTGTTCGGCGTACGAAGCGGCGGCGCCGGTCTGGAGGTTGGAGGTGGGGCACATCTCCAGCGGGATGCGCTTGTCCCGTACGTACGCGGCGAGCCGCCCCAGCTTCACCCCGCCGTCCTCGTCGACCTCGATGTCGTCGATGATGCGCACCCCGTGGCCGAGCCGGTCGGCGCCGCACCACTGGAGGGCCTGCCAGATCGACGGCAGGCCGAAGGCCTCGCCGGCGTGGATGGTGAAGTGGTTGTTCTCCCGCTTCAGGTACTCGAACGCGTCCAGGTGGCGGGTGGGCGGGAAGCCCGCCTCGGCGCCCGCGATGTCGAAGCCGACCACGCCCGAGTCCCGGTAGGCGTTGGCGAGTTCGGCGATCTCCAGGGCGCGGGCGGCGTGCCGCATGGCGGTCAGGAGCGCGCCCACGCGGATGCGGTTGCCGTCGGCGCGGGCCCGGCGCTCGCCCTCCCGGAAGCCCTCGTTGACCGCCTCCACGACCTCCTGGAGGGTCAGGCCCTTCTCCAGGTGCTGCTCCGGCGCGTACCGCACCTCGGCGTAGACGACACCGTCCTGCGCCAGGTCCTCGGCGCACTCGGCGGCGACCCGGAAGAGCGCGTCGCGGGTCTGCATGACGGCGCAGGTGTGCGCGAAGGTCTCCAGATACCGCTCCAGGGAACCGGAGTCGGCGGCTTCGCGGAACCAGATGCCGAGCTTGTCGGCCTCGGTCTCGGGCAGGTTGGTGTACCCGGTCCGGTCAGCGATCTCGATGATGGTGCCAGGACGCAGACCGCCGTCGAGGTGGTCGTGGAGCAGCACCTTCGGGGCGCGGCGGATCTGGTCCGTGGTCGGTACGTCGGTGGTCTGGCTCGTCATCTGCGCATGCTAGCCCCTACGCGCGTAGATCGCCGGGTGTCGCTCGGTTGCCGATACGTAACAGTGACCGCGCGGACGGGTGGAGTACACGTCGGCTTCTGAGACTGTTCTGCCATGGCACAGCATGCGACTTCCCTGCCTGCTGCCCGGCTCGGACGGGCCGTCGGCGCGACCGGCGCCGGCTCCTCGGTCGGCGGTGTGGTGCTGGTGCTGCCGGACGGCGACCCCGTCTCGGCGCGCCGCCCTTCCCCTCTCTCGTACGCCTCGGCGCTGCCGTTGGCACGGCGGCTGGCCCGCGCGGGGCGCGACGACGGGCTGGTGGCCCATCTCGTCCGCTACCGGGTCCGGGGCTGGAACGGCGGTGACGCCCTGCTCGCGGCGGACGCCGAATGGGCCGCCGAGGAGGTGGTACGGCGCTACGGCGACGTGCCCGTCTGCCTGGCCGGGTACGGGATGGGGGGCCGGGCGGCGCTGCGCGCGGCGGGCCATCCGGCCGTCAACTGCGTGCTCTCGCTGGCCCCTTGGCTGCCGGAGGAGGATGTGGCGGCCGAGCCGGAGCCGGTGAAGCAGCTAGTGGGCAGACGGGTGCTGATCGTGCACGGCACCAACGACGCGCGCAGCGACCCCGAGCTGTCGTTCCGGCTCGCCGCGCGCGCGAAGAAGACCAACCGCGACACCTGCCGCTTCGAGGTCCACTCGGACGGCCACGGGCTGCGCCAGCACCGCTCGGAAGTCCTCGCCCTGGCAGCCGACTTCGTGACCGGGTCGCTCTTCACGCACGCGTACGCGCGGCCCGTCGCCGACGCCCTGGCCGCCCCGCCGCCCCTGGGGCTGCGGATGCCCCTGGCGGCGGGCTTCGGGAAGTCGCTGAAGGCGTAGGGCTGTTGGGGGCCCTCGTCAGCCCTACGGCTTCTTTTAAGGATGGGGCAGTACGAGGGCCTCCTGTGGCAGCAGCTGTCCGCGCCGCGACAGCAGGAAGGCCTTGAAGGCGGCGACCGGCGGGGTGTCCGGGTGGCCGTCCAGCCAGGCGACCCCGATCTCGCGCACGGCGCGCGGCGCCGTCACCGTCAGCTCGACCACGCCCGGCCGGGCCACCGCGGGCGGCGGCAGCAGGGCCACGCCCAGGCCCGCCGCCACCAGGCCGCGCAGGGTCTCCGCCTCCTCGCCCTCGAAGGCGACCCTGGGGGTGAACCCGGCCTGGGCGCACAGGTCGTCCGTGATGCGCCGCAGCCCGTAGCCGGGCTCCAGGGTCACGAACGTCTCCTCGGCGGCCTCCGCGAGCCGCACGCGCTTGCGGGAAGCCAGCCGGTGGTCGTCGGGGACGACGAGCCGCAGCCGCTGCTCGTCCAGGCGCCGGGCCACCAGGTCGGGCGCGTCCGGCACCGGCGAGGTGAGGCACAGGTCGAGATCGCCCGCGCGCAGCCGCTCGATCATCGCCTCGCCGTAGTTCTGCACGAGGGTGAAGCGCACCCGCGGGTGGGTGACCCGGAAGGCGCGGATGAGGCCGGGGACGGTCTCGGAGCCCATGGTGTGCAGAAAGCCGAAGGCGACCTTGCCCGCCGCCGGGTCGGCGTCGGCCCGGACCGACTCGGCGGCCCGGCCGACCTCGGCGAGGGCGCGCTCGGCCGGGCCCAGGAAGGTGCGCCCGGCCGGGGTGAGCGCGACCGTGCGGCCCCTGCGGGCGAACAGGGCGACGCCCAGGTCCTCTTCGAGCCGCACCATCGCGCGCGAGAGCGTCGACTGGGGCACGCCGAGCTCGTGCGCCGCGCGCGTGACGTGCTCGTGCCGAGCGACCGCGGCGAAGTACGCCAGCCGGGGCGCGAGCACCGTGACCATGTCTTCTTCGTTACTGTTCAATGACAGACACCGCCCTGAGCTGTGCTTATGCGTGAGTGGAACGATTATGCGCGTCCTACGCATTGGACGCATGAAGGTCCCGGTCCTACGGTCGACGTATGCCTCCTGCCAGTACCGGGGCACCCACCACCGTGGGTGCCTCCACCGCGCCGTCCCCCGACCAGCTCTTCCCGGGCGCTCCCGGCTACCGCCGGATGAGCTTCGCGCTCTTCGCCGCCGGGGTCGCCACCTTCGCCCTCCTCTACTCCACCCAGGCCCTGCTCCCGCTGATCTCGGGAGACTTGGGGGTGTCGGCCTCCGCGGCGAGCTGGACCGTGTCGGCGGCGACCGGCGCGCTGGCCCTGTGCGTACTGCCGCTGAGCGCGCTCTCCGAGCGGTTCGGGCGGTCCCGGACGATGACGGTCTCGCTGGTGGTGGCGGTCGGCGTGGGGCTGCTCGTCCCGTTCGCGCCCAACGTCGGCTGGCTGGTGGCGCTGCGGGCGGTGCAGGGCGCGGCGCTGGCCGGACTGCCCGCCTCCGCGATGGCCTATCTGGCGGAGGAGGTGCGGCCCAAGGCGCTGGTCGCGGCGATCGGCCTGTTCGTGGCGGGCAACTCCATCGGCGGCATGAGCGGCCGCATCCTCACCGGCTGGGTGGCGCAGGCGTGGGGCTGGCGCGCGGCGCTGGCGGCGGTCGGGCTGCTGGCGGCGGGCTGCGCGGTGGCCTTCCGGCTGCTGCTCCCCCGCTCGCGCCACTTCCGGGCCGCCCCGCTGGACCCGCGCGCGCTGGCGGCCACCGTGCGCGGCCACCTCGCGGACCCGCTGCTCGTGCGGCTGTACGCGATCGGCGCGCTCTTCATGACGGTGTTCGGTGCCGTCTACACGGTGATCGGCTACCGGCTCACCGCCGCGCCCTTCGGCCTGCCGCAGGGCGTGGTCGGCTCGATCTTCCTGGTCTACCTGGTCGGTACGGTCTCCTCGGCTGCGGCCGGGACGCTGGTCGCCCGGCTCGGCCGCCGGGGCGCGCTGTACCTGGCCGTCTCCACCACGGCCGCCGGTCTGCTGATGAGCCTGCTGGACACGCTGGCGGCGGTCCTGGCGGGGCTGGTCCTGATCACCGCCGGGTTCTTCGCGGGCCACGCGGTCGCCTCCTCCTCGGTGAGCCGCACCGCGAAGACAGGCCGGGCCCAGGCGTCGGCGCTCTACCAGTCGGCGTACTACCTGGGCAGCAGCGCCGGCGGCACGCTGGGCGCGGTCGCCTTCCACGCGGGCGGCTGGCCCGCCACGGTGCTGCTCGGCCTGCTCGCCGTCCTCGGCGTCGTCTCGGTGACGCTGTACGGCAGCCACGCCGCCCGCAGCGAGCGGCGGCGGAGTGCGACGCGGCTCGCCTCGACCCACGCCACCTGCTGAAACGTCCTTCCGAGGCGCGATTGTCAGTGGGCTCCTGTAGCTTCCGAAGAGCTGGAGCACATGGGCGATCTGGGGTGGACGCGATGGGTGATCTGACGAGTGATCTGACGACGGATCCGGCGGCGGCGACGGACCTCGACTCCCGTCTGGAGAAGCACCGGACCGAGCTGACGGGGTACTGCTACCGGATGCTCGGCTCGGCCTTCGAGGCGGAGGACGCGGTGCAGGACACGCTGGTCCGGGCATGGCGCAGCTACGGGAAGTTCGAGGGCCGCTCGTCCCTGCGGTCCTGGCTCTACCGGATCGCGACCAACGTCTGCCTGGACATGCTGTCCGCCAGCGGCAAGCGGGCCCGCCCGATGGACCTCACGGCGCCGCAGACGGCGTCCTCGGCGGTGCTGCGCTCGCGCCCGGAGGTGACCTGGCTGGAGCCGGTGCCGGACGCGCGGGTGCTGCCCACGGCGGTGGACGACCCGGCCGAGACGGCCGTCGCGCGCGAGAGCGTGCGGCTCGCCTTCGTCGCGGCGCTCCAGCACCTGCCGCCCAAGCAGCGGGCGGTGCTCATCCTGCGCGAGGTGCTCGCCTGGAAGGCGAGCGAGGTGGCCGAGCTGCTCGGTACGACGGTGGCGTCGGTCAACAGCGCGCTCCAGCGGGCGCGGGCGACGCTGGCGGAGTCGGAGCCGCGCGCCTCGGACGCGGCGGACCCGCTCGACGAGGAGCAGCAGAAGCTCCTGGCCCGCTATGTGGCGGCGTTCGAGGGGTACGACATGTCGGCGCTCGCGTCCCTGCTCCACGAGGACGCGACGCTGTCCATGCCGCCGTACGACCTGTGGCTGCGCGGCCCCGAGGACATCGTGGCGTGGCACGTGGGTACGGGGGCGGGGTGCCGGGGCTCGCGCCTGGTGCCGACGGTGGCCAACGGCACGCCGGCGTTCGGCCAGTACCGGCCCGGCGGGCCCGGCCGGTATGAGCCGTGGGCGCTTCAGGTGGTGGAGATCGCGGACGGAAAGATAGTGGGCCTGAACGCGTTCCTGGACACGGCGCGTTGGTTCCCGATGTTCGACCTGCCCGAGTCACTCGGCCCCGCGTGAGGTGTTGCCCGGCCTTTGTCTGCGGCTGAGTGGTGGGTTACTCGCGCAGTTCCCCGCGCCCCTAGGTAGTACGGCTCGCCCGGCGGTTCCCCGTGTCCCTTGAAACCCTCGTTCGTCTGCGGACCGTGGCCGCTTCTCGCGCAGTTCCCCGCGCCCCTGAGGTAGTCCCCAGCAGCCGGGAAGCCAGCTCAGCCATGAGCTTTCAGGCGCTCGGCCGCAGCCGAACAACCCAGCTCAGCCACAGGCTTTTAGGGGCGCGGGGAACTGCGCGAGAAGCGGCCACCGGCCCGCAGACGAACTCCAGGCTCAAAGCGGGCGCTGGCAACCGCCCGAACACACCGGACTACCCAGGGGCGCGGGGAACTGCGCGACCAGCCCACCACCGGCCCGCAGACGAAGACCGGGCACAAGAGGGGCGCGGGGAACTGCGCGAGCAACCGGCCACCGGTCCGCGGGCAAAGGCCGGGCGAACAGTTACTCCAGCCCAACCAGCCGCAGCAGCGCCACCAACCCCGGCCCCGCCCCCCGTATCGACAACCGTCCACCCGCCCGCCGCGCGGTCAGGCGGAGGCGGGCCACCACCTCCACCGCCGCCAGATCCGCCCGTACCAACCCGCCCACATCGCACACCACCTCCCGCGCCCCGGCCGCGTACAGCGTCCGCAGCCGTTCGCACAGCGGTGGGACGTCGGCGAGGGCCAGGGGCGACGGGACGACGAGGAGGGCGGGTTCGGTGGGGTTCACACGCAGACAGACCCGCCCCGGCCGGGAAAGTCATCGGCCGGGGCGGGTCAGAGGAAGACGCGGACGGCGTCAGGCGATGCGGTCCAGGACGATCGGGTTCGCCGTGAACGACGTACCCGCCGGCGCGATGTCGTACGACCCGCCCAGCGTCTGGAGCGCGTACTCGAACTTCTCCGGCGTGTCCGTGTGCAGCGTGAGCAGCGGCTGACCGGCCGTCACCGTGTCGCCCGGCTTGGCGTGCAGCTCGACGCCCGCGCCCGCCTGCACCGGGTCCTCCTTGCGGGCCCGGCCGGCGCCCAGGCGCCAGGCGGCGACGCCGATGTCGTACGCGTCGAGGCGGGTCAGCACACCCGAGGCCGGCGCGGTCACGACGTGCTGCTCGCGGGCGACCGGCAGGGTCGCGTCCGGGTCGCCGCCCTGGGCCGCGATCATCCGGCGCCAGACGTCCATGGCCGAGCCGTCGGCGAGCGCCTTCTCGGGGTCGGCGTCCTTGATCCCGGCCGCGTCCAGCATCTCGCGGGCGAGCGCCAGGGTCAGGTCGACGACGTCCTTGGGGCCGCCGCCCGCCAGCACCTCGACGGACTCGCGTACTTCGAGGGCGTTGCCGGCGGTGAGGCCGAGCGGGGTGGACATGTCGGTGAGCAGGGCCACCGTCTTCACACCGCTGTCGGTGCCGAGCGCGACCATGGTGGAGGCCAGCTCGCGGGCGTCCTCGATGGTCTTCATGAAGGCGCCGGTGCCGACCTTGACGTCGAGGACCAGCGAGCCGGTGCCTTCCGCGATCTTCTTGGACATGATGGAGGAGGCGATCAGCGGGATGGCCTCGACGGTGCCGGTGACGTCCCGGAGCGCGTAGAGCTTCTTGTCGGCCGGGGCCAGCCCGTCGCCCGCCGCGCAGATGACCGCGCCGGTGGTGTCCAGGACGTTCAGCATCTCCTCGTTGGAGAGCAGCGCGCGCCAGCCGGGGATGGACTCCAGCTTGTCCAGGGTGCCGCCGGTGTGGCCCAGACCCCGGCCCGACAGCTGCGGCACGGCCGCGCCGCACGCGGCGACCAGCGGGGCGAGCGGCAGCGTGATCTTGTCGCCGACGCCGCCGGTGGAGTGCTTGTCGGCGGTGGGGCGGGAGAGCGCGTCGAAGTTCATGCGCTCGCCGGACGCGATCATCGCGGCGGTCCAGCGGGCGATCTCCGTACGGTTCATGCCGTTGAGCAGGATCGCCATGGCGAGGGCCGACATCTGCTCGTCGGCGACGACACCCCGGGTGTAGGCGTCGATGACCCAGTCGATCTGCTCCGGGCTCAGCTCGCCCCGGTCTCGCTTGGTGCGGATGACGGAGATGACGTCCATGGCATTCCTTCCGGCAAGTGCGGTTCGTCCGTACGGTATACGCGACTCTACGCGCATAGAGAGGTCTGAAGGGGGCGGCCCCTCCCTGCTGATCAGCAACGGAGGGGCCGCGGTGGTTACTTGAGCGGTTGCTTCAGGTGGTCCGGGCCGAAGGCCTGCGGAAGCATCGCGGAGAGCGGCAGGATCCCCTGCGGGGTCTCCAGGAGCAGCTCCGGGCCGCCGTGCTCGAAGAGCAGCTGGCGGCAGCGCCCGCAGGGCACCAGCACGGCGCCGTGGCCGTCGACGCACACGAAGTGCGTCAGGCGCCCGCCGCCGCCGAGCCGCAGCGCCGAGACGAGACCGCACTCGGCGCACAGCGCGAGGCCGTAGCTGGCGTTCTCCACGTTGCAGCCGGTGACCGTACGACCGTCGTCGACGAGCGCCGCCGCGCCGACCGGGTAGCCCGAGTACGGGGCGTACGCCCGGGACATGGCGTCCCGGGCCGCCTCGCGCAGGGCCTCCCAGTCGACGGCGGTGGTGCCGGGGGCGTCCGGCGTCACTTGCCCTGGCCCTTGCGGTAGCGCATGCCGTCGGCCTTGGGCATCCGCAGGCGCTGCGCGGAGAGCGACAGCACCAGCAGGGTGACCACGTACGGCGTGGCACCGACGAAGTCGCTCGGGACGGTGTCGGTCATCAGGTACCAGACGAGGATCGCGGCGGCCATGACCGCGCTGAGCGCCGCCTGGAGCATTGCCTTCTTGTACGCCTTCCAGGCCGCCAGGGCGACCAGCAGGACCACCAGCAGGAGCAGCAGGGCGTGCACGGTGGTGCCGCCGTTGCGCAGCTGGAGCGCGTCGGAGAAGCCGAACAGGCCGGCGCCCATGGCGAGTCCGCCCGGCCGCCAGTTGCCGAAGATCATCGCGGCGAGGCCGATGTAGCCGCGGCCGCCGGTCTGGCCCTCCAGGTAGATGTGCGAGGTGACCAGCGCCAGGAACGCGCCGCCGAGACCGGCGAGACCGCCGGAGATCGCGACCGCCGCGTACTTGTAGGTGTACACGTTGACGCCGAGCGACTCGGCGGCGATCGGGTTCTCGCCGCAGGAGCGCAGCCGCAGGCCGAACGCGCTCTTCCACAGCACCCACCAGGTGCCCACGAAGAGCAGCACCGCGATGACGGTGACCCAGGAGACGTGGGTGAGCAGACCGCCGAGGATTCCGGCGAGGTCGGAGATCAGGAACCAGTGGTGCTTCTGGATCGACTCCAGGCCGGAGGACAGCCCCGGGACGGTGAAGTCCGGCAGCGACTCGGCGGGCGGCGACTGCTTGGGGTTGCCGCCCTTGGCCGCGGCGTCGCCCTCGTTGAAGAAGAGCTTGGCCATGTACTGGGTGGCGCCGACCGCGAGCAGGTTGACGGCCACACCGGAGACGATGTGGTCGACGCCGAAGGTGATGGTGGCGACCGCGTGGACCAGACCGCCCAGGACGCCGAAGCCGACGCCCGCGAGCAGCCCGAGCCAGGGGCTGGACTGCCAGCCGACCCAGCCCGCGCCGAAGGTGCCGAGGATCATCATGCCTTCGAGACCGATGTTGACCACGCCGGCCCGCTCGGACCACAGGCCCGCCAGGCCCGCGAGGCCGATCGGCACCGCGAGGCCGAGGGCGGCGCTGATCTGGCCCTCGGAGGTCAGCTGGTCGGCGCCGGTGATGATGCGCACCGCGGAGACCAGGATCAGCGCGGCCGCGACGATCAGCAGGATCTGCGCGACGGAGAACTTGCGCTTGGCGTTGCCCTTGAGCCCGGCCGGGGGCGGCGGGGTCTTGGCGGGGGTCGTCGTGACGCTCATGCCGACACCTCCTGCTTCTTGGCGGCCAGGGCCGCGAGCTCGGCGCCGACCCGCTGCTGCTGGCGCTTGAGGCCGTAGCGGCGGACGACTTCGTACGCGATCACGACGCACAGGACGATGACGCCCTGGATCACGCCGAGGATCTCCTTGTCGTAGCCGATCACTTCGAAGTGGCCGGTGGTGCGCTCCAGATAGCCCCAGACCAGCGCGGCGACGGCCACGCCCACCGGGTGGTTGCGGCCGAGCAGCGCGACGGCGATACCGGTGAAGCCGAGGCCCAGCGGGAAGCTGTTGTCGAACTGGTGGCTGTCGTTGAGCAGCGTCGGCAGACCGACCAGACCGGCCACCGCACCCGAGATGATCATGCTGGTGACGATCATCTTCTTGACGTTGGCACCGCTGGCGGCGGCCGCGGACTCGGACTGGCCGACGGCCCGCAGGTCGAAGCCGAAGCGGGTGCGGCCGAGCACGAACCAGTAGGCCAGGCCGACGAGCACCGCGATGACGATGAAGCCCCAGATCTGGCCGGCGTCACCGTTGTCGATGTGGAAGAACCAGGAGCTGTGCGGCAGCGGCTTGGTGGAGACCAGCGTGCCGGCCTGGTCGAGCTGGCCGAGCCGCTCGGGCTGGAGCAGATAGGCGATGATCGCGGTCGCGATGGCGTTCAGCATGATGGTCGAGATGACCTCGCTGACGCCCCGGGTGACCTTGAGGACGCCCGCGATGGCCGCCCACAGGGCGCCCGTCACCATCGCCGCGAGGATCATCAGCGGGATGGCGACGATGCCCGGCAGCGAGACCGCGCCGCCGATGACGGCGGCGAGGAAGGCCGCGATGCGGTACTGGCCGTCCACACCGATGTTGAAGAGGTTCATCCGGAAGCCGATGGCCACCGCGATGCCCGCGAGGTAGTACGTCGTCGCCTTGTTGAGGATGTAGACCTGGCTGTCACTGGCCGAGCCGTACGACAGCATGTCGTCGAAGGCGGGCATCGGGTTCTTGCCGGTGGCCAGGATGACCAGGGCGGTCACGACGAGCGCCGCGACCACGGCGAGCACGGGGGCCGCGATCGCGAGGAGCAGCTTCTCCCTGTCGATGCGCTGGGTGAACTTTTTCATCGGTCCTCTCCCCCGGTGCTGTCGTCGTGCTCCAGATGGCCGGCGGCGGCGCCGGTCATGGCGGAGCCCAGCTCCTCAGGGGTGATCGTGGCGGGGTCGGCGTCGGCGACCAGGCGGCCGCGGTACATCACCCGCAGGGTGTCGGACAGGCCGATCAGCTCGTCCAGGTCGGCGGAGATCAGCAGCACCGCGAGTCCCTCGCGGCGGGCCGTGCGGATCTGGTCCCAGATCTGCGCCTGAGCGCCCACGTCCACGCCCCGGGTGGGGTGTGCGGCGATCAGGAGCTTGGGGTTGTGGCTCATCTCGCGGCCGACGATCAGCTTCTGCTGGTTGCCGCCGGAGAGCGAGGCCGCGGTGACCTCGATGCCGGGGGTGCGCACGTCGTACTCGCGCACGATGCGCTCCGTGTCCACCCGCGCGGCCTTGTTGTCGAGCAGCCCGCCCTTGGAGTTGGGGCGCTCGGTGACATGGCCGAGGATGCGGTTCTCCCACAGCGGGGCCTCAAGCAGGAGGCCGTGGCGGTGGCGGTCCTCGGGGATGTACCCGATGCCGTCCTCGCGCCGCTTGCGGGTGGGCGCGTGCGAGATGTCGGCGGCGTCCAGGGTGATGACACCGCCGTCCGGGTCGCGCATGCCCATGATCGCCTCGACGAGCTCGGCCTGGCCGTTGCCCTCGACCCCGGCGATGCCCAGGACCTCGCCCTTGTGGATGGTGAAGGAGACCGCGGAGAGCACCTCGCGGACCACGCCGTCGGGGTCGGTGGCGGCCAGCTTCAGGTCGTCGACCTTCAGCATCGGCACGTCGGTGACCGTCGACTCGCGGGTCTCGGGCGAGGGCAGCTCGCTGCCCACCATCAGCTCGGCGAGCTGCTTGGTGGTGGTGTTCCTCGGGTCGGCGGTGCCCACCGTCGTACCGCGCCGGATGACGGTGATGTCGTCGGCGACCTTCAGCACCTCGCCCAGCTTGTGCGAGATGAAGATGACGGTCAGGCCCTCGGCCTTGAGCTCGCGCAGGTTGTCGAAGAGCGCCTCGACCTCCTGCGGGACCAGCACGGCCGTCGGCTCGTCGAGGATGAGCGTGCGCGCGCCGCGGTAAAGGACCTTGAGGATCTCCACGCGCTGGCGGTCGGCGACACCGAGGTCCTCGACCACCGCGTCGGGCCGGACGTTCAGGCCGTACGCGTCGGAGATCTCCTTGATCTTCTTACGGGCCCTGGCGCCGATGCCGTACAGCTTCTCGCCGCCGAGGACGACGTTCTCCAGGACGGTGAGGTTGTCGGCGAGCATGAAGTGCTGGTGCACCATGCCGATGCCGCGCGCGATGGCGTCGGCGGGGCTGTGGAAGGCCGCCTGCTCGCCGTCGATGGTGATGGTTCCCTCGTCCGGCTTCTGCATGCCGTAGAGGATCTTCATCAGGGTCGACTTGCCGGCACCGTTCTCACCGCAGAGGGCATGGACGGTGCCCTTCTTGACGGTGATGTCGATGTCCTTGTTGGCGACGACGCCGGGGAACCGTTTGGTGATGCCGCGCAGTTCGACGGCGGGAGGGCTGGACGCGTTGATGGCGCACTCTCCTCGGGAGCAGGAGCGGGGGGCGGGGGGCTTCCGCAGAAGCTAGCGCGCCAACTCCGGCCTACGCGCGTAGAGTTGACACTTCGTTATGCCCGGCGGGCAGAGCGAGGACGCTCTGCCCGCCGGGCAGGTGCGCCGGCCGGAGCCGGACGCGGTGACTGCGGGCGGTCGACCGGCGACCGCCAGGGGTCACGGGGTGGTCTTGACCTTGATCGAGCCGTCGACGATCTTCTTCTTGGCCGCGTCGATCTGGGCCTTGATGTCGTCGATGAAGCCGCCGCTGGTGGCCAGCGAGACGCCGTCCTTGGCCAGCGGGTAGCTGTTGGTGCCGGTCAGCGGCTTGCCGTCCTTGACCGACTTGACCAGGTCGTAGACGCCGATGTCGACGTTCTTGACGACCGAGGTCAGGATCGAGGACTTGTACTTGGCCAGCGAGGCCTGGTTGTACTGGTCGGAGTCGACGCCGATCGCCCAGGTGCCCTTCTTGCCCGCGACGGCCTCGATGGCGCCGTTGCCGGAGGAGCCGGCGGCGGTGTAGATGACGTCGATGCCGTCGTCGAGCATGCCCTGCGCGGCGGCCTTGCCCTTGTCGGGGCTGGCGAAGCCGGAGGTGTCCGAGCCGTGCGACAGGTACTGCGGCTTGACGTCGGCCGAGGGCTTGGTGTCCTTGACGCCCTGGACGAAGCCCGCCTCGAACTTCTTGATCAGCGGAACGTCCACGCCGCCGATGAAGCCGATGTGGCCGGTCTTGGACTTCAGCGCCGCCGCGACACCGGCGAGGTAGGAGCCCTGCTCCTCGGTGAAGACGATGTTGTCGACGTTGGGCGCGCCCTCGACGACGGAGTCGACGATGCCGAAGGTGGTCTTCGGGAACTTGGCGGCGACCTGCTTCATCGAGTTGGCGTAGGCGTAGCCGATGCCGACGACCGGGTTGTAGCCCGCCTGGGCCAGCTGGGTGAGGCGCTCGACGCGGTCGGCCTCGGTGTCCGTGGTCTTGGCGGTGAGCTCCTTGATCTCACCGCCGAACTCGGCCTTGGCCTTGTCGATGCCGCGCGCGGCGGAGTCGTTGAACGAGTGGTCGCCACGGCCGCCGACGTCGTACGCGACACCGACCTTGACGCCCTTGCCGCCCGCGCTGGACGACGCGGAGGAGTCCTTGTCCTTCTCGGAGGACGTGCTGCCACACGCGGTGGCGGAAAGCGCGAGGGCGGCGGTGGCGATACCGGCCGCAGCGATCTTGGATACCCGGCGCACGAGGAGGTCCCTTCAAAACGAACCGAGAGCGCCCCTACCGGCGCTGGTTTCGCGTCGGATCGTAACGCGCGTAGATGTCGCGTAAAGACCTGTTCGGAAGCCGTTATCGAATCGCCGCGAACAGACGATGAAGTGTCTGGTTACGAACGGTGTCCTTCCAGCAGCGCAGCGGCAGTAAAGAGCTCCACCCCGACCTTGATGGCCGCCTCGTCGGCGTCGAAATCACCCCGATGCAGGTCAAGCCGGGCGTTGGACCCCGGAGTGCGCACCCCGAGGCGGGCCATCGCGCCCGGCACGTGCTCCAGGTACCAGGAAAAGTCCTCGCCACCCAGACTCTGCTCGGTGTCCTCGATCGCGAACGCCCCTCGGCGCGCCGTCTGAGCCTCGCGCAGCAGTTCGGCGACGGCCGGATCGTTGACCACCGGCGGCACGCCGCGGACATAGTTGATCTCCGGCTTGGCGCCGTGCAGAGTGGCGACCTCGTAGATCGCGGTCTGCACCTTCTCGGGCGCGTCGCGCCACGCCTCCAGGTCCAGACAGCGCACGGTTCCGGCCAGCTCCGCGCGCATCGGGATCACATTGCAGGCGTGCCCGGAGCCGATCCGGCCCCAGGTGACGGCGAGCCCGGCGCGGGCGTCGATCCGGCGGGCCAGCAGCGCGGGCACATCGGTCACCACCCGGGCGGCGGCGGTCACCAGATCGGTGGTCAGATGGGGGCGGGCGGTGTGGCCGCCGGGCCCGTCCAGGGTGATCTCCAGACGGTCGCAGGCCGAGGTGATCGGCCCGGCCCGCAGCCCGATGCGGCCCGCGTCCACCCGGGGGTCGCAGTGCACCGCGATGATCCTGCCCACCCCGTCCAGCGCGCCGGAGCGGATCGCGTCGGTGGCGCCGCCCGGCAGCACCTCCTCGGCGGGCTGAAAGACCAGCCGGACCGGGTGGGGCAGCAGGCCCTGGCGGTCCAGCTCGGCGAGGACCAGGCCGGTGCCGAGCACGGTGGTGGTGTGGATGTCGTGGCCGCAGGCGTGCGCCCGATCGGGCACGGTCGAGCGGTACGGCACGTTTACCTTGGCGTCCGGGATCGGCAGGGCGTCGATGTCCGCCCTGATCGCCAGGATGGGCCGTTCCCCCTTCCGGGTGCCGACATCGCACAGGAGTCCGGTCCCACTGTCGAGGACCCGGGGCTTCAGCCCGGCCGCCTCCAAGCGCTTCTTGATCGCCGCGGTGGTGCGGAACTCCTGGTTTCCCAGCTCGGGGTGCATGTGCAAGTCCCGGCGGAAGGCGATGAGTTCGGCGCCCAGGGGCTCGGGGAGCAACCCGGGCAGCGGGGTTTCCCCGGGCAGATCGGCTTCGGGTTCGTCGGAGGCGCGCGACATCAACTGGTTCACCTGTTGAAGAGTAGGCCCCTTCAAGGGCCAACTAACCGTCGATCAACAAAAGTTCAGCCCGATAGGGGAAAGATTTCTGACCGGCGGACGGTTGTGGGCCCAGTGGGCTGGGTAAACTCGCCGCCCGTTTCTCAGAAGTGTCGCAGAGGTTTCCCAGCGCGCTCTCAGGACGGTCTCAGCGCCGTCTCAGGCCGGCCCGCCGTCTCAGGCCGACCCGGCCCGGGCCCGGGGCTCCCGCCGCGGCGGAGGGCGCCCAGGGCCTCGGGTGCCCGCTCAGGCCGCGACCATGCGCAGCCCATGGGCGTCCCGGGCCGTTCCGGTGACGTCCGCGAGGAAGCCCCGGGCGCGCGGGGACGCCTTCTCGGTGAGCCAGCCGGGGTCGATGTCGCAGGCCAGGACCCGTACCCCGGTGCCCGCGAGGGCGGGCGGCAGGGTGTGCACCACGGTCGAGGGAAAGCTGAGGACGGTCCGCCCGACGGGGCCGCGCCGGGCGATGAGCTCCAGCGGCAGGTCCGGCCGGACGATCTCCAGACCGGTCCGCAGATGCAGGGTGCGCAGCTTCTCCGGGGACTCGCGGCGGTGGGCGAAGTACCGGGTGACGCCGTGGGTGCGGGCCAGCGCCGCGACCGCCTCCAGATAGCGCTCGGGGTCCACCACGCCCGTCTCCACCAGCGAGGTGCCCACCATGTCCGCGCCCTTGGTGAGGCGCGGCGGACCGAACCGGGCCCGGGTCCAGCCGAAGGTGTTCGGGGTGACCGTGACCGCCTCCGGCGCCTGTACGGGCATGGCGCTGAACACCTCGACCGTACGGCCCCGGGCCGGGGTGAGACGACGGCGCGCCGAGGCGGCGAAGGGGGCGAAGATCAGATCGCGCGCCCCCGGCCGGCTGCCCCGCCGGTGCCAGCGGACCAGCCGCTCGCCGCTGCCCAGCTGGGCGACGAACTCCATGGTGGCCGTGCCGTCGTCGACGACGACCAGGTCACGGGCGCGCGCCACGGTGAGCAGCAGCTGGACATAGCGCGAGAACGGGTCGCCGATGACGATCCGGTCGGCGCGGCGCAGCAGCGAGGAGAGCCCGCCGATGGTGCGCAGCGGGGCGGTGGGGCCGCCCCGGGCCTCCTCCCAGCGCACCCGCATGCCCTCCTCGCGGGCCAGCTCCGCCATCCGGCGCAGCTGGCCGCGCGACATCGGGTCGGTGGGCGACAGGACGACGACGGTGAGGTCGTCGTGGGCGGCCGCCGCGTCCTGGGGCCCGGACCGCTGGGCCGGCACGCCGTTCAGGAGCGGGCGCGTGGAATGGGCCCACTCCAGCACGTTGAGCAGCTGGACCGGGCTCTCCACGAAGGCGATCGTGGCGGAGGTGTCCCGAGGCACGGCGGCCGGCCCGGCTCAGACCGCGACCGGCGCGCGGTCGGCGTCGGACGCCTCGGCCTCGGCGACGACGCCGGTGACCCGGCGCAGCTTCTTCATCGGGGCGAGCTCCGACTCGTAGACCTTCTTGACGCCGTCGCCGAGCGCCGCCTCGATGGTGCGGATGTCGCGGACCAGGCGCTGAAGGCCCCCCGGCTCGACGGAGGCGGCCTGGTCGGAGCCCCACATCGCGCGGTCCAGGGTGATGTGGCGCTCCACGAAGGCGGCGCCGAGGGCGACGGCGGCCAGCGTGGTCTGCAGGCCCGTCTCGTGGCCGCTGTAGCCGATCGGCACGTTGGGGTACTCGGCCATCAGGCTGTTGATGACCCGCAGGTTGAGCTCCTCGGCCTTGGCCGGGTACGTGGAGGTGGCGTGGCAGAGCAGGATGTTGTCGCTGCCGAGCACCTCGACGGCGTGCCGGATCTGCTTCGGGGTGGACATGCCGGTGGAAAGGATCACCGTGCGGCCGGTGGCGCGCAGGGCGCGCAGCAGCTCGTCGTCGGTGAGCGAGGCGGAGGCGACCTTGTGGGCCGGCAGGTCGAACTTCTCCAGGAAGGCGACGGCCTCGGTGTCCCACGGGGAGGCGAACCAGTCGATCCCGCGCTTCTTGCAGTGCTCGTCGATGGCGCGGTACTCCGACTCGCCGAACTCCACCCGGTGGCGGTAGTCGATGTACGTCATTCGGCCCCACGGGGTGTCGCGCTCGATGTCCCACTGGTCGCGCGGGGTGCAGATCTCCGGAGTGCGCTTCTGGAACTTGACGGCGTCGCAGCCGGCGTCGGCGGCGGCGTCGATCAGGGCGAGGGCGTTGCCCAGGTCACCGTTGTGGTTGATGCCGATCTCACCGGTGACGTACACCGGCTGACCCGGTCCGGCGGTACGGCTGCCGAAGGTGCGCAGACGGTTGCTCATGAAGGGGTGTCCTTACTGGGCGGGGGAGTTGTGGAGCGGGGGGTTCAGCGAAGGGGTGTGGTGGAGCTCGGGTCCGAGGAGCCAGGCGGCGATCTCGCGGATCGCGCCCTCGCCGCCGGGGGTGGCGGTGACCGCGCGCGCGGAGGCGCGCACGGAGTCATGGGCGTCGGCGACCGCGACCGGCCAGCCGACGAGGGAGAAGCAGGGCAGGTCGTTGACGTCGTTGCCCGCGTAGAGCACCCGTGCCGGGTCGACGGCGTTCTCCTCGCACCACTGCTTGAGGGCGAGGTCCTTGCGGTCCACGCCGTGCAGTACGGGGATCCGGAGCTTGCGGGCGCGGGCGGCGACCACCGGGTTCTGCTCGGTGGAGAGGATCAGCAGCTTCAGCCCGGCGCGGCGCAGGGCCGCGACACCGAGCCCGTCGCCCCGGTGCACGGCGACCAGTTCGCGGCCCTCGGAGTCGATGAGGACCCGGTCGTCGGTCTGGGTGCCGTCGAAGTCGAGGACGACCGCGTCGACGTCGTCGCGGGCCGGGGTGCGGGCCGGGTCGAGCAGCGGCGCCAGCGCGCGGGCACGGGCCAGGTCGTGCGGGTCGTCGATCTCCAGGACCCGGGCCGGGTCGGTGCGCACCAGCGCGGTGCGGCCGAAGAAGCGGTGTCGGTGGGTGCGGAAGCCGGCGGCGTCCATGGCGTACGCGGCGCCGGTCTCCAGGAAGTCCTGGGGGCGGTCCTGGCGGCGCGGGCGGAAGGACTTGTCGTGGCCCATGCCCTCGCCGCCGCCGTCCGCCTCGCGCCACACGAAGCCGTGGAAGGGGGCGACGGTGACGGCCGTGTCGGCGCCGTCCACGACGACGGCGGCGGCGACCCCGGCCACGTCCTCGTGGGTCAGGAACGGGCTGGTGCACTGCACCAGCAGGACGACGTCGGTGTCCGCGTGCCCTTCGAGCGCGTGCAGCACGGCCGCCTCGCTGGTCGCGGTGTCCCCCGCGAGGGCGGCGGGGCGCACCACGACGTGCGCTCCGGCCGCGGCGGCGGCGGCCGCGATCGCCGGGTCGTCGGTGGAGACGGCGACATCGGTGACGTGGCGGGCGGCGAGGCAGGCCCGGACGGCCCGGACGACCAGCGGGACGCCGCCGACCGCGGCGAGGTTCTTGCCGGGGACGCCCTTGGAGCCGCCCCGGGCCGGGATGACCGCCAGCACCTTCCTGGGCCGGGCGGTCGTCGCGGGCTGCGCGTTCATCAGAGTTCTCCCATCCGGCGGATGACCGGGGCCACGCGCTGCACTCCGTGGCGGTAGGCCCCGCGGGCCGCGTCCCGTACGGCGTCGCGCACCAGGCGGCGTACGCCGGTGGCCTCCGTCTGGGGCGCGGCGCCCGGCAGCGGGGTGCCGTCGGGGGCGAGGTGGTGGCGGGCGAGGAGGCCGGGCAGATAGCCGGGCGCGGTGGTGGGTGTGTAGTACGGGCGTACGGGCGGCAGGCCCGGGCGGGCCAGCAGGCCGGCGATGCGCGCGCGGGCCGCGTCGAAGGCGGTGGCGTACGCGTCGCCGGGCGCGACCCCCTGGGCCGCGAGCCAGTCCGGGTCGGGGCTCGGGCGGTGGCCGGCGTCGAGCTCGTCCCAGGAGGCCAGGCAGCCGGAGCCGACGAAGTGGTGGTTGCCGAGGTTCTCGCGCACGCCCAGGTCGGTCAGGACGGCGGTGGGCACCGAGCGGTGCAGCGACTCCAGGGCCGCCGTCGAGGAGACCGTGACCAGCAGGTCGGTGCGGTCCAGGACCTCGCCCATGTTCCCGTACACCAGCCGGAAGTTGGGCGGCGGGTCCAGGGAGCGGACGAGCCGCTGGTAGGGCTGCTCCTCGATGTGCGTGGTGTGCTCGCCGGGCTTGGAGCGCAGCTTGAGCAGCACTTCGCGGCCCGGCTGGCGGCGGGCGTGTTCGGTGAGGCGCCGCAGCAGGTAGAGCCGGTCGGCGCGGCTCTCGGGCACCGACGGCTGGGCGGCGAAGACGACCGTGTCGCGGCCCGGCTCGGGCGTGTAGGGCGCGCCGCCGAGGAAGGGCAGGGCGGCCTCGGTGACCGCCGAGGCGTCGGCGCCCACGCCCTCGTACACCGCGCGGAACCGCTCGGCGTCGTGCCGGGAGTTGGCGAGGACCACATCGGCGCCGTGGCGCAGCAGCAGGCCGTCGGCGAGCTTCTCGTAGACGACGCCGACGTAGCCGGTGACCAGGACGGGCCTGCGGGCGCCGGCCGGCCACAGCCGGGCGAGGCCGTGCAGGGCGGCCTGGGCGGCGCCGCCGACCAGCGCGAGGACCACCACGTCGTACGGCTCGCGCTCGACGGCCTTCAGGAACGCGGCCATCGTCACCTCGCGCAGGGCGCCGGCGTCGACGCCGACCTCGGCGAGCTGGCGCGGGGTGGGGGTGGCCCGGCCGCGCAGCAGGAAGCCGCTGAGCGCGGGGGTGCGCTCGGCGAGCCGGCGGGCGGTGAGGGCACCCCATTTCCACCGGGTGTCGGAATCGGCGAGAACGGCGATCCTCGGTGCGGTGTCGGTGGGGTTCGTAACGGATGGCACGTCGAAGAAGCTAGGAATCCATTCCGTTTGGCGGCCCAACTGGACCGCAACAGATGGTTAACAGCGTCTCTACGAAAGGGGAAAGAGCCCGGAAAGCGAACCGGTTAACAACCCGGTCGCCCAGTGTTCACCCGACATCCCTCGCACGGACAGGGCGAATGACGCGGGGCCGCTTAGCGTCACCCGGGTGGTCAAGCTCTCCGTGGTCGTGCCGTTCTACAACGTGCGCACCTATGCCCCCGACACCCTGAGAAGTCTGCGCGACAACGCGCGTGAGGACTTCGAGTTCCTTCTGGTCGACGACTGCTCATCGGACGGTACGGCCGCGCTGCTCGCCCGCGCCGAGCGCGAGCTGCCCGGGGCGGTGGTCCTCAGACACGAGAAGAACGGCGGTCTCGCCACCGCCCGCAACACCGGCATCGACGCGGCGCGCGGCGAGTACGTCACCTTCCTCGACGGGGACGACTGGCTGGCGCCCGGCTACTACTCCCGACTGGTGGCCGCCATCGAGGAGTTGGGCTGTGACTTCCTGCGCACCGACCACGTGCAGTGCACCGGGAACCAGCGCTCGGTGCAGCGGGTGCCGCACGGGCGGCGCGGCGAGGTCCTTGACCCGCGCGCGGCGATCCTGCCTACCACCCGCTCGACCTCGGTGGACTACGCGTTCGCCTGGGCCGGGATCTACCACCGGCGGCTGGTGGAGCGGGGGCTGCTGCACTTCACGGACGGGCTGCGCACGGCCGAGGACCGGCCGTGGATCTGGCGGCTGCACCGGGAGGCGGAATCCTTCGCGGTACTGGGTCTGCTCGGCGTCTACTACCGGCGCGGAGTGGCGACTTCACTGACGCAGATCGGCGACGTACGCCAGCTCGATTTCATCCGGGCATTCGACCAGGTAATCGAGGAAACCGCTCAAGATCCACATTCCGCGGAACTGCTGCCGAAGGCGGTACGGACGTACTGCGCCATCATTTCCCATCACCTGGGAAACAGTGAAAGGTTCGAACCGGCCGTGGCTCGCAGACTGCGGACAATGAGTGCGGGAGCGCTGAAAAGGATGCCGCAGGACATTCTCAGGGAGGCGCTGGACTCCATGGACTCGGCCCGCGCCTCCCGGCTGCGGCGGCTGCGCGGGCGTACGCACGCCCTCACCTCGGCGGGGGCCGCGGCCTGATGCGTACGACTCAGATCTTCCTGGCCACGACGCTGTACGGGGTGGCGACGCTGGCCGCCGCGATCGACAGCGACTGCTTCGGCCCGGCCGACCGGCGCCTCCTCCTGGTCAGCAACAACGCCCCGATCCCGGAGACCTCGCCCTCGCTGGACACCATGCCGGGCTTCGCGTCGCTGCGCGGGCGCTTCGACGGGGTGCTGTCGTGGAACGAGACCATCGCGCCGATGCACCCGGGCGGCTGGGCGCCGCGCGCGGACGACGTCCCGCTGTGGGAGCGCCAGCTGCGGCGCGCCTGGGACCTCGGTGACGACCGGATCGAGCTGGCCGTCGAGTCCATCCAGGTCAACCCGGCGGGGGCGGTCGCCCAGCTCTTCCCGGACGCGCCGCTGCACGTGTACGCGGACGGGCTGATGAGCTACGGGCCCACCCGCAACAAGCTGGACCCGCTGGTGGGTTCGCGGGTGCGGCGGGTGCTGCACCTGGATCTGGTGCCGGAGCTGGAGCCGCTGCTGCTCGGCGAGTTCGGGGTGCGCGCGGAGGTGATCCCGACGGCGGCGTTCACCAAGGTGGTGGGCGAGCTGTCCGCCGACGGCGAGGAGCCCGAGGTGCCCCGGGGGGCGGCGCTGCTGCTCGGTCAGTACCTGGCGGCGCTCTCGATCCTCACCGAGGCCGAGGAGGAGGAGCTGCACCTCGCCATGGTGCGGGGCGCGGCCGCGCGCGGCCACCGCGAGATCGTCTTCAAGCCGCACCCCTCGGCGCCGCCCGCCTGGTCGCGGTCGCTGCGCACGGAGGCGGAGGGGCTGGGCGTCGAACTGACGGTCCTGGAGAGCCCGTTGCTGGCCGAGGTGCTCTACGACCGCATCGCCCCGGCCCTGGTGGTCGGCTGCTTCTCCACCGCGCTCCTCACCGCGTCCGCGTTCTACGACATCCCCGTCGCCCGCACCGGCACGGAGCTGCTGCTCGACCGCCTCACCCCCTACCAGAACAGCAACCGGATCCCGGTGACCCTGGTGGACGCGCTGCTGCCGCCCCTGGAGGGCGAGGCCCCCGACCCACCGCACGACCTGACGGCCCTGGTGGCGGCGGTCGGCTACGCGATGCAGTCCGAGATCCGCCCCGACCTGCGCCCCGCGGCCGAGCACTACCTCACCCACCACCTGACCCCCCACACCTGGCGCTACTTCAAACGCCGCCGCCTCACCACCCTGGCCCTCCCCGGCGCCATCCCCAGCCAGCTCGCCTTCATCCCCCGCAACGCGACGGTACGGAAGCTGGCGCGGCGGGCCCGGTCGGCGGCTCGGCGGGCGCGGGCGTCGTAGGCGGCCGCTGCCTCCTGGGCGGCCGCTCTAACGACCGGCGCCGCACCGCGCCAGATACTCCCCCAGCCCCCGGTCCGTCTCCCCCGCCCAGCCGACGTAGCCGTCCGGGCGGATGAGGAACAGGCCCTGGCCGTACGGCTCGTATGCCTTCAGGGTGTGTACGTGGACCTGGGGGCTCTCCGCCTTCGGGGGCTGGGTGCCGATGGCCAGGAGGGTGAAGTGGGGGCCGCTGAACAGGTCGAAGAGGCGGCCCTCGGGGAGGGTGCCGTCGGGGGCGCGGTCGCCCGCTTCCAGGTTTCCGGCGCGGCCCGTGGAGAGCGGGCCGCCGCGGTAGCCGATGCCGAGCTGCTTGACCACGTTGCCGCGCTGGCTGTCGCCGCCGAGCAGGGCCTGGCGGTGCAGCCGGGTGCTGATGCCGAGGACCTGGGCGGCGACCGGCCGCCGCTCCTGCTCGTACGTGTCGAGCAGCTCGGCCGGGGCGCCGTGCCGCAGCACCTGGCCGAGCTTCCAGCCCAGGTTGTAGGCGTCCTGGACGCTGGTGTTCAGCCCCTGGGCGCCGGCCGGTGAGTGCACATGGGCGGCGTCCCCCGCGAGGAAGACCCGGCCCGTCCGGAACCGCTCGGCCAGCGCGGCCCGGGGGCGGAACTCGGAGGCCCAGACGACCTCGGTGATCTCGTCGGCGGCCACCGGCGTCCGCGTGGCCACCAGCTTGCGCACCCCCTCGGGCGTCGCGTCCGGCACCGCTTCCACGTCCTCGTACTGGGCGACCAGCTGGAACAGCCGGGGGGTGCCCGGCAGCGGGCAGAGCACCACGGCGCCGCCGCTCGCGCCCGCCCAGGCGTGCCAGTTGTTCCCGTCGACGAACGCGTCCTTTGCGATCACCACGTCGGCCACCAGCATCGGCTTGGGGTCGACCGACTCGCCCTCCATGGCCACGCCCAGCAGCCGGCGCACGGTCGACCGGCCGCCGTCGGCGGCGACCAGATAGCGGGCGCGGACCTCGCGGCCGTCCGCGAAACGGGCCGTGACGCCGTCCGCGTCCTGGTCGAACCCGGTCAGCTCGGCATCGAACACGACCTCGCCGCCGAGGGCGCGCAGCCGGTCGTGGAGCAGCGCCTGAAGCCGCGACTGCGCGATGAGCAGACCGTTCGCGTACGGGGTCTGCTCGGTCGGCTCCGAGATCTCCATCATGTCCCACTCGCGCCCCCGGGTGGTGCCGTCCGGGCCCTCCCAGGCGAGCATCCGGGGGTACGCGCCTCCGGCCGCGCGGGCCGCCTCCAGGACCCCGAGGTCATGCAGCACCTCCTGGGTGCGGGGCTGGAGGCCCTTGCCGCGGGACCCGGGGAAGAGCCGGTCGGACTTCTCGACGAGCAGCGCGGGGACGCCGCGGCGGGCGAGGTCCATGGCGAGGACCAGGCCGGTGGGGCCTGCTCCGCAGATCAGCACGTCGATCTCGGCATTCGCCGCGTGCGGTTCCTTAACACCGTTAAGTTCCATGCCGCGAGCATGCGCTTAACGGTGTTAAGTTGTCAAGGTGGCTACGACGAGAATCGACCGGGCGCAGGTCGCCGACACCGCGCTGCGGCTGCTGAACGAGGTGGGCCTGGACGGGCTCACCCTCCGGGCGATCGCCAAGGAGCTGAAGGTCCAGGCGCCGGCGCTGTACTGGCACTTCAAGAACAAGCAGGCACTGCTCGACGAGATGGCGACGGTGATGCACCGGCGGATGGCGGCGGACGGCGTCCCCGGCGTCTCCCCCGACGCGCCCTGGCAGGAGCAACTGGCCGCCTTCAACCGGGCGTTGCGCGCCATGCTGCTGAGCTACCGCGACGGCGCGAAGGTCTACGGCGGCGCGCGCTTCACCGGCACGGACCACGCGGCGCCGCTGGAGCAGTTGCTGGCCGCGATGCGCGCGGCCGGGATCGCGCCCCGGGACGCGGCGCTGGCCGGGGCGACGGCGTACGCGTACACGATGGGGTTCGTGGCGGAGGAGCAGGGGATGTCGGCGGAGCCGTTCGACGTGGCGGCGCGGGCGGCACGGCTGTCCGAGTACCCCCTGGCGGCGTCGGTCGGGTCTGTCCTCTTCGAGGACGACGAGGGGAGGTTCGAGGGGGGTTTGGAGGTGGTGATCGCGGGAATCGAATCGCGGTACGGGACGCGACGGACCACGTAACCTCACGCCCCGACCCCTGTCGTGCCCGGCCTTTGTCTGCGGCCCGGTGGCGGGTTGCTCGCGCAGTTCCCCGCGCCCCTGTTTGGCCCGGTCTTTGTCTGCGGCTGAGTGGTGGGTTGCTCGCGCAGTTCCCCGCGCCCCTAAACCCGCTCTCGCCTGCGGACCGTGGCCGCTTCTCGCGCAGTTCCCCGCGCCCCTAGGGGGTGGCCGCAGTCGGAAAACTCAGCTCAGCCACAGGCGCTTTTAGGGGCGCGGGGAACTGCGCGAGCAACCGGCCACCGGCCCGCAGACAAAGCACACGCCCCCGATCGCCCCGCAGGGGCGCCTTCAGGGGCGCGGGGAACTGCGCGAGAAGAGACCACCGGCCCGCAGACAAAGCCCGGGCAACACAGGGGCGCGAGCAACCGTCCACCCAGCCGCAGACAAAGGCCGGGCGCAATTCAGAGCGGGCCGGCCGGCTCATACGCCCCCCAAACCTCCCGCAGCGCCCCGCACACCTCCCCCACCGTCGCCCGCGCGGCAAGCGCCGTCTTCATCGGGTACAGGACGTTGTCCTGGGACGAGGACGACGCGGCCGCCCGAAGCGCGGCCAGGGCCGAGGCGACCGCCCCGGAGTCGCGTTCGGACCGCAGCCGGGCCAGCGCGGCCGCCTGCCGCGCCTCGATCGCCGGGTCCACCCGAAGCGGCTCGTACGGCTCCTCCGCGTCGAGGCGGAACCGGTTGACCCCGACCACCACCCGCGAGCCCGCCTCCGTCTCCCGCGCGATCCGGTACGCCGAGCGCTCGATCTCGTCCTTCTGGAAGCCGTGCTCGATCGCGGCCACCGCGCCGCCCAGGTCCGCCACCCGCTCCATCAGCGCCAGCGTCGCCGCCTCCAGGTCGTCCGTCATGGACTCCACGACGTACGAACCCGCGAAGGGGTCGACGGTGGCCGTCACGTCCGTCTCGTACGCGAGGACCTGCTGGGTGCGCAGGGCCAGGCGCGCGCTCTTGTCCGTGGGGAGCGCGATCGCCTCGTCGAAGGAGTTGGTGTGCAGCGACTGGGTGCCGCCGAACACCGCCGCCAGGCCCTGCACGGCGACCCGGACCAGGTTCACCTCGGGCTGCTGCGCGGTGAGCTGCACCCCGGCCGTCTGGGTGTGGAAGCGCAGCATCCACGACCTGGGGTCCTGCGCGCCGAAGTCCTCCCGCATCACCCGCGCCCAGATCCGCCGCGCGGCGCGGAACTTGGCCACCTCCTCCAGGAGCGTCGTACGCGCGACGAAGAAGAACGACAGCCGCGGCGCGAAGTCGTCCACCGCCATCCCGGCCGCGACCGCGGTGCGGACGTACTCGATGCCGTCGGCCAGCGTGAACGCGATCTCCTGCGCGGGCGTGGCCCCCGCCTCGGCCATGTGGTAGCCGGAGATCGAGATCGTGTTCCACTTCGGCAGCTCCGCCCGGCAGTACCGGAACACGTCCGCCACCAGCCGCAGCGACGGCTTGGGCGGGAAGATGTAGGTGCCGCGGGCGATGTACTCCTTGAGCACGTCGTTCTGGACCGTGCCCGTCAGCCGGTGCGCCGGCACCCCCTGCTCCTCGGCGACCAGCTGGTACATCAGGAGCAGCAGCGCCGCGGGCGCGTTGATCGTCATCGAGGTCGAGACCTCGCCCAGCGGGATGCCGTCGAACAGGACCCGCATGTCCTCGACGGAGTCGACGGCCACCCCGACCTTGCCGACCTCGCCGTGCGCGAGCGGCGCGTCGCTGTCGTGGCCCATCTGGGTCGGCAGGTCGAAGGCGACCGACAGGCCGGTGGTGCCGTTGGCGATCAGCTGCCGGTAGCGGGCGTTGGACTCGGCCGCCGTGCCGAACCCGGCGTACTGGCGCATGGTCCAGGGGCGTGCCGTGTACATCGTCGGGTAGACGCCCCGGGTGAACGGATACCCGCCCGGCTCACCCAGCTGCCGGGCCGGGTCCCACCCGTCGAGGGCGTCCGGTCCGTAGACCGGGTCGAGGGGCAGACCGCTCTCGGTGCGCCGGGCACCGTCCGACTCGCGCGCCATTGTGTTCCGCCTCGCTTCCTCGCCGGCTTTCTGCAACCGTTCGGCCCGGGAAACAGTCTCTGGGATCACCAGAGGGAATATCAGGGGGGCGACCATGCGCCGGAACCATCTCACCACTGTCATAGCCAGAACGCTCGCCGCGGCCACGGTCCTGACCGTGACCGCCGCGTGCGGCGCTCAGTCCGACAAGGCGTCGGGGGCCGCCGACCAGAAGCCCGCCGCGCAGGCGCCCTCCTCGGCGCCCTCTGCGGACTCCGCCAACGACAACCAGGCCAACGGGGCCGGCCAGGCCGACGCCGCCGTCGCGCCGTCCGCCTCCAACACCACGGCCGCCCGGCCGCAGCCGAAGATCCTGATGGCCGCGGGCGCCAAGGGCGACCGGGTCAAGGAGCTCCAGGCCCGGCTCGCCCAGGTCGGCTGGTTCGACGACACGCCGACGGGTACGTACGGCAGCGTCACCGCGGCCGCCGTCAAGGGCTTCCAGGACAAGCGCGGACTGCCCGCCACCGGGTCGGCCGACGCCGCCACCTGGCAGCGGCTGGCGGACATGACGACCAGGCCGACCCGCGACGAGATCGCCGGGAAGACCGTCAACAAGCCGAAGACCAAGCTGGACAAGCGCTGTATGACCGGCCGGGTGCTGTGCATCAGCAAGACCACCCGCACGCTCAACTGGGTGGTCAACGGCAAGGTGCAGTCCTCGATGGACGTGCGGTTCGGCTCCCAGTACACGCCGACCCGCGAGGGCGTCTTCAAGGTCTTCCTGAAGAGCAAGAACCACGTCTCGTCGATCTACCACACGCCCATGCCGTACGCGATGTTCTTCAGCGGCGGCCAGGCCGTGCACTACTCGTCGGACTTCGCCAAGCGCGGTTACGCGGGTGCCTCGCACGGCTGCGTGAACGTGCGCGACAAGGCGAAGCTCGCCAAGCTCTTCGACCAGGTGAAGGTCAACGACAAGGTCGTCATCTACTGGTGATCGTGATCGGTCGCCAGTCATCGGTTACCGGTGATCCGACGCCGGGGCCCGCGCGGGCCGGTCGGAAGAGGGAGGGCGCGGGCGGGACCGGGGGAACGTGTCCCGCCCGCGCCGTTCGCGCCGAGCCTTGGGTACGGGGGGAACCCCGGCTCTGGGCGCCGCCGATGACCAGTCGGCTCACTTCCTACTGCGTCGGCGGGCCGAAAAGTGTCACACCAGTCGTTCGAGCCGGTGTGCGAGCGCCTGGTTCGCGCCGGTCACGGCCGCGCCGAGCAGCGCGAGCGGGTGCGGGTTCGGGACCGCGCGGGAGGCCTGCGGGACGACCGGCACGGCGGGCGGCCGGGTCGCGCCGCTGCGGTCGGCGTCGCCCGTGCCCGGGACGCCCGGCAGCCCGGGCAGCGCGGGTGAGCCGCCGGCGGGCGGCGTGGACCAGCTGACGTTGGGCAGCTTCAGGATCGAGCCGTCACGGCCGCCGTGCCCTCCGGAGCCGCCGCCGTGGCCGCCATGGCCGTCCCCCTTGTCGTCGCCGGAGCCGCCCTTGCCGCCCGAGCCGTCCTTGCCGCCGGAGCCGCCCTTGTGGCCGCGCTCGGCCTCCTCGATCACGTTGTCGCAGAACTGCTTGATCCGGGCGGCGCCCAGAGCGGCGATTTCCAGCCGATGCCGACGCGTCTGGTCGAGGCGTCCGGAGCGGAAGTCACGGCAGTACTCGACCTTCTTGGCGGCCCAGTCCTCCTGCTTGCCCCCGCTTGTGGGCGCCGGGGCGGGCGTCGTCCCCGGGGTCTCGACCGAGTCCGACGCGGTGGCGCCCGGTGTACTGGCCTCGCCCGACGGAGTGCGGCCCGGCGTGGGCGACTTCGGGGCGACGGGGGCGCCGGTACGCCCCGAGGGGGACGTCGAGTCGATCGGCGACGGGGTCGCCACGGCGGACACGGAGGAGCCCGGCTCGGGGTCGGCGGTGCCCAGGCCCGGCAGCACCCCGGTCCCGGCGGCCATGGCGACGCCGCCCAGGGCGCACCCGGCGAGCGCCGCGGCCAGGCCGAAACGGACCGGCCGCAGCCGTCGGCGCGCGCGGGCGGCACGGGGCTCGCGCCCGACCCGTACGACGGTGTCGGCCACCGCGCCCGAGGGCGCGCCGGCCTGGGCGCGGGCGCGGCGGAACGCGGCCAGCGCGGCGGCCTCGCCCGGCAGTTCACCCGCGGCGGGGGCGTCCATGGCCTGCCGTACGTCCGGACCGGCCAGCGCGCGCAGCACCGCGGAGAGCCGTTCGGCCTGCTCGCGGGCACGGTCGTCGGCGGGGACGACGTTCTCGCCGCGCAGCAACCGCTCCGCGGCGTCCTCGTCCAGCCATTCGTGGCGCTCGTCGGCCATCACATGTCCTTCTGCGTCGGCGCGCCCGATTGCGTCACACCGCACGACCGATTCCGTTGCGGCGGCACCCCGCCGAGATCCGCCGGGGCGTTCTCCGTCCCCAGCAGTTCGGCCAGCCGCTTGAGCCCGCGGTGCGCGGCCGTCCGCACCGCGCCGGGCCGCTTGCCCAGGGTCTCGGCCGCGCTCTTGGCGTCGAGCCCGACCACCACCCGCAACACCACGGCCTCGGCCTGGTCCTGCGGGAGCTGCGCGATGAGCGCCATCGTACGTCCGGTGGCCAGCGACTCCATCGCCTCGCCCGCGGTGTCCGAGTCGGCGGGACGGCCGGTCAGCTCGGTCTCGTCGCCGCCGACCGCGGGGCGCCGCCCGCGCATCCGGATGTGGTCGAGGGCCCGGTTGCGGGCGATGGTGGCGGCCCAGCCGCGGAAGCGGTCCGCGTCGCCGTTGAAGCGCTCGATGTCCCGGGCTATCTGGAGCCACGCCTCGGACGCCACGTCCTCCGCGTCGGCCTCGCCGACGAGCGTACGGGTGTAGCCGAGCAGCCGTGGGTGCACCGCGCGGTACACAGCACGGAACGCGCTCTCGTCGCCGCCCTGTGCCGCGAGTATCGCGGCAGTCAGCTCCGCGTCTTCCCCCTGCACTCCCCGCACCCTGCCCTGGTCTCGCAGCCGGTCATCGCTGCCGCGCCGACCGGCGCGAAGGAGCACGCTACGGCCTCGGCGGCGGTTAAGTCCATTACTTGTACAACCCGCAACAATTCGCTGACCCAGCGCGGTGTGACAGAAAACGCAGCCGTGGCGCTGAGAGGAGTACGGGGTCGCCACACGGCCCCGACGGAAGACGGCCGGGGCCTCTCCTGTGGGGGGTGGCGGCCCCGGCCGTCCTTCCGCGCCACCGCCGCCCGCCCGGGCCCGGCCGCGGTCAGGACCGGTCCCGCTCCGGCCCCATCCCCTGTGCCAGCCGCCGCAGCCCCCGGTGCGCCGAGGTGCGCACCGACCCCGGGCGCTTGCCGAGCACCCGGGCGGCCGCCACTCCGTCGAGCCCGGCCACCACCCTCAGCAGCACCGCCTCCGCCTGTTCGCGCGGCAGGGTGGCGATCAGCTGGAGCGCCCAGCGGGTGGAGAGGAACTCCAGCGCCGCCTCGGCCGTGTCCTGGCCGCCCGGCAGCTCCAGCGCCTCCTGGTCGAGCCCGACCGTGCGCGGTCTTCGCTTCTGGCGGCGCAGATGGTCCAGGGCGCGGTGGCGCGCGATGGTCGCGGCCCAGCCGCGGAAACCCGCCCCGTCGCCCCGGAACCGCGCCAGGTCACGGGCGATCTCCAGCCACGCCTCGGACGCCACGTCCTCGGCCTCGGCCCCGACCAGGGACCGCATATGGGCGAGCAGCCCGGGGTGCACCAGCCGGTAGACCACGGCGAAGGCCCGCTCGTCCCCCTGCTGGGCCCCGGCGACGGCCGCCCCGAGCTCCGCGTCGTCGCCCCGTATCCGGCCATGGCTCCGGCCCCGACCCCCCATGGTCTGTTCTGCGCGCGGGCGGCCGGAATTGTCACAGCCGGGCCCGCGCGGACCTCACCCCAGCTTGTCGGCGAGCTCCTTGAAGTCCTCCCACTCCAGGGCCGGAGTGCGCGGGTCCCACAGCTTCTGGGCGAGGGCGCGCAGCGGCATCCTGATGCCCCGGGCCACCTGGTCCTGGGTCTGGGCGTCGGCACGGTCGCACCAGACGGCGAACCGGGCGCCGAGCACCTGGTCGGAGTAGCGGGCGGGGACGGGCCCGGTGCCGCGCAGCACCAGCGGCGTCCACTCCTGGTAGATGCGCCGGCCGGTGGGGTACTTGAAGGCGTTGGGCTCGCCCAGCACGTAGTACAGGTACTCGTCGTTGAGGTTGACCGTCCGGCGCCCCTCGGCCAGGTACTCCTCGGGCGCGCGGGCGCCGAGCTCCTTGCCGGTCCAGTACTCGACCTCGCGGGCCGGGTCGGGGGCGACCGAGGTGCCCTTGAAGTAGCCGTCGTTCCAGGCCTTGAACTTCTTGCCGTACGGGCGCAGCACCGCGGCCCGGTCGTTGAGCCAGCCGGTCGCCAGGTCCGCTATGCCGGCCTCGGCGCCGTACTTGGCGCGGGCGGCGGCGGCCAGGCCCGGGTAGGTGGCCTCCGGGTCCTTGGCGGTCAGGGCGAGGTACTCGTCGCCGCCGAGGTGCCAGTAGGCGCCGGGGAAGAGGTCCGCGTACTCGCGCAGCAGGTCGTCCACGATCCGCGCGGCGTCCGGGTTCGCTATGTCGACCGCGCCCGGCACCGTCCGGCCGCTCGCGCTGCGCAGCCCGAGCGCGGGGTGCGCCTTGATGACCGCGCCCAGGTGGCCCGGCGAGTCGATCTCGGGGACCACCTCGATGTGCAGCCGCCGGGCCAGCGCCACGATCCGCTCGACCTCGCGCTTGCTGAGGTGGTCGCGCGAGACGACCTCGGGGTGCGCGGTGGACTCGATCCGGAAGCCCTGGTCGTCGGAGAAGTGCAGCCCGAGCTGGTTCAGCTTGAGGTCGGCCATCTCGCGCAGCCGGCTCTCGATCCAGCCTGCCGTGAAGGGCTTGCGCGCGATGTCCAGGTTGAGGCCGCGCTGCGGGCGGTCGGGCCAGTCCTCGACGACGCCCTCGGGCATCACCCCGCCGTCGCGCAGCGCCTGCTTGAGGGTGCGGGTGCCGTAGAAGACCCCGGCCTCGTCGGGCCCGGTGATCCGCACGGTCCGCTCGCGGGCGGTCAGGGTGTACGACTCGGGGGTGGCCTTGGCCTTCGGGCTCAGCGCCAGCTCGATGTCCCCGGCCCGGGGCGCCGCGCCCTGCACGTACTCCTTGTCGAGCTCCTGCGCCAGCAGCTCGGCCTCGTCCGCGAGCGTCTCGCTGCCGGTGGCGACGACGACCCGGGTGCCGGCGACCGGCCGGAAGCCGGGGCCACGGGCGGGCTCGTGCTGCCGTACGGAGGGGATCGTGCGGGGCGGCGAGGAGATCGGGTAGATCTGGGCGGGCGACGAGGAGGCGCCGGGCTTGGGGTCGACCCGGCCGCCGTGGCCGCCGTGGGTGTCGTCCTCGGGCCAGACCAGCACGGTGAGCGCGAGGGCGGCCACGACCGCGACGGCGACGCGTGCCACCAGGGCGCCCCGGCTCATCCGGGGCGTCCGGTCACCGCGGGCGCCGTCGGCGCCGTCGGCACTCCTGGACTGCGACATCACTCAGAATCCTCCCATACGGGAACAACCACGGCGAAGGCGAGGCGGCGGACCCGGGAGGCGTCCACCATGCGTAGCTCACCCCGCACGTCCGGGTGAAATTCGCGCAACCGTCGGCCCTCCTCCACCGGGCGTCGATAGCGTGGCGGCTCTCCCACCTCTTCTTCACCTCCCGCCTCTCCACTGTCTCCGGTCCCGCTGTCTCCACGCCGGCGCGCGCACCACTGCTTTCGCCGGCGGTCTTCTGTCGTTCGTTCGAGGAGCCCACGCTGTCCAGCGAATCCCACGCCGGCCCCCGGAAGCGACCGCCGCCACTTCATCACACTCCCCGTACCACGGGGCGCCCGGCCATACCGGGCCGGACCCAGGCCGATCCCATCATCCCCGGCCCCTATGATCCGGCGCGCGAGCCGGGCGAGGACGGGCTGACCCGGTTCAACCGCGCGTCCGGCGCCGCCGCCGAGGCCGCGCTGCTCGACTGCTGCGCGAGCCTGCGCTGGGCCGAACGGGTGACCGCCCACCGCCCCTACCCGGATCTGGACGCCCTGCTCGCCGCGGCCGACGAGGCCAGCTACGACCTCTCCCCCGAGGACCTCACCGAGGCGCTGGCCGAGGAGCGCTCGCCGGGCCTGGACGCCACCGCCCCGCAGGCGGCCCACACCGCGCTGCGGGCCGCGCACGCCGCGTACGAGAGCCGGTTCGGACACGCCTTCGTGATCTGCCTGACAGGACGGCGCCCCACCGAACACCTGAACGAGATGCTCGGGGGCATCCGGGTGCGGATGACCAACGAGCAGGACGAGGAGCGGGCCATCGCCGCCGACGAGCTGCGCCGACTCGCCCGCGCCCGGCTCGCCTCTCTCGTGACGAATCACCCAGAGCCGGACACAGCGGGCGTACCCCACTGAACCCGTCCCGCACACCGGCCCCGTGACGGCCCGTCCGGCCCCGTCCGTAGCCCGTCCGTGGCAGATTGATTGCCTGTTTGATCACACCTGAGGACCCCGCGCGAACGAACCGACATCTCGTCGCTACGATGACCGGGGCCGGTGGACCGTACCCGGCCGGGTCAGACCGACAGTCAAGCCGGCCGGCCCTAGTCCCCGCTCCCGGAGGGTTTTTCCGTGCCGGCTGGAACGCTGTACCGCGGCCGGGAAGGCATGTGGTCGTGGGTGGCTCATCGAGTCACCGGTGTCCTCATCTTCTTCTTCCTGTTCGTCCATGTCCTCGACACCGCGCTCGTGCGTGTCTCCCCCGAGGACTACGACAAGGTCGTCGCTACCTACAAGACGCCCATCGTGGCGCTTCTGGAGTACGGCCTCGTCGCCGCCATCCTCTTCCACGCGCTCAACGGTCTCCGCATCATCGCGGTCGACTTCTGGGCCAAGGGCCCCCGCTACCAGAAGCAGATGCTGTGGTCCGTGGTGATCATCTGGCTGCTTCTGATGGTCGGCGCGCTGTACCCCGTGCTCGGCCACGCCGCCCGTGAACTGTTCGGGAGCTGAGGACTGACATGTCTGCCGAAACCACTTCCGCGATCGGCGAGGTCGAGGGCGCGAGCCTGTACGACGCCGACAACCCCGCGCCGCTCATCGAGGCCCCGCGCAAGCGGACCAAGAAGACGCCGAAGTCGACCCGCACCAACTTCGAGCTGTACGGCTGGCTCTTCATGCGGCTGTCCGGTGTCGTCCTGGTCGTCCTGGTCGTCACCCACCTGTGCATCCAGCTGGTGCTGGACGGCGGTGTGTCCAAGATCGGCTTCGCCTTCGTGGCCGGCCGCTGGGCCAACCCGTTCTGGCAGGTCTGGGACCTGGCCATGCTGTGGCTCGCGATGCTGCACGGCGCCAACGGCCTGCGCACGGTCATCAACGACTACGCGCAGCGGGACAACACCCGCTTCTGGCTGAAGATGCTGCTCTACACCGCCACGGTGTTCACCGTCCTGCTGGGCACGCTGGTGATCTTCACCTTCGACCCGAACATCCGCTAGGCCACGGGCTGAGGGACTGAGGAATTCTCTGATGAAGATCCACAAGTACGACACCGTCATCGTCGGCGCCGGTGGCGCCGGTATGCGCGCCGCCATCGAGGCGACGAAGCGCAGCCGCACCGCCGTGCTGACGAAGCTCTACCCCACCCGCTCCCACACGGGCGCGGCGCAGGGCGGCATGGCCGCCGCGCTCGCCAACGTGGAGGAGGACAACTGGGAGTGGCACACCTTCGACACGGTCAAGGGCGGTGACTACCTGGTCGACCAGGACGCCGCCGAGATCCTGGCGAAGGAGGCCATCGACGCGGTCCTGGACCTCGAGAAGATGGGCCTGCCGTTCAACCGCACCCCGGACGGCACCATCGACCAGCGCCGCTTCGGCGGCCACTCGCGCAACCACGGCGAGGCCCCGGTGCGCCGGTCCTGCTACGCCGCGGACCGCACCGGCCACATGATCCTCCAGACGCTGTACCAGAACTGCGTCAAGGAGGGCGTGGAGTTCTTCAACGAGTTCTACGTGCTCGACCAGCTCATCACCGAGGTCGACGGCGTCAAGACGTCCGCCGGTGTGGTGGCGTACGAGCTCGCGACCGGCGAGATCCACGTCTTCCAGGCGAAGTCCGTGATCTACGCGTCCGGCGGCACCGGCAAGTTCTTCAAGGTGACCTCCAACGCGCACACCCTGACCGGTGACGGCCAGGCCGCCTGCTACCGCCGCGGTCTGCCGCTGGAGGACATGGAGTTCTTCCAGTTCCACCCGACGGGCATCTGGCGCATGGGCATCCTGCTGACGGAGGGCGCCCGCGGTGAGGGCGGCATCCTGCGCAACAAGGACGGCGAGCGCTTCATGGAGAAGTACGCGCCGGTCATGAAGGACCTCGCGTCCCGTGACGTCGTCTCGCGCTCCATCTACACCGAGATCCGTGAGGGCCGCGGCTGCGGTCCCGAGGGCGACCACGTCTACCTCGACCTCACGCACCTCCCGCCGGAGCAGCTGGACGCCAAGCTCCCGGACATCACCGAGTTCGCCCGTACGTACCTCGGCATCGAGCCGTACACGGACCCGATCCCGATCCAGCCCACCGCGCACTACGCCATGGGCGGCATCCCGACCAACGTCGAGGGTGAGGTCCTGGCGGACAACACCACCGTCGTGCCGGGTCTGTACGCGGCCGGCGAGGTCGCCTGTGTCTCCGTGCACGGCGCCAACCGCCTGGGCACCAACTCGCTCCTGGACATCAACGTGTTCGGGCGCCGCGCGGGCATCGCCGCCGCCGAGTACTCGGCGAAGGCCGACTACGTCGAGCTTCCGGAGAACCCGGCGGAGCTGGTGGAGACGCAGGTCAAGAACCTGCTGTCGTCGACCGGCACCGAGCGGGTCGCGGTGCTGCGCAAGGAGCTCCAGGAGACCATGGACGCCAACGTCATGGTCTTCCGCACCGAGCAGACGATCAAGACGGCCGTGGAGAAGATCGCGGAGCTCCGCGAGCGCTACAAGAACGTCTCGATCCAGGACAAGGGCAAGCGGTTCAACACCGACCTCCTGGAGGCCATCGAGCTGGGTAACCTGCTCGACCTGGCCGAGGTCATGGCCGTCTCCGCCCTGGCCCGCAAGGAGTCCCGCGGCGGTCACTACCGCGAGGACTACCCCAACCGCGACGACGTCAACTTCATGCGCCACACCATGGCGTACCGCGAGGTCGCGGACGGCGGCAAGGACTCGATCCGACTCGACTACAAGCCCGTCGTCCAGACCCGCTACCAGCCGATGGAGCGTAAGTACTGATGGCAACCCCGACCCTGGACAAGGCCGACAAGGCCGGCGCGCCGGAGCCCGGCTTCGCCGACTCGCCCTACATCACGGTCACCTTCCGGATCCGCCGGTTCAACCCGGAGGTCTCGGCCGAGGCGACGTGGCAGGACTTCCAGCTGGAGATCGACCCGAAGGAGCGCGTGCTCGACGGTCTCCACAAGATCAAGTGGGACCTGGACGGCTCGCTCACCTTCCGCCGCTCCTGCGCCCACGGCATCTGCGGCTCGGACGCGATGCGGATCAACGGCAAGAACCGGCTCGCCTGCAAGACGCTGATCAAGGACATCAACCCGGAGAAGCCGATCACGGTCGAGGCCATCAAGGGCCTGACGGTCCTGAAGGACCTGGTCGTGGACATGGACCCGTTCTTCCAGGCGTACCGCGACGTGATGCCGTTCCTCATCACCAAGGACACCAACGAGCCGACGCGCGAGCGGCTCCAGTCGGCCGAGGACCGCGAGCGCTTCGACGACACGACGAAGTGCATCCTCTGCGCGGCCTGCACCTCGTCCTGCCCGGTGTTCTGGAACGACGGCCAGTACTTCGGCCCGGCGGCGATCGTCAACGCGCACCGCTTCATCTTCGACTCGCGTGACGAGGCCGGGGAGCAGCGCCTGGAGATCCTGAACGACAAGGACGGCGTGTGGCGCTGCCGCACCACGTTCAACTGCACGGACGCGTGCCCGCGTGGCATCGAGGTCACCAAGGCGATCCAGGAAGTCAAGCGCGCGCTGATCACGCGCCGCTTCTGATTCTGGCGCGGTAAGCGCGAGAGGCCCCGCTCCCCTCCCGGGAGCCGGGGCCTTTCGCGTACCGCGCGATTTCCCTCCGCCTGCGGACCGTGGTGGGCTGGCCGCGCAGTTCCCCGCGCCCCTAGGCATTTAGGGGCGCGGGGAACTGCGCGAGAAGCGGCCACCGGGCCGCGGACGAAGCTCAACCCGCCTCGGCGACGAGCATGATCCGGCGCAACATGTCGTTGAACAGCTCGCGCTCCTCGCGCGACAGCGCGCCCAGCACGCGCGACTCCTCATCCCCCAGCACATCCATCGCCCCCGCCCACGTCGCCCGCCCGGACTCCGTCAGCTCGACGTGGACCCGCCGCCGGTCCGTCGTGGAGGGCCTGCGCCGGACGAACCCCCGCCGCTCCAGGGCGTCCAGACGGCCCGTGACCGACGCGGGCGCCAGGTCCAGATCCGTGGCGAGCTGCGACGGCGTCGCCGTACCGCCCCGCCCCGCCAGCTTGTGCAGCGTGTCGAACTCCGGCCGGTCCAGCGCGAAGTCGACCAGGGACCGCTCCCGTACCCGCCGAAGATGGCCGGAGAGCAGCTTCATCCGGGTCACCGCGCCCTCGATGACCGGGTCGAGCCCGGGCAGGACGGGCAGCCACTGCTCCACGTGCCCGTCGGTCCAGTCCCGCCGCGCCTCGGCCTCCTCTGCGTGCTCCATGACCTGATCGTACGTACAGGAACCGCTCCCTCAACTCCTTCGGTAGCAAATATTTCGTTGACGAATCATTCGGAACCGAAATAGATTCTCGGCATGCCACCCACGCCGCCACCCATGCCGCCGTCCCTGCCGCACCCCCTGCGCACCCGAGCGTTCCGGCTGCTCTTCATCGGCCGCTCCCTGTCCCTGCTGGGCGACGCGATGATCCCGGCCGCGCTCGCCCTCGCCGTTTATCTGGCCACCGGCTCCACCGCCGACCTGGCCCTCGTGCTCGGCTGCTCCATCGTCCCCAAGCTGCTGCTCCTGCCGGTCGGCGGTGTCATCGGCGACCGCCTCAACGCCCGTACGGTCGCGCTCACCACCGACCTCGTCCGCTGCGCCACCCAGCTCTTCGTGGGCGTCGAACTGCTCGGCGGCGAGCCCCGGCTGTGGCAGATCGCGCTCGCCGAGGCCCTCGGTGGCGCCGCCTCCGCGTTCGCGATGCCCGTGACGGCGCCGCTGCTCACCGGGACGGTCGAGGAGGAGAACCGGCGGCGCGCCAACGCCCTGATCGGTGTGGTCGCCAGCGCCGCCCGGGTGGGCGGCCCGGCGCTCGCGGGCGTCCTCATCCTCACCGCGGGCCCCGGCTGGGCCTTCGTCCTGGACTCCGCCTCCTTCGCGGTGAGCGCGGCCCTGCTGAGCGCGATCAGGGTCCGCCATGTGCCGCTCCCCCGCAGCTCGCTCGCCGCCGACCTCAAGGAGGGCTGGAGCGAGGTGCGCTCGCGGGACTGGTACTGGACCAGCCTGTTCGCCCACTCCGCCTGGAACGGCGCCGCCGCCGTCCTGATGACGCTCGGACCGGCCGTCGCCTTCGAGCAGTTCGACGGCAAGGCGTTCTGGGTGGTCTTCCTCCAGACGGGCGCGGTGGGCCTGCTGCTCGGCTCGCTGGCCGCCGGGCGCGCCCGGCCGAAGCGGCCGATCCTCGTGGCCAACCTGAGCCTCGCCACCTACGCCCTCCCGCTCACCCTGCTCGCCCTCTCCGCCCCGGCGCCCCTGGCCATCGCCGCGTACGGGATCGCGATGGCGGGCCTCGGCTTCCTCTCACCCGTCTGGGAGACCGCCGTGCAGTCGGCCGTCCCCGCCCATGCGCTGGCCCGCGTCACCTCGTACGACTGGCTGCTCTCGCTGGCGGCGATGCCCGTCGGGTACGCGCTGGCCCCGCTGGCCGCCGACGCCTGGGGCACGGCGACGCCCCTGCTCGTCGCCGCGGCCGTGGTGGGCGGCGCCTGCCTGGCCACGGCGGCGGTGCCGGGGGTGCGCCGGTTCGGGCGCGCGCCCGCGGCGGCGAAGGCGGAGGCGGACGCGGACGCGTTCACCGAAGCCGCGGTCTGAACACGGCGGACGCCCTATTAGGCTCAGAGCGTGCCAGCAGAGAACGAGGTCCCCCGGAGCGAGCAGAGTCCCGCCAAGGGCGAGCAGACCCGCACCCTGATCCTGGAGACCGCCATGCGGCTGTTCCAGGAGCTCGGTTACGACAAGACGACGATGCGGGCCATCGCCAAGGAGGCCGGCGTCTCCGTCGGCAACGCGTACTACTACTTCGCCGGCAAGGAGCACCTGATCCAGGGCTTCTACGACCGGATCGCCGCCGAACACCAGGCGGCGGTCCGGGACGTACTGGACCGGGAGACCGATCTGGAGGCACGGCTGGCGGGGGTGCTGAGCGCGTGGCTGGACATCGCGGCCCCGTACCACGAGTTCGCCGCGCAGTTCTTCAAGAACGCGGCGGACCCGGACAGCCCGCTCAGCCCGTTCTCGGCGGAGTCCGAGCACGCCCGCGAGACAGCGATCGACGTACACCGCGAAGTACTGGCCGGAACCAAGACCAAGGTTCCCGCCGAACTCGTCGACGTGCTCCCCGAATTGATGTGGCTCTCCCAGATGGGCCTGGTCCTGTACTGGGTCTTCGACCGCTCCGAAGACCGCGAGCGCAGCTACCGCCTCGCCGCACGCGGCGCCAAACTCACCACCCGCGGCGTCGCGCTCGCCCGCTTCCGGGTGCTGCGCCCGCTGGTCCACGAGGTCCACGAGCTGTTCACGGACTTCCTGCCGGGCATGGCCCAGGCAGCCACCGCCCGCAAGAAGTCCTGAACCACGTGAACGCGGCGGCTCAGATCCAGCTCAGCTCCCACAGCCGCCACACACCCGTGCCGTCCGACAGGTACTGGAGCCCGCCCACGCTGCGGCTGCTGACCACGTAGTCCTTGCCCTGCCACAGCGGGACCAGCGGCACGTCCTCGGCGACCTTGTCCTGGAGCGCCTTGAAGTCGTCGGCGGTGCGGCCCCGGTCGCTGTACTGCTGGGTGCGCTGGATGATCTCGTCGACGGCCTTGTCCGAGTAGCCGGTGTGCAGGCTGTTGCCGGTGCCGACGAGCGGCTGGCTGAAGTTGTCCGGGTCGGGGAAGTCGGCGACCCAGCCCGCGGTGTACGCGTCGTAGACACCGGCCGCGTAGTTCTTCTGCATCTTGGTCCAGTCGGCCTCGGCGAGCAGGTCGACCTCGAACAGGCCGCCCTTCTCCAGCTGCGCCTTGAGCAGCTCCGCCTCGGCGCCGTTGGCCCCGAGCTTGCGGTAGGCAAGCGTGAACTTCACCGGGGTGCGCACGTCCGCCGACTTCAGCAGCCCCTTCGCCTTCGCCACGTCCACCTTGGGGTAGGCGTCGAAGAAGGCCGTGCTGTGGCCGGTGAAGCCCTGCGGGATCAGCGAGAACAGCGGCTCGACCGTGCCGTCGTAGACGGCGGTGGCCAGCGCGGGCCGGTCGATCAGCGCGGCCAGCGCCTGGCGGACCTTGGTCTTGGCCAGCGGGTGGCCGGAGCGGACGTTGATGTTCAGATTGCGGGTCTCGGCCCCGGGCGTCTCGCTGATACGGATGTCGGGGTCGCCGGGCGACAGCTTGGCCAGCACCTTCGGCGGCATCTGCCGGTGCGCGACCTCGACCTGCCCGCCCTTCCACGCCGCGTTGAGCTGGTCCGACTCGGCGTAGTAGCGGATGTCGATCGGCAGGCCCGTCCTGCTGATCGCCCCCCGGTAGTCGGGGTTCGGCTCCAGCCGCGCGCTCTGGCCCTGCTTGTACGACTTCAGCAGATACGGGCCGGAGCCGACCACGCTGTTGTCCTTGCGCAGCGACTTCTCCGGGTACGCGCTGCTGTCGACGATCGACCCGGCGCCGGTGGCGAGCTTGGACGGGAAGGTCGCGTCCTTGGCCTTCAGGTTGAAGGTGACGGTGTCGCCGTCCGCCTGCACCGAACCGAGCGAGGAGAGCAGCGAGGCCGGGCCCACATCGCTCTTGATCTTCATCACCCGGTCGAAGGAGAACTTGACGTCCGCCGCGGTGACCTTGCGCCCGGACGAGAAGGACAGCCCCTCGCGCAGCTCGCACTGGTACGTCATCAGCTTCAGCCCGATGAACTTGCAGCCGCGGGCCGCGTCCGGCACCGGCACCGCCGAGCCCGGCTTGAACGTCAGCAGCGTCTGGTAGACGTTGCTGTAGAGCGCCCAGGAACCCGCGTCATAGGCGCCGGCCGGGTCCAGGGACGTGATCGCGTCGGTCGTTCCGACCGTGATCGCGTCCGTCTTCTTGCCGTCGGACGGCAGCAGCTGCCATCCCCCCACCCCGACGACCACCAGTACCGCACAAAACGCCAGAATCCGCATACGGATCGACCGCATCGCCGTGCTCTCCTCGGAACGCCCCACCCTTCAGGCGTGCCGAACCCCCTCGCGCACCCCTGTGATGGCGCTCACCCAATCACACGGGTTTCACATTCGGAAGAGGAAATCTTCACTACACAGCTACTCGTTAGCCGCGCGTGACAAGGGGGCCGCGCCTAGTCGTTAGCGGTCCGTGACCCGACGGCCCCGGCACTTTCGCCACGCAGCTGCCGTACGGAACGGAACCCGATGAGGCCGACACCCGTCCCCAGGAGAAAGGACACGACGGCGAGGGTGAGGTGCACCCAGAAGTACGCCGTCGGGTCGCCCGAGTCGTCGAAGGCCAGCCCGCTGCCGTCCTTCCACAGGTTTTTGACGAAAGTGATCCAGATGATCCAGCTCCACACTCCGAACGCGAGCAGGAACCAGGAGACGCGGCTGCTGAGCTTCATGGAATCAGTATCACCGGGGCGAAGCGGGAGCAGCCGGGCGGGTGGCGGCTCCCGGCGGGTCACCCCTCCGGTGTTCGGAACGCCGGCTACGGCCTGTACGTTCTCGTCCGTGTCTGCTGTGAAGAAGCCCGCGAGAATCGCGCTGGCGGTGGCCGTCGCCGCGCTGCTGCCCGCGCTCGCCGCCGCGCCCGCCTCGGCGCTGCCGAACGATGACAAACCGGGCACTCAGGACCAGGGCCGGTCCGCCACGCCGGGCAAGGCCCGCAAGGACCCGGACCCGCCGCCGGCCGGCATGTCGAAGGTCGGCGGCGAGCTGCTCGGCAGGCCCGACACACAGGTGAAGCTCGGCCCCGGCGCGCCGGTGCTGCCGATGCAGCTGACCGGCCGCTCGTGGATCGTCGCGGACGCGGAGAGCGGCCAGGTGCTCGCCTCGCACAACGCGCACTGGCGGCTGCCCCCCGCCTCCACCATGAAGATGCTCTTCGCGGACACCGTGCTGCCCAAGTTCCCCAAGTCCGAGGTGCACACGGTCGCCCCGGCCGAGCTGGAGGGCATGGGCGAGGGCAGCAGCATCGTCCCCCTCCACGAGAACCTCTCGTACACCGTGCACGACCTGTGGCTCGGCGTCTTCCTGCGCTCCGGGAACGACGCCGTGCACGTGCTGTCGGCGATGAACGGCGGTGTGCCCAAGACCGTCCAGGACATGCAGGCGCACGCCGAGGACCTCCAGGCGCTCGACACCCATGTGGTCTCGCCGGACGGCTACGACGCGCCCGGCCAGGTCTCCAGCGCGTACGACCTGACGCTCTTCGCCCGCTCGGGGCTGCAGAAGAAGGACTTCCGCGAGTACTGCTCGACGGCCTCCGCCAAGTTCCCCGGCGCCGCGGGCAAGAACAACGAGCGGGACTACTTCGAGATCCAGAACACCAACCGGCTGCTCACCGGCGACAACGGCCTCACCCCCTACAAGGGCATCGCCGGCGTCAAGAACGGCAACACCACCAACGCGGGCGCGACCTTCACCGGTGTCGCCGAGCGCGACGGCCGGGTGCTGCTCGTCACCGTGATGAACCCGGACCCCTCCGAGGGCCAGGCCGTCTACAAGGAGGCCGCGCGCCTGCTGGACTGGGGCTTCGCCGCGGCCGGCAAGGTCACCCCGGTCGGCGAGCTGGTCCCGCCGAAGTCCGCGGTGCCCTCCGGCGCCCCGCAGGGCTCGCAGCCCTCGGCGAGCGGCGCCGCGCAGGACCCCGCCAAGGCGGCCGTCACCACCCACAAGGGGCCCGGCCCCGGCGGCGTCGGCACCGCGCTCGGCATCGCGGCCGGCGCCCTGCTGGTCGTCGCCGCCGGGGTGTTCCTGCTCAACCGGCGCTGGCCTCTTCCTGAGCTGGTTCGCCGGAAGAAGTGAGGTCCGGGTCGTCCTCCTTGGCCGGGGTGGCCGTCCACGCGGCGCAGAAGAGCAGCAGCTTCGCCGTGAAATTGATCCACAGCAGCAGCGCGATGGGCACCCCGAACGCCCCGTACATGCTCTTGGTGGCGACTCCCTGCATATAGCCGCCGAGCAGCAGCTTCAGCAGCTCGAAGCCCACCGCGCCGATCGCCCCGGCGGTCAGCAGATGACGGCGCGGCGGGGAGACCCCGGGCAGCAGGGTCAGTACGTACATCAGGACCAGGTAGTCGGCGGCGGCGGCCACCGCGATCGCCACGATCCGCAGGAAGACCCGGCCGACGCCGTTCTCCGCGATGCCCAGCTGGTCGGCGGTCCAGCCGACCGCCGTCGAGCCGATCGAGGACGCGGCGAAGGAGGCGAGCCCGGCGCCGCCGAGTCCGACCAGTACCCCGCCGTCCTTGAGCTTGCGCAGGAACGGGTTCTCCTCCTCGTCGTCCCGGTCCCACACCACCCGCAGACAGCCGCGCATCTGGCCGATCCAGCCGATGCCGGTGAACAGCAGCAGCGCGCCCGCGACGACGCCGACCGTGCCCGCGTTGCGGGTCAGGTCCTGGAGGTCGAGCTGGTCGGAGATGCCGGGCACCTGCTCGGCCAGCGTCTTCTGGAGCTTCTCCACCCGGCCCGGGGTCAGCACGGCGGCGGCCACGGCCGCGCTCACCGTCAGCAGCGGGAAGAGCGCGAGGAAGCTGATGAAGGTGATCGCTGCGGCCAGTCGGGACCAGCGCACCCGGTCGAGCCGCTCGTACGACCGCCAGGCGTGCGTCCGCATCAGCCGGACGACCCACGGCCCGACGCCGGGAAGATTCTTCAGCCAGTCCATGACGTGCGGTTACCCTCTTCTCCCCGGCTGTGCACCACCGGGGGCCGGCCCCCGGCCCCGCGGCCGAACACCAGGGTCCTCGTTCCCCAGAATCGGAGCATGGTGGCGAGCGCCATGCCGAACACGGCGCCCGAGAGCGTGTCGGCGCGCGGCGAGGTGAAGCCGAGGCCGTAGTGGCTGACCGCCAGACAGAGCAACTGCACCAGCGCGCCCACGATGTTCACCGCGAAGAACACGGCGTACCCGCGGCCCCCGGCCCGGCTGCCCCGGTACGTACCGAACGCGTTGCCGAGGTAGGCGACGGTGCACCCCGCCACGAAGGAGAGGCACTTGGCGGTGACCGGGTCCCAGGCCAGGCCCGACCGCAGCCAGACGAACAGACCGAGGTCGACGGCGTACGCGCAGATCCCGGCCAGCGCGAAGCCGACCAGCTCGCTCCGGCGCACGCCCCTCACAGGTCGGCCACCGCGAGCCCGTACAGCGCCACCCACACCAGCCCGATGACCACCAGCGCCCGGTCGCGCAGGACGACGTCCTCGGGGGCGCCCGCGCTCCCCCGGTCGGCGAACACGGCGTACCGCAGGATCCCCCCGATGAACGGGACCATCGACAACTGCCGCCACGGCAGCAGCGAGCCGCCCGCCATGCCGTCGCTCTCCAGCGCCCACATGCAGTACGCGAGGACCGCGACCCCGGCCGCGAGCTGCCAGACGAACCGCAGATAGCCGGTGGTGTACGCGTCCAGCAGCGCGCGGGTGGCGCCGCCGCGCCCCTCCATCTGGACGGCTTCCGAGTACCGCTTGGCCGCGACCATGAACAGCGCGCCGAACCCGGCGGTGATCAGGAACCAGCGCGAGAGCGGGATGGCGAGCGCGACCCCGCCGATCATGGCCCGCATCAGGAACCCGGCGGTGACCACGACGAGGTCGACGACGAGGACGTGCTTGAGCTTGACGCAGTAGGCGAGCTGCATCACCACGTAGCCGGTGAGCAGGGTCGCCGTCATGGCGTTGCAGGTGAGGGCCGCGCCGAGCGGGGCGAGCAGCGCGAGCAGTCCCCCGACGGCGTACGCGACCGGCACCGGCACCTGGCCGGTGGCGACCGGCCGGTGGCGTTTTTGCGGGTGCGCGCGGTCGGCGACGGCGTCGCGCGCGTCGTTGACCAGGTACACGGCGGAGGCCGCGGCCGTGAACAGCAGGAAGACGAGGGCGAGTTGGCGCAGGGTGTGGCGTGAGTCGAGCTGCCCGGCGGCGGCGGGCGCGGCGACCACCAGGACGTTCTTGATCCACTGCCGGGGGCGCGCGGTCTTCAGCACTCCGGCGGGTACGCCGAGCGCGCGCCGCCCGGCCGGCCGGACGGCTGGTTCGTCGAGGACGGCGAGACCGGGACGGGTCATGAGGCGGCTCCGACGCGGGTGACGGGGCGGCCGGGGGCGGGGGCGGGTGTGCGGCCGGGGGCGGGAGGGGGCGTGCGGCCGAGGGCGAAGGCGCGACCGGGGGCGGGCGGGGCGCCGGGGGCAGGCGTGGGGCCGGGAGCGGGCGAGCGGGTCACCCACCCCGCACCCAGCCGGGCGGTGACCCCGCCGAGGAGCGCGCCGGCCAGCACGTCCGAGGGGTAGTGGACGCCGACCACCAGCCGCGACACGCACATCGCGGCGGCCAGCGGCGGTACGAGCCGCGCCCCGGCGGGCCGCAGGGCGCCGTAGGCGACGGCCGCCGCGGTCGCCGAAGTGGCGTGCGAGCTCGGGAAGGAGTGCCGCCCGGCGGTGCGCACCAGCGGCTCCCGGACGGCCGGCCGGGGCCGTCGCACCACCCGCTTCACCCCCATGCTGACCAGATGCGCGCCCGCGACCAGCGCCGCACCGCGCAGCCAGCCCGCGCGCCGCTCCCGGTCGACCGCCGCGGCGAGTGCCCCGCCCGCCAGCCACACCGCCCCGTGCTCCCCGGCGAACGAGAGCGCGCGGGCGGCGGCGGCCACCCGTGGCCGCGCGCCGCAGTCGCGCAGCGCCGACAGCAGCCGGTGGTCCGCGTCGCAGTACCGCATCTGCCACCCCGATTCCGTGGGACGGCCCCACCGATCGGCCGTCCGCCGTACGCGACTCTCCCTGGCGGCGGGGCCGGATCCGCGTCAATGCCGCTTGACACTCACTCAATCACCCATTTCGGTGAGTATCGCAATGAATAGGGCATATCACTACGCAGTGCGGAGAACCGCCGCTACGGTCACTGCCATGCCCGCCACCACCGCTCCGACCCCCGTGACCGGCTGGGGCCGCACCGCCCCGACGGCCGCCCGGCTGGTCCGACCGCGTACGTACGAGGAGGCGATGGCGGCCGTCCGCGCGGGCGGGGCGCGCGGGTCCATCGCCCGTGGCCTGGGCCGGGCGTACGGCGACGCGGCACAGAACGCGGGCGGCACCGTCCTGGACATGACCGGCCTCGACCGCGTCCGCACCATCGACGCCGAGGCGGGCGTGGTGGTCTGCGAGGCGGGGGTGAGCCTGCACCGCCTGATGGAAGTCCTGCTGCCACTGGGCTGGTTCGTGCCGGTGACGCCCGGGACGCGGTACGTCACGGTCGGCGGGGCGATCGGCGCGGACATCCACGGCAAGAACCACCACGGCTCGGGCGCGTTCTGCCGCCACGTCCGCGCGCTCGACCTCCTCACGGCGGACGGCACGGTCCACCGGCTCACCCCCACGGACGACCTGTTCCGGGCGACGGCGGGCGGCATGGGCCTGACGGGGCTGATCCTCGCGGCCGAGATCCAGCTCCACCCCGTACAGACGTCACTGATGACGGTGGACACGGAACGGGCGGCGGACCTGGACGACTTGATGGCGAGGCTGACGGCGACGGACCACCGCTACCGGTACTCGGTTGCGTGGATCGACCTGCTCGCCAAGGGCGCGAGGACGGGCCGCGCGGTCCTGACGAGGGGCGACCACGCGGGGCGCGAGGCCCTGCGCGGGCGCGCGCTCCGAGCCCCCCTGCGCTTCAACCCGCCCCAACTCCCGCCCCCACCACCCCACTTCCCGGGCGGCACCCTGACCCGCGCCTCGGTATCGGCCTTCAACGAGCTCTGGTACCGCAAGGCGCCCCGGCACCGGACGGGGGAACTCCAGTCGATCGCGAAGTTCTTCCACCCGCTGGACGGCGTCCCGCACTGGAACCGCATCTACGGCCGGGGCGGCTTCGTCCAGTACCAGTTCGTGGTCGGCCACGGCCAGGAGGAGGCCCTGCGCCGGGTGGTGCACCGGATCGCACGCCGGGGCTGCCCGTCCTTCCTCGCGGTCCTCAAGCGCTTCGGCGAGGCCGACCCCGGCTGGCTCTCCTTCCCGCTGCCCGGCTGGACCCTGGCCCTGGACATCCCGGCGGGCCTGCCGGGCCTGGGCGGCTTCCTGGACGAGCTGGACGAGGAGGTGGCGGGCGCGGGCGGCCGCGTCTACCTGGCGAAGGACGCCCGCGTACGCCCGGAGGTACTGGAGTCCATGTACCCGCGCCTGGCCGACTTCCGCGGCCTGCGCCGAGAGCTGGACCCGGACGGGGTCTTCGTCTCGGATCTCTCCCGCCGCCTGAACCTCTGACGAACGCCCACGTCCCAGGAGTTATGACAGGAGTTACGAGATGAAGGACGCCTTCGGCACCCCCCAGTCCCTGCTGGTCCTGGGCGGCACGTCCGAGATCGCCCTGGCCACGGCCCGCCGTCTGGTGGCGCGCCGCACCCGTACGGTGTGGCTGGCGGGCCGCCCCTCCCCCGCGCTGGACGCCGCCGCCTCCGAGCTGCGGGAGCTGGGCGCGGACGTGCACACCCTCGCCTTCGACGCGCTGGACGCGGAGTCCCACGAGCCTGCCCTGGCCAGGGTCTTCGCCCAGGGCGACATCGACATGGTCCTGCTGGCCTTCGGCATCCTGGGCGACCAGGTACGGGACGAGGGCTCGCCCCTGGCGGCGGTACGGGTCGCCCAGACGAACTACACGGGCGCGGTCTCGGCGTCCCTGATCTGCGCGAAGGCCCTCCAGACCCAGGGCCACGGCTCCCTGGTGGTCCTCTCCTCGGTGGCGGCCGAACGCGCCCGCCGCGCCAACTTCATCTACGGCTCCAGCAAGGCGGGCCTGGACGCCTTCACCCAGGGCCTGGGCGACGCGCTGCACGGCTCAGGAGTCCACGTGATGCTGATCCGCCCCGGCTACGTCCGCACCAAGATGACCACCGGCATCCCGGAGGCCCCTCTGGCCACGACCCCCGAGGCCGTGGCAGAAGCCATCGAGACGGGCCTGCGACGCCACTCGGAGGTGGTGTGGGTACCGGGATCACTGAGGGTGGTGATGTCGGCACTGCGGCATGTACCGCGACCGATTTTCCGGCGGTTGCCGGTATGAGCGACGTATGGGTGCCCGGTCGTCGTCTGCGGCCCGGTGGGCGGCTGGCCGCGCAGTTCCCCGCGCCCCTAGGGGGGGAAGGGTCGGCCGGAGAACCCAGCTCCGCCACGGGCCTGAAGGGGCGCGGGGAACGGCGCGGGAAGAGGCCACCGGCCCGCAGACGAACGAGGGTTTCCAGGGGCGCGGGGAACGGCGCGGGAAGAGGCCACCGGCCGGCAGACAAGCGCGCAGCGGGGTGCAGGGGCGCAGCCCCGCCAGGGGTGCAGGGGGCGGAGCCCCCGCAGACGGGGTCCGGGGGCGAAGCCCCCGGGAAACCACCTTCACCCCCACCCACCCCCGGAGGGTCTAGGGAAGGGGCGGGGAGGGGCAACCCTCAAGCCCGAACGGACGGCTCATCCCGAGACCCCCCCTGCACCGGCACCCCACTCAACCCAAACCCGTACTCGTACAGCTTCCGCCACACCCCATCCCCACCCTGCTCGTACAGAGCGAACCCCCCACACGTCCACTCCGCCTCGAACCCCGCCAGCTCGGCGAACGCCCGGTCCATCCCCTCCTCGGAGATCCCGTGCGCCACCGTCACATGCGGGTGGTACGGAAAGTGCAGCTCCCGCACCAGCGGCCCGGCCTCGTCCCGTACCCGCTGCTGCAACCACGCGCAATCCGCCCCGCCCTCGACGACCTGCACGAACACCACCGGCGACAGCGGCCGGAAGGTCCCGGTCCCCGACAGCCGCATCGGAAAGGCCCGCCCGGCCGCGGCGACCTCGGCGAGGTGCGTCCGGATCGCGGGCAGACACGCCGCGTCGACCTCGGTCGGCGGCAGGAGGGTGACATGCGTGGGAATCCCGTACGCGGCGGGATCCCCGAAGCCCGCGCGCCGCTCCTGGAGCAGGCTGCCGTACGGCTCCGGGACCGCGATCGAAACGCCGAGCGTTACGGTCCCCACGTCGTTCTCCTCCGTCGTTGTCCGGGTACGTCTGTGTCCGTCAGTGTTCTGTGTCCGTCAGTGTGCAGTGTGGCGGGCGCTCCGCCGTTCTGACCAGAGCCCTCCACCGGGCCCCGGGTCACACGGCCGGGGGCGCGGCCCGGCCCACGGGCCACGCCCGCGTACCAGCGCGCCCGCACGCCCCGCGCCGAAGCGCGGCTCAGTGCTTGGCGGGCAGGAACCCGACCCGCTCATACGCCGTGGCCAGCGTCTCGGCCGCCACCGCCCGGGCCTTCTCCGCACCCTTGGCCAGGATGGAGTCCAGCGTCTCGGGGTCGTCCAGATATTCCTGCGTCCGGTCCCGGAACGGCGTGACGAAGTCCACCATCACCTCGGCCAGGTCCGTCTTCAGCGCCCCGTACATCTTGCCCTCGTACGCCGTCTCCAGCTCGGTGATCGTCCGCCCGGTGAGGGTGGAGTAGATGCTCAGCAGGTTCGAGACGCCCGGCTTGTTCACGGCGTCGTACTTGATCACCGTGTCCGTGTCGGTGACCGCGCTCTTGACCTTCTTGGCCGTCGTCTTCGGCTCGTCGAGCAGGTTGATCAGACCCTTCGGCGTGGACGCCGACTTGCTCATCTTGATCGACGGGTCCTGGAGGTCGTAGATCTTCGCCGTCTCCTTGAGGATGTACGGCGCCGGGATCCTGAACGTCTCGCCGAACCGGCCGTTGAAGCGCTCGGCCAGGTCACGGGTGAGCTCGACGTGCTGGCGCTGGTCCTCGCCGACCGGGACCTCGTTGGCCTGGTAGAGCAGGATGTCCGCGACCTGGAGGATCGGGTACGTGAAGAGGCCGACCGTGGCGCGGTCGGCACCCTGCTTCGCCGACTTGTCCTTGAACTGCGTCATACGGGACGCCTCGCCGAAGCCCGCCAGGCAGTTCATCACCCAGGCGAGCTGGGCGTGCTCGGGCACATGGCTCTGCACGAAGAGCGTGCAGCGCTCCGGGTCGAGCCCGGCGGCGAGCAGCTGGGCGGCGGCGAGCCGCGTATTGGCGCGCAGCTCCTTCGGGTCCTGCGGCACGGTGATCGCATGCAGGTCCACGACCATGTAGAACGCGTCGTGGGACTCCTGCAGCGCCACCCACTGGCGGACCGCGCCGAGGTAGTTGCCGAGGTGGAACGAGCCTGCTGTGGGCTGGATTCCGGAGAGCACTCGCGGACGATGCTGCATGGCGGAGCCATTCCCCTGAGGGTGGTGGTGGGCGACGGGCGGGCGATCAGAGGCCATGCTCATCATTCTCTCAGGTACCGCCGACAGGTCGGAAATGGCTGTGGGCACGACCCGGTGAACCGGCCCTGGGACGAAGCGACGAAGGCGTCACCGACACCGCACGGACGGGTCCGGCCGGATCCGCGAACCTGTCCGGATCACATGGGAACCGATCCACCCCGGCCGGTGTATCTGAGGTGTGAGGACGCGGGAGGGGGGCCGGATCGACGTCGACGAGGCCGCGGTGATCGCACGCGTACGCGCCGGGGAGGCGGAGGCGTACGCCGACCTGGTGCGCGCCCACACAGCCGGGGCGTTACGGGTCGCGGCCGCGTTCGGCGCGGGGGCGGACGCGGAGGACGTGGTGCAGTCCGCGTTCTTCAAGGCGTACTGCTCCCTGGGCCGCTTCAAGGACGGCTCCCCGTTCCGCCCCTGGCTGATACGGATCGTGGTGAATGAGACGAGGAACACAGTGCGCTCCTCGGCCCGCCACCGCGCCGCCACGGGCCGGGAGGCGGCGCTGACGGAGGCCGAGCCGCTGATACCGGACTCGGCCGACCCGGCCGTGGCCGCGGTGGAGGAGGAGCGCCGGACGCGGCTGACGGCCGCGCTCGACGAGCTGAGCGAGGAGCACCGCCAGGTGGTGACCTGCCGCTATCTCCTGGAGATGGACGAGGCGGAGACGGCGGCCGCGCTGGGCTGGGCGCGCGGCACGGTGAAGTCCCGGCTCAACCGGGCGCTGCGGAAGCTGGGCCGGATCCTGCCGCCGGACGTCCTGGGAGGAGGTGAGGAGGAGCATGGGTGAGGGGGACGACGGCCGCCGCCAAGACGGTCCCCGCGAGACCGGCGCCGCCGCCGGTGGCGTGTCGCTGCCGAAGGAGCTGCGGGCGCTGGGCCGGGGCATCCGCGTGCCCGAGGTGGACGGCGAGTCGATGGCCGAGCGGGTGCTGGCCAGGATTCTCGCGGAACACGTGCCGGTGCCGGTGGCCGAGCCGCCGGGGCGGTGGGCGCGGGCCCGCGCCTGGGCCCGGCGCCGCCGGCGCGCCCTCGCGGCCGCGCTCTCGGGCCTGCTGGTGATAGCCGTCCTCACTCCCCCGGTCCGGGCGGCGGTGGCCGACTGGTTCGGCTTCGGCGGAGTGGCCGCCCGGGTCGACCCCTCGGCGTCGCGCGCCGGGCCGCCGGACGGCGGGGCGCCGGGGTGCACGGACGGAACGGGGCCGCTGTCGGTACGGGAGGCGGCGGCGCGGGCCGGGTTCGCTCCGCTGCTGCCGTCGGCCCTGGGCGAGCCGGTAGGGGCCACGGTCTCGGCGGACCGCCGGATCCTGTCAGTCTGCTGGCGCCCGGACGGCGGCCGGACGATCCGGATCGACGAGTTCCGGGCGACGCCCGCCCCGCTCTTCTACAAGACGATCCGCGTGCCCTGGGAATCGGTTCCGGTGCACGGCCAGGGCTCGGCGGTGTGGTTCAGCGAGCCCCATGAACTGCGGATGCTGCTGACCGACCCGGAAGGAAAGCCGTACGAACCGGTGGTGCGGACGGCCGGCCCGACCCTGGTCTGGCAGGAGCACGCCGAGCTGACCCTGCGCCTGGAGGGCGTGCCGTCGCAGTCCCGGGCGCGGGAGATCGCGGACTCCACGCCCTGAAAACCGGCACCCGGCAAAGGGGAACCCCGGCGCCTCGGCCGGTGTATCAGAAGTGACGCGGTACGGAGGGCCCGTACCGGGGTCGGCTGGGGGATCCCATGCGGTGGCGAGGAGCACGGACGGGGACGACGAGGAGAACGACGGCGACGGGGGTGGAGCTGGTGACGGGGATGGGGCTGGTGGCGAGAGCAGCGGCGCGAGTGGGCGCTGTGGTCCGGGGTCGGGGCGGGGGCCGCCCGGGGATTGCGGTCCGGGGCCGGGGCCGGGGCTGGGGCAGCGCGGGCTCGGCGGTCCCGGGCGAGGGCGGGGGCGGCCACGGCGTGGTGGCCCCAGGCAGGGGCAGGGGCAGGGGCCGGGCCGGCGTGGCGGTCCGGGGCAGTGGCCGCCCCGGCGTGGCCGTTCGGTGCCCGGGCCCTGCCGGGCGAAGGCGTGGCGGATCCGCGGTGCGCGGGTTCCTGTCCCTCGCCATGGCGATGACCCTGGGCCTGATGCTCGTCCCGGCCGCCCACGCGGGTGGCCCGACCAGCGTGCTGATCGTGTCCCCGGAGAGCGAGCAGACGGCCGCGCGCTACCACTCGGACGCGGACTACTCGGCCCTGATGACCCTGCTCGGCGAGCCGGGCCAGGGCGTGAAGGAGCGCCCGCCGTCGCTGGACGCGGCGATGCACTCCCGCCAGACCAATGTGACGTGGATGGTCCACGACATGAGCCCCTGGCGGCTGGACCGGGTTTTCACCAGCGACGACAGCAACACCGTCTGGATACACACGGCGGCCGACCTCCCCCGCACCTTCAACGGCTGCTGGCACCGCGCCAAGCGCCCCGCCGAGCTGCGGGCCCTGCTGAGGAAGCTGGGGGTGACGGGCCCCGTCACCGGGCAGGGCTCGCCCGGCGTCGCGCCCCAGCAGTGGACCACCCCGCCGGCCGAACCGGAGGACACGCCCGCGCCCGAAGCCGAGGGCGGGCGAGCCGAGGAGGCAGCCCGGACCGGTCTGTCCGCCTCCACCGACTCGACGTCGGCCGGCTGGTGGTGGGCCCTGCCGGGCCTGATCGTGGGAGCCGCACTGGCCCTGCTCATACGGCCGTGGGCGACCCGGCTCCCCGCGACCGTCACGGCCTCCTGGCGGGCCCGCGACGACGGGCCGCGCCAGGAGCTGCGGGACATGCCCGACCGGGACGACCCGGACCGCCCGAGCGGTGGCACCTAGCCCGGCCCGATTCGTTCCGGTCCGGCCGAGCCCGGTCCGGGCAGTCCGGCCCGGCCAGTCCGGCCTAGTCCGTCGGCAGGCCCGGTGCCGGGAACGCGGCCATCAGCTCGGCCACCTCGGCGCGGATGACCGCGAGGGCGTCCTCGTCGCCGGTGCGGGCCGCGGTGACGCCGCGGTCGATCCAGTCGGCCACGGCCGCCATGTGCTGGGTGCCCAGACCACGGGAGGTGAGGGAGGGCGTGCCGATCCGGATGCCCGAGGGGTCGAACGGCTTCCTCGGGTCGTAGGGGACGGTGTTGTAGTTGACGACGATCCCGGCCCGGTCGAGGGCCTTGGCGGCGACCTTGCCCGGGACGTCCTTGGGGGTGAGGTCCATCAGGATCAGATGGTTGTCGGTGCCGCCGGAGACCAGGTCGAAGCCGCGCGCGAGGAGCTGCTCGGCGAGGGCCCGGGCGTTGGCGACGACGGACCGGGCGTAGTCACGGAAGGAGGGCTGGGCCGCCTCGCGCAGGGCGACGGCGATGGCCGCGGTGGTCTGGTTGTGCGGGCCGCCCTGGAGGCCGGGGAAGACGGCCTTGTCGATGGCCTTGGCGTGCTCCTCGCGGGACATGAGCATCGCGCCGCGCGGGCCGCGCAGGGTCTTGTGGGTGGTCGTGGAGATCACGTCCGCGTACGGGGCCGGGGACGGGTGGGCGCCACCGGCGATCAGACCCGCGATGTGGGCGACGTCGGCGACCAGGACGGAGCCCGCCTCCCGGGCGATCTCCGCGAAGGCGGCGAAGTCGATGGTGCGGGGAAGGGCGGTGCCACCACAGAAAATGATCTTCGGGCGTTCCTTGAGGGCGAGTTCGCGCACCTCGTCGAAGTCGATCAGGCCGGTGTCGTGGCGTACGCCGTACTGGACGCCGCGGAACCAGCGGCCGGTGGCGGAGACGCCCCAGCCGTGGGTGAGGTGGCCGCCCATCGGCAGGGCCATGCCCATCACGGTGTCGCCGGGCTCGGCGAAGGCGAGGTAGACGGCGAGGTTGGCGGGCGAGCCGGAGTAGGGCTGGACGTTGGCGTGCTCGACGCCGAAGAGCGCCTTGGCCCGCTCCACGGCGAGGGTCTCGACCTGGTCGATGTTCTGCTGGCCCTCGTAGTAGCGGCGGCCCGAGTAGCCCTCGCTGTACTTGTTCTGGAGCACCGTGCCGGAGGCTTCGAGGACGGCCTGCGAGACGTAGTTCTCGCTGGGGATCAGCCGCAGGGTGTCCGACTGCAACCGCTCCTCGGCGGCGACGAGCGCGGCGAGTTCGGGGTCGGTGGCGGAAAGGGCCGGGTGGGAAAGGGGCAGGCTCATGGCGTCCTCCGGGGTCCGTCGTGGTCCCGGGTGCCCAGGCGGGCGGCACCTCGTGCGCGTGGCACGCACGGCTTCCCCGGGGTCGCTTCCCCGTGCGCCAGTCGCCGTACGTACCACCCACCCTAATGGGCGCGCCGGGAATCAAGGTTTCCCCGTCCAGCATCCGAGCGACGATAGAAACTGGGCGCTACCCCCGTCCCACGCCGCACGATGAAACGGAGACCCCGTGTCGACTACATCGGACGCCATCCGCTCTGCCGAGGCTCACAGTGCGCACAACTACCATCCGCTGCCCGTCGTCGTCGCCTCGGCCGAGGGCGCGTGGATGACGGATGTCGAGGGGCGCCGCTTCCTCGACATGCTCGCCGGGTACTCGGCGCTCAACTTCGGCCACGGCAACCGCCGGCTGATCGACGCGGCCAAGGCGCAGCTGGAGAGAGTGACGCTCACGTCGAGGGCGTTCCACCACGACCGGTTCGCCGAGTTCTGCGGGCAGTTGGCGCAGTTGTGCGGCAAGGAGATGGTGCTGCCCATGAACACGGGGGCGGAGGCGGTGGAGACGGCCGTGAAGACCGCCCGGAAGTGGGGGTACCGGGTCAAGGGGGTGCCCGACGGGATGGCGAAGATCGTGGTCGCCGCCAACAACTTCCACGGGCGGACGACCACGATCGTCAGCTTCTCCACGGACCCGGAGGCCCGCGCGGACTACGGGCCGTACACCCCGGGGTTCGAGATCGTGCCGTACGGGGATCTGACCGCGCTGTCGGCGGCCGTCACCGAGAACACCGTGGCGGTGCTGCTGGAGCCGATCCAGGGCGAGGCCGGGGTGCTGGTTCCGCCGGCCGGATATCTGCCGGGCGTACGGAAGTTGACGGCCGAGCGAAACGTGCTGTTCATCGCGGACGAGATCCAGTCGGGCCTGGGCCGGACCGGGAAGACGTTCGCGTGTGAGCACGAGGACGTGGTGCCCGATCTGTATGTGCTGGGCAAGGCGCTGGGCGGTGGGGTGGTGCCGGTCTCGGCGGTGGTGGGCTCGGCGGAGGTGCTCGGGGTCTTCCGCCCCGGTGAGCACGGCTCGACCTTCGGCGGCAACCCGCTGGCGTGCGCGGTCGGTCTGGAGGTCATCGCGATGCTGCGCACCGGCGAGTACCAGCAGCGGGCGACCGAGCTCGGCGAGCACCTCCACCACGAGTTGGGCCTGTTGGCCGGCACCGGGGCGGTGGAGTCGGTGCGCGGGCGCGGGCTGTGGGCGGGCGTCGACATCGACCCGGCGTTCGGGACGGGACGGCAGATCTCCGAGCGGCTGATGGACCGGGGCGTGCTGGTCAAGGACACCCATGGCTCGACGATCCGGATCGCCCCGCCGCTGGTGATCAGCAAGGAGGACCTGGACTGGGGGCTCGACCAGCTGAGGGCGGTGCTGGCGCAGGAGTAGCCACCAGCGGGGCGGGCGGGGCGGGCGGGGCGGGGCCGGGCCGGGCAACCGGCTTCCGCGGCAGGACCGTTGACAAGGTCGATGGTCCAGACCAATGATGCGGCCATGCCGAGACCCCGTACCGCGCGCGCCGTCTCCGTGGCCCGCGCCGCGTCCGCCCTGCTCGTCCCCCTGCTGCTGCTCGTCGGGCTGTCCGGGCCCGCGCGGGCGGACTGGCCCGATCCGGTGCCCGTCGTGTCGCACGTCGAGACGGACAAGCCGGTCGTCTTCATCACGATCGACGACGGCTGGAACCATGACCCGGCCGCGCAGCGGCTGCTGCTCGAACGGCAGGTGCCCGCCTCGCTGTTCCTGCTGCCGGGGGCGTACGCGTACGACCCGGACTACTTCCGTACGCTCCTCGACCACGGGCCCTCGCGGGTGGAGAACCACACGGTCGACCACCCGGATCTGACGACGCTCGACGCGGCGGGCCAGCGGGCGCAGCTGTGCGGGGCGCGGGACGCGCACCTCGCCCGGTTCGGGGCGGAGCCCCGGCTGGCGCGTCCGCCGTACGGGGCGTACGACGCCACCACGCGCACCACGGCCCGGGCGTGCGGGGCGAAGGCGCTGGTGACGTGGACGTACGACCTGACGACCTGGGGGCAGTGGACGCCCGCCGTGCCGCGGCTGAGGTCCGGGGACATCGTGCTGCTGCACTTCAACGACACGGTGGCGACCGATCTGGCACGGGTGCTGGCGGCGGCCGACGCGGCGGGGCTGAGGCCCGCGCCGCTGCGGGACTACATCGCCGAGTAGGCGCGCCGCCCGGCCCGCTAGCGGATCACATGGGGGACGAACCGCGCGTACTCGTCCGTGATCGGGCCCGAGGACTCGCGGATGCCCAGACCCGCCGCCTCGTCCTCGACGACCCAGGCGCCGAGGACGACCCGGTTCCCGTCGAAGTCGGGGAGCGGGGAGAGGGCCTGGTAGCAGGCGGGCTCGTCGCGCAGGACGGGCGGCGCGCCGGGGGCGTGGATCTCGACCCCGGCGCCCTCCCGGCCGAGCAGCGGCTTGGAGACGTATCCGCCGGAGCCGGCCAGCTCGCGCGGACCGTCCAGATAGGCGGGAAGCAGGTTCGGGTGGCCGGGGTAGAGCTCCCACAGGATCGCGAGCAGCGCCTTGTTGGAGAGCAGCATCTTCCAGGCGGGCTCGATCCAGCAGGTGCTGCCGGTGCCGCCGCCGTTGTCGAGCGTCTCCAGGACGTGCGGGGCGAACCGGTCCGTGGTCAGCCACTCCCACGGGTAGAGCTTGAAGCAGCTGCGGATGAACCGGAGGCGGTCGTCGACGAAGCGGCCGGTCAGCGCGTCCCAGCCGATGCGCTCGACCGACAGCGCCTCCGTCTCGATGCCCGCCTGCTCGGCCGTCTCGCGCAGATACGCGACGGTCATCAGGTCCTCGCCGAGCTCGTCGTCGTCCGAGTGGGCGAAGTGGAGCGGGCCGGGCGGGAGCAGCGGCGCCTGCCGCTTCCAGGCGGCGATCAGCCGCTCGTGGAGCGAGTTCCACTGGTCGGCGCCGGGGAAGCGCTCCTCCATCCAGAACCACTGAGGGCTGGCCGCCTCGACGAGTGAGGTGGGGGTGTCGGCGTTGTACTCCAGCATCTTGGCCGGGCCGGTGCCGTCGTAGCGCAGGTCGAAGCGGCCGTACAGGGAGGGGAGTTCGGCGCGGCGGTGCCAGGACTCGGCGACCCGGGCGACGAGCGCCGGGTCGGTGATCCCGAGGTCCGCGAAACGGTTCCGCTCGACGATGTGCGCGGCCGCCGCCAGACACATCGTGTGCAGCTCCTCGACGACCTCCTCCAGGGCCTCGACCTCGGGGAGGGTGAACGAGTAGTACGCGCTCTCGTCCCAGTACGGGCGCAGTGAACCGTCCGGGTAGCGGGTGAGGGGGTAGATCAGGCCCTGGGCCTCGACGGTCTGCTGCCAGCCCGGGCGCGGGTCGATGCGGTGCCGCTGCATCGGTCAGCCGCCGACCGAGCCGGAGTGGCCGCCGAAGCCGCCCCGGTCCACGCCGCCGGAGGAGCCGGAGGAGGTGGAGGAGCCCGAGGTGCCGGAGGAAGTGCTTCCGGAGGAGGTGCTTCCGGAGGAGGTGGACGAGCCGGAGCCGGAGCCGGAGCCGGAGCGGTTGAAGGAGCCGCCGTAGACGATGCCGTTGCGGGTGTAGCCGCCGTAGTAGTACGAGCCGTTGCCGCCGCTCTTGCACTCGTACTTGGGGAGCTCCTGGCGCGAGACGGGGTCGACACAGCGGCGGTCCGGCTCGTGGGAGCACGCCGCCAGCGTGGCGGCGAGCACCCCCATGCCGCCGAGTACCACCGTCGTGGACCGGAATCTGCGCATGTGCGGGCCTCTCCCTCGCGATCTCGTACGTATGTCTGGGACGTGATCCGGCCACACCCTAGTTCCCGCCCATCTCGGGAGGAGAATCCGTTCGCTCATACCCCTTGAACTCCCTTCCATTACAGTCCGTCTGTGCTCTTTGGGATGATCTGCGCGCTGGGGTCGGCGGTCTGCTACGGCACCGCGACGGTTCTTCAGGCGGTGGCGGCGCGGGCCGCGTCCGCGTCGGCGGCGGGGTCCGAGCCGGGGGCCGAGGCCGGGGCCGGGTCCGGGGCGGCGGAGGCCGGGGTCGATCCCGCGCTGTTGCTGCGGGCGGTGCGGCAGTGGCGCTATATCGCCGGGCTCGGGCTCGACGGGCTCGGGTTCGTGCTCCAGATCGTGGCGCTGCGAGCCGTGCCGATCTACGCGGTCGGGGCGGCGCTGGCCGCGTCGCTCGCCGTGACGGCGGTGGTCGCGGCGCGGGTGCTCGCGGTGCGGCTCTCCGGTACGGAGTGGGCGGCGGTCGGGGTCGTCTGCGCCGGGCTGGCGATGCTGGGGCTGGCGTCCGGCTCGGAGGGCCACGAGCACGGGCCCGCCGCGCTGCCCTGGGCGCTGCTCGGGGTCGCGGTGGCGATCCTGCTGGCCGGGGCGGTCGCCGGACGGTTGCCCGGGCGGGCGCGGGCGCTCGTGCTGGGCCTCGGGGCGGGGTGCGGGTTCGGGGTGGTCGAGGTCGCGGTGCGGCTCATCGACTCCGTCGACCTGACGAACCCGGCGGTGTACGCGCTGCTGGTGGGTGGGGGTGCGGCGTTCCTGCTGCTCACGTCGGCGCTCCAGCGGGGGTCGGTGACGACGGCTACGGCGGGGATGGTGCTGGGGGAGACGGTGGGGCCGGCGCTGGTGGGGGTGGGGTGGTTGGGGGACCGTACGCGGGAGGGGTTGGGGTGGTTGGCGGTTTTGGGGTTCGGGGTGGGGGTTTTGGGGGCGTTGGCGTTGGCGCGGTTCGGTGAGGCGCCGGAATCCCCCACCCCGCCCCTTCCCTGAACCCTCCGGGGGTGGGTGGGCGGCTCCCTGACCCCGCCTTCGTCCGCAGACCGTGGCCGGTTGCTCGCGCCGTTCCCCGCGCCCCTGACCCCGCCTTCGTCCGCAGACCGTGGCCGGTTGCTCGCGCAGTTCCCCGCGCCCCTGAAGACACGGGGCCTGCGGCCCCTGTCCCCACCGCTCCCCGCAACCCCGGAGCATCCCGACCCCCTAGGGGCGCGGGGAACGGCGCGAGAAGCGGCCACGACCCGCAGACGAACGCGGCCCTTCAGGGGCGCGGGGAACGGCGCGAGCAACCCACCACCACCCGCAGACAAAGACCGGGCCCAAACAGGGGCGCGGGGAACTGCGCGAGCAACCCGCCACCGGCCCGCAGACAAAGTCCGGGCGTCTCCTACGGCAGCACCCTGCACAGCGCGTCCAGGGCCCCCGCCCACCCCGAATCCGGTGGCGCGCCGTACCCCACCACCAGCGCGTCCCGCGCAGACCGTGTCGCCGGGTGGCGGAAGGCCGAGAGGCCCTGGAGGGCCAGGCCCTGCCAGGCCGCGGCCTGGATCACCGCGCGCTCCGTGCCCGCCGGAAGCTCCAGGACCGCGTGCAGGCCCGCCGCGATCCCGCTCACCCTGACCTCCGGCGCCCGCGCCGCCAGCGCCGCCACCAGCTGGTCGCGCCGACGCCGGTAGCGCAGCCGCATCCCCCGCACATGGCGGTCGTACGCGCCGGACGCGATGAACTCCGCCAGCGTCAGCTGGTCGAGCGCGCCGCAGGACCAGTCGACGTCGCCCTTCGCCTCGGCCACCTCCCCCGCCAGCCGCTCCGGCAGCACCATCCAGGCCAGCCGCAGCCCGGGCGCCAGCGACTTGCTGGCCGTGCCGAGGTAGACGACGTGCTCGGGGTCGAGGCCCTGCAACGCCCCCACCGGCTGGCGGTCGTAGCGGAACTCGCCGTCGTAGTCGTCCTCCAGGATCAGCCCGTCCGTGGCCCGCGCCCAGTCCACCACCGCCGCGCGCCGGTCCGACGGCAGCGCGACCCCGACCGGGAACTGGTGCGCGGGCGTCAGCAGCACCGCCCCCAGCCCCTTCAGCGCGCCCAACTCGCCCGTCAGCGAGCCGTGTTCGTCGAAGGGCAGCGGCGGGGTGCGCAGCCCGGCCCGTACCAGCAGGTCCCGGTGGACGTCGAGGCCGTACGACTCGACGCCGATCTCGCGCACCCGGCGCGCCCGCAGCACGCGCCCGAGCAGCATCAGCCCGTGTACGAAACCCGCGCAGACGACGATGCGTTCGGGGTCCGCGTGGACCCCGCGCGCCCGCGCCAGATACTCGGCCAGGACCGTGCGCAGCTCCACGCGGCCGCGCGGGTCGCCGTAGCCGAAGGCCTCGTGGGGCGCGGCCGTCAGCGCCCGCCGGGACGCCTTCAGCCACTCGGCGCGCGGAAAGGACGCCAGGTCGGGGCTGCCCGCGATCAGGCTGTACGCGGGGGTGCGGCGCGCCGCATGGCGGGGGCCGGACGGCTGGGGGCGGCGCGGCGCGGTCCGCTGGGCCACCCGGGTCCCGGAGCCCTGACGGGCGGTGAGCCAACCCTCGGCGACGAGTTCGGCGTACGCGTCGGCCACCGTGTTGCGCGCGACGCCCAGGTCGGCGGCGAGCGAGCGCGACGAGGGCAGCCGGGCGCCCGGCGCGAGCCTGCCGCTGCGTACGGCCTCGCGCAGCGCGTCCATGAGGCCGGCGCGCAGCCCGCCGGCGCCCACCTCCACATGGAAGTCGACACCGAAGACTTCGGCCAGGGTTCCCGCGGAAGTGGCCCAGGATTCCACCATGAAAATGGACCATACCCGTGTGCCATGTGCCGCGTACCGTCACTTCCATGACGACGCCGCACGGGAACACAGAGAAGACAGGGACCACTGGGGGCGCAGTGACTGCGAACGGCGAGAAGGGAGCCGCTCCCTACGTGGCCGAGCACACCCCCCGGCTGCACTGGGCCAAGGCCGCCCCGGACGTCTACAAGGCCATGGTCAAGCTGGAGGCGGCGGCCGGGCGCGGGGTGGATCCGGTGATCCACGAGCTGGTCAAGATCCGTGCCTCGCAGCTCAACCACTGCGCCTTCTGCCTCGACATGCACACCAAGGACGCCCTCGCGGCGGGCGAGTCGGTGGAGCGGATCGTGCAGCTCAGCGCCTGGGAGGAGTCCCAGCACTTCTACACCGAGCGGGAGCTGGCCGCGATCGAGCTGACCGAGGCGATCACCGTCCTGACCGACGGGTTCGTGCCGGACGAGGTGTACGCCAAGGCGGCCGCGCAGTTCGACGCGACCGAGCTGGGCCATCTGATCGCGGCGATCACGGTGATCAACGCCTGGAACCGCTTCGGTGTCAGCACCCGGATGGTCCCGGGCCACTACACCCCGGGGATGTACAAGTGACCGCCCGGGCCTGGCAGGTCCCCCAGGAGGTCTACCGGGCCCTGGCGGGCGTGAGCGCGGCGGCCAAGAAGGCGCTCGACCCGACCCTGACGGAGCTGGTCATGGTCCGCGCCTCGCAGCTCAACCACTGCGCTTTCTGCCTGGACATGCATCTCGACCTCGCGCGCGAGCACGGCGAGACCGAGGGACGGCTCGATCTCGTCGCGGCCTGGCACGAAGCGGGCGACCGCTTCAGTGAGCGCGAGCGTGCGGCCCTCGCCCTCACCGAAGGGATAACGGTCCTGACCGACGGATTCGTTCCCGACGAGCTGTACGCGCTCGCGGGCAAGCACTTCGACGAGACCGAACTCGCCCATCTCATCGCCGCGATCATCGCCATCAACAGCTGGAACCGGCTGATGGTGGCCCGGCGCACCGCACCCGGAGAGACCGAATGGCACAGCTGACCCCCGTCGCCGCCTTCCGCGCCCTGCACCACGGGCGCGGCCCCGGCGACCCCCTGATCCTGCCCGGCCCGTGGGACGCGGCCAGCGCACGGGTCTACGAGGAGGCGGGCTTCCCGGCACTCGCCACGCCGAGCGCGGGGGTCGCCGCCTCGCTCGGCTACGCGGACGGCGAGACGCCCGGGGACGAGATGTTCGCGGCGGTCGCGAGGATCGTGCGGGCCGTCTCCGTGCCCGTCTCGGCGGACGTCGAGGGCGGCTACGGCCTCTCCCCCAAGGAGCTGGTGGCCCGGCTCCTGGAGACCGGCGCGGTCGGCTGCAACCTGGAGGACTCCGCCGACGGCGCCCTCAAGGACCCGGCCCGCCACGCCGACTGGCTGGCGGAGATCCGCGCGGAGGCCGGGGACCAGCTCTTCGTCAACGCGCGCGTGGACACCTACATCGAGGGCGTGAACGACCTGGACGCCACGATCGCGCGGGCGCGCGCGTACGTGGCGGCGGGCGCCGACTGCGTCTACCCGTACGGCGCCCCCGCCGAGCACCTGCCGAAGATCGCCGCCGCCGTGCCGGCCCCGGTCAACCAGGTCGCGCTCGCGGACGGCCCCACCCCGCGCCGCCTCGGCGAACTCGGCGCCTCCCGCGTCACGTTCGGCCCGCTCCTCCAGCGCCGCGCGATGAAGTCCGTACGGGAGGCCGCGGAGCACCTGCGCGCGGGGTGAGCCCCGGGCCCCTTCTCACTTGGGTGAGAAGGTGCCCAGCACCTGGCTGAGAATCCCGCGCTGCGCGGGCCAGTCCTCGTCCGGGCCGTACACGAGGACCGTGTACGGCACCCCGTTCCCCGCGACGAAGGCGCGGGCGATCCCCTGGATGCGGTCGGTCTGGAAGGTGCGGTTGTACGCGTACACCAGCTCGGCCGCGTCGGTGGTGGTCACCTCGGTCATCCGGCGCAGCGAGATCTCCTCGTAACCGCGGTTGTAGGCGAGGTTCTTCGAGGTGATGCGCAGCGCCTCGTACGGGGTGATGCCGGGTTCGGTCAGCCGGAACATCTGGAGCAGGTACCGCTGGTCGGGCGAGCGGTAGAGGGCGCTGCTGCGCTCCTCGGTGCGGCTCCAGGCGGCCGGCACGGCCACGCTCCAGCCGAGCGGGTCCTCCACCCGGCGGTAGCCGTCCGGCACGGGCGCGCCCCCGGTGTCGGGCGTGGCGGTGTCCGTGGCCCCCTGCGTCGGCGTGGCGGTGGTCGCCTCGCCGGTGGGGGTGTCCGTGGGGGTGTCCGTGGCGCTCTCGCCCGGGCTGTCGCTCGGCGTGCTCACCGAGGCCGAGGAGGAGGTTGTGGCCACTCCCCCGCTCCCGGAGCCGTCGTCCCTGCCCCACAGCAGCCAACCGCCCACCAGACCGCCCGCGAGGACCGCCGCCACGACCCCGGCCACGACCGCCCGCTGTCGCCGCTTCCCCGGCTCCACCGGCGCGTACGGGGGCGGGTACGCCGGATCGCGCGGCAGCTCGTACGCCCCTTGAGTCTCCGCGTCGTGATACACGCCCGGCTCCGGGACGGGCCGACGCGGCGCGACCGGTGGCGGCTCCGGCGGCAAGGGCGGCGGCTGCCCGAACAGCGCCCCCGACGAGGGCCCGTACGAGGGCGGGGCGGCGGGCGGGGCGGCGGGCGGGGCCGGTGGCCAGGGGGCTCCGCGCGGCGGCGGTTCGCCCTGCTCCCAGCTCTGCGTCTCGTCGTTCCAGCGGGCGCCCCCGCCACCGCGTCGTGCGCTCATGGCCTCAGCCGCCCAGGAGCGTGGTGAGCGTCCTGCCGACGGCGGCGGCCGAGGCGAGGACGCCGGTGAGGCCCTCCGCGTCGGCGAGCGCCCGGCGCAGTCGGGCGAGGCGCCCCGGGCTCGCGGCGCCCGCCGAGGCGATCTCGTCCTCCGCGTCGGCCGCCGCGCCGTCCAGCGCCCGGATGCGCTCGCCCGCGACCGCCCGCGCGAGGTCGGCGCGCAACTCCCTGATCGCTTGCAGCAGTTCCGCCTGCGCCGGGTCGGCCGGCGCCCCGCCCTGCTGGTTGGTCACGGTGTTGTGGTCACCGATGGCCATCGCGCCCACCACACTGCCGATGCTGATGCCGCCGCGCTGCTTGCCCTGCCCGTCATCCCTCGCCACGCCCGTCTCCCGTTCTTCCTCTGCCCGTTCGGTTGATCACCGTGTTGCGGTCGCCGATCGCGATGGCTCCCTTGGCGGTCTCGATGAACGTCGCCCCCTCGGCGACGTTGACGATCTTCTGGACGAACTCGTCCGTCTCGTATCCCGCCTCCTGGAGCGCGAGCCGCACTCCGTTGGCCACCCGGTCCTGGATCGACTTCAGATAGCGGCTGACGTCCATCTCCTGGAAGAGCGAGGCGTCGTCGTCGGAGCCGAGCTCGCGCACCGCCCGCACCGGCCCCTCCGGCAGCGCCCGGCCGTGCCCGCCGGTGGCGAGCCGCCACAGTGAGACGAGCCCGCGCCACAGCGTGACCACCGCGCGCCCGGCGGCGGCCGGGGTGTTCCCCATCGCCCAGGCGGCCTTGCCGAAGCGGTTGTTGTGCCGGTAGCGGTGGGCGGCCCGGTCGGCGTCCTGGTACAGCTGCTTCACCGGCCGCAGCACATGCGGGGCGACCTCCAGCATCAGCATCCCGCCCTGGGTGTGCACCCGAACGAAGACCGTGGTGACGATCTCCTCGTCCCAGCCGCCGACCCGGATCCGCAGGAAGTGCCGCCGGGTCTCGCCGCCCTCCTCGATCGAGTGCGCGCGGTGCTCCTCGAAGGCGCGGGCGGTGTACGGGGCGTCCGCGCGGGTCGGCAGTCCGACCACCGGCAGGAACACGATCTCGTCGAGCTCCAGCTCGCGCAGCCGGTCGCGGACCGCGTCGGCGCGCTGCGGCGAGCCGTGCGGGGACGGGACGCGCAGGGATTCCAGGAGCGGCACGATCCGGCGCAGGATCGCGCTGTTGTCGAGCGGGTCGGGCTCGTGGTCCTTGCCGGGGCGCAGCTCGACCGAGAGGGACCACGGCTCGTACGGCCGACCGGCCCCGCAGAACGGGTTGGCGACCCGGTAGAGCACCAGCGGCGCGTGCTGCTCGGCGCGGATGCGGCGGGACAGGCGCTGGAAGCGGAGGCCGTCGGCGGCCTCGGCCGGGTCCTCGGGGAGGGCCGGGAACCGGGGTCTGGAGAGCTCCTCGGTGAGCGACTTGGCGAACTGGCCGCGCTGCGCGGCGACCGCCCACGCCAGCAGCAGCGGCAGCACCAGCGCGCACCAGGCCTGGATGCGGGCGTCGCCGGAGGTGTGTCCGAACCTCCCGGGCAGCTCCACCGCGCCGCCGCGCAGGGCGGGCTCCAGCAGGAAGGCCAGGGCCCACAGATAGAGTCCCCATCCGGCCCAGCGCACGTACCAGCCGATGACCCGGCGGGCCAGCGGCGGCCGCTCCAGCGGCCCCCGGATCAGCCCGGCCAGGGTGAACAGCGCGAACGCCGGGAGGTAGAGCAGGATCAGCCACTGGGTGAGCGGGACGGCCACGATCCACAGCAGCACGATGGCGGCGGACCAGCCGAGCTCCATGCGCCGGGCGCGCAGGGCGTGCGCGAGCACACGCGCCGCGTCGATGCCCAGCGAGGGGGCGGCGATGCGCTCCTCGTGGACGTACAGCTCGTCGATGACGGCGTCGCGGAAGGCCCCGTCCAGATACGCGCCGGCGCACAGCAGCCGGGTGGCCTCGCTCGCGCCGGGCACCCTGGGGCCCACCGGACCGCCCGGCCCGGGACGCCCCGGCTGCTGCGGCAGGTAGGTCTGCGTCAACGGTCCCCCCGATGAGCGAACTCCCCACACCCACAGACGAGTTGCCTGTGACGGAGGCCACAGCGTAGAGGAGGCGCGCCGTCCGTGTCGTACGCCAAAAAGACCACCCCCGACAGCCTGGTGAGGCTGCCGGGGGTGGCGGGTGAGCCGGGGCTCAGGTGGTACTAGATGAGGCCGAGCTCGCGGACCGCGTCGCGCGCCGGTCCTCGATGGCTCCGCTCGCACTGCTCGGCCCCGGGGGGCCTCACAGGCTTCGTGGAGCCGGCCGGCCTCCGACCGGCGAGCGCGGGGCTCAGATGAGGCCGAGCTCGCGTACCGCGTCGCGCTCTTCCTTGAGCTCCTGGACCGAGGCGTCGATGCGGGCGCGGGAGAAGTCGTTGATCTCCAGGCCCTGGACGATCTCGTACGTGCCGTTCTTGACGGTGACCGGGAAGGACGAGATGAGGCCCTCGGGGACGCCGTAGGAGCCGTCCGACGGGATGCCCATGGAGGTCCAGTCGCCCTCGGCGGTGCCGTTGACCCAGGTGTACACGTGGTCGATGGCGGCGTTGGCGGCGGAGGCGGCCGACGAGGCGCCACGGGCCTCGATGATCGCGGCGCCGCGCTTGGCGACGGTCGGGATGAAGGTGTCGGCCAGCCACGCCTCGTCGTTCACCAGCTCGGCGGCGTTCTTGCCGGCGACCTCGGCGTGGAAGATGTCCGGGTACTGGGTGGCCGAGTGGTTGCCCCAGATGGTCAGGCGCTTGATGTCCGAGACGGCCGCGCCGGTCTTCTTCGCGAGCTGCGAGATGGCCCGGTTGTGGTCCAGCCGGGTCATCGCGGTGAAGCGCTCGGCCGGTACGTCCGGGGCCGCCGCCTGGGCGATCAGGGCGTTGGTGTTGGCCGGGTTGCCGACGACGAGGACCTTGATGTCGTCCGCCGCGTTGTCGTTGATGGCCTTGCCCTGCGGCTTGAAGATGCCGCCGTTGGCGGAGAGCAGGTCGCCGCGCTCCATGCCCTTGGTACGCGGGCGGGCACCGACGAGCAGCGCCACGTTGGCACCGTCGAACGCGACGTTCGGGTCGTCGGTGATCTCGATGCCGCGCAGCAGCGGGAAGGCGCAGTCGTCGAGCTCCATGGCGGTGCCCTCGGCGGCCTTCAGGCCCTGCGGGATCTCCAGGAGACGGAGGTTGACCGGCACATCCGCGCCGAGCAGGTGACCGGAGGCGATACGGAAGAGCAGCGCGTAGCCGATCTGTCCGGCCGCGCCGGTGACGGTGACATTCACGGGAGTGCGGGTCATGGCGATCTCCGTTTAGAACAGCAGGTGGTGGGGGTTGTGCCCCTAGTTCCGGCTATCTCTTCACGTCAAGGTCCGGTTCGGGGCCGATCCGTCCCGATGCGTCCCGAACTGAATCTTGACGTGAAGAGATATCCAGCGGTCAGGCTATCCGACCCCGGCCGTCCCGAACCCCCGCCCCCCTGTGGGACGCCTCACCCGGTGGCCCGTCCGGGCCATCACCGCCGTACCGTGCAGCCCGTCTTCCCGCTGACGAGGGTCGCGCACGCCTTCGCCGAGGCCGGGCCGTCGACCGCGAGCATCTGGGTGTACGCGTCCTTGTCCGCGTCCACCGTCCCGGTGCCGCCCGCCGTGCTGCCCGTGCTGATCTGCACCTTGTCACCGGGCGCGGCCTGCTGGATGCGGGCCCAGGCGGCCTGGCAGGTCTGGCTGTAGCGGACCTGGACCAGGGCGGCGCCGACCTTCGCGGACGCGACCGTCCTGGCGAACGCGCCGCCGCACCCCATCACTTCCGGGTCCTGCCCGGTGCAGCTGTCGCGGGCGCACTTGACACCCGCGGGCAGCGAGGGCGCCGCGGAGGTGGGCGTGGCGGAGAGGGCCGGGGCCGCCTTGTCGTCCCCGCCGCCCCCCAGATCGGTGAGCAGCACGGCCGCGGCGATGACGAGCAGGGCGCCCACGACGCCGACCGCGAACATCACCAGTCTGCGCCGCCCGCCGGTGCCCCCGCCCTCGCCACCCCGGCCGAGCCCGTCGCGGGCCGGGCCCCGCGGCGGTACGGACCGGCCCGGGCCCGGCTC
>NZ_BAAACA010000006.1:465663-637933 GCF_039521265.1 Streptomyces crystallinus | reverse complement strand
CTGGAGGGGGCGCGGCGCTCGCGCGCAGGAGGGACTCGGCGGCTACCTCTTCGCGTAGTCCGAGAAGCCCATCCAGTCGATGACGACGCACGGCTCGTCGCCCAGGACCCAGCCGTCGTGGCCGGGCGCGATGTTCATGTAGTCGCCGGGGCCGAAGTCCTCTTCCTGGCCGTCGTCCATGACGACCTTCATCCGTCCGGAGACGACGTAGCCCGCGTGCGCGGCCATACAGCTGTCGGTCTGCGCGATCGGCTTCACATGCTCCGACCAGCGCCAGCCGGGCTCGAACGTGGCCCGGCCGACCTGTCCCCCGCCGACGTTGACCAGCTCCAGGCGCCCCTTGCCGTCCTCGAACGGACGGACCTCCTCGGGCGCGTCGAAACTCTTCCGTACGAGACCGGCCATGAGTGCTTCTCCTTGGGCGGCGGGGTGGGGGAACCATCGACGGTCCGAACGTAACCAGGGCGGTGCGGTGCCGCGATCGGCGATGGGCCGTACGGGTGACACGGCCGCCCCGACGCACCCGCGCGCCCGGAATTCACTCGCCCAGTGGTCCAGTACGCCCCGCCCCCGGTGACCAACGCCGGAGCCGCCCCCTGCGTGAAATTGGTCTAGTCCTGTTTTGGTCCAGTCCATTGACATGCCTCTGATCACGGGGATATCCCATACCCAACACCGCTGTGCCCCACGGGAATTGGCGGATCCTCCCCACACACCTTGGACGGACATGAGACGCATGCGTACCCTCCGCGCGGTCCTCACCGCGACCGTCACCGCCGTGGCCACGGCGGGCCTCGCCGTGCTCGGCGGTGGCTCCGCCCAGGCCGCGACCCCTCTGCCGGCCCATGTCTTCGCCCCCTACTTCGAGGCCTGGACCGGCGAGAGCCCCGCCGCCCTGGCCGCCCAGTCCGGCGCGAAGCACCTGACCATGGCGTTCATCCAGACGGCGAGCAAGGGCTCCTGTACGCCGTACTGGAACGGCGACAGCGGTATGCCGATCGCCTCCTCCACCTTCGGCAACGACATCAAGACCATCCAGGCGAACGGCGGGGACGTCATCCCGTCCTTCGGCGGCTACACCGCGGACACCACCGGCACCGAGATCGCCGACAGCTGCACCGACGTCAACCAGATCGCCGCCGCGTACGAGAAGGTCATCACGACCTACGACGTCGCCCGGCTCGACATGGACATCGAGGTCGACTCGCTGGACAACAGCGCCGGGATCGACCGCCGCAACAAGGCGATCAAGCAGGTCCAGGACTGGGCGGCGGCCAACGGGCGCAAGATCGAGATCTCGTACACCCTCCCCACCACCACCTCGGGTCTCGCCTCCAGCGGACTCGCCGTGCTGCGCAACGCGGTGAGCAACGGGGCGCGCGTCGACGTCGCCAACATCATGACGTTCGACTACTACGACAACGCCGCCCACAACATGGCCAACGACACCCAGACAGCGGCGCAGGGGCTGTACAACCAGCTCGCCCAGCTCTACCCCGGCAAGACCCCGGCCCAGCTGTGGGGCATGATCGGCGTCACCGAGATGCCGGGCGTCGACGACTTCGGGCCCGCCGAGACGTTCACCCTGGCCAACGCCACCCAGGTGTACAACTGGGCGGTCTCCAAGGGCATCAACACCCTCTCCTTCTGGGCGCTCCAGCGGGACAACGGCAGCTGCCCCGGAGGCGCGGCGGCGGACAACTGCTCCGGCATCCAGCAGAACACCTGGGACTTCAGCCACATCTTCGAACCGTTCACCTCGGGTACCACCGCTCCCACCAACGACTTCTCGGTGACGGCCTCCCCCGCCACCGGCTCGGTGACGGCGGGCGGTTCGGCCACCACCACGGTGAAGACGGCGGTGACATCGGGCCAGGCGCAGTCCGTGAACCTCAGCGTCAGCGGCGCCCCCGCCGGTGTCACGGCCTCGCTCAGCCCCACCTCGGTGACGGCGGGCGGCTCGTCCACGCTGACGGTGTCGACGACCTCGGCAGCAGTCTCGGGCACCTACACCCTGACCGTGAACGGCTCCGGCGCCTCTGCGAGCCACTCGGCCACGTACACCCTGACCATCACCGGTGGAACCGGCCACCAGTGCACGGCTCCCGAGTGGAACGCCTCGACGGTCTACACCGGCGGCAAGCAGGTCTCGCACAAGGGCCACAACTGGAAGGCCAAGTGGTGGACGCAGGGCGAGGAGCCCGGCACCACCGGCGAGTGGGGTGTCTGGCAGGACCTGGGCGCCTGCTGAACCCGAACAGCCCGCGAGCGGACGGTGTCCGGCACGGTGTCCGCGTGCCGGACACCTCCGCGATCGAGGTGACGGGCGGCACACCCCGACGCCCGGCCGGACGGCGTCGGGTGCCCCCGCGATGTCCAAAAACCATCACCTCGCGCCCGGCGGCCAGGCAAGCTTCTCAATGATCGTCCGCCGTGGGCGGTCCCTGTGTGTGCCGCGTGTGCCGAATGGAGCCCGAGCATGGCGAACATCCCCGCTGACCTGCGCTACACCCTGTTCCACCAGTGGGTCCGAGACGAGGGCGACGGCGTGCTCGCGGTGGGCCTCACCGACTACGCCCGACAGGCCCTGGGCGACATCGAGTTCCTCGAACTCCCCGACGCCGGAAAGTCCGTGTCCCACAAGGAGGCGGTGGGCACGGTGGAGTCGGTGAAGGCGGCCAACGACATCTACGCGCCCTTCGCCGGCGAGATCGTGGAGACCAACGCGGACGCGGTCGCCACCCCGCAGTCGGTCAACACCGACCCGTACGGCGTCTGGCTCTTCAAGATCTCCCCCGCCGCGGGCGAGCCCACCGAGGAGCTGCTGACGGCGGAGCAGTACCAGGCGGCCACGGGGGCCTGACCCCGGTCGAAGGGGCGGGCGCAGGGGGGCAGAGGTGGACTGGGGCACGCTTGTCGCGACCTTGAGCGGTGGCTCGATCGCTATTTCCGGGACCGTGCTCGCCGACTATCTCCGCCATCGGCGCGAGGGCGAGCGCGGGGTGGGAGCGCGGCGGCGGGCGGTGTATCTGGAGTTCATCTCCGCTGCCGAGGCGTGCTTCACCCAGCTGCGCCACCTCGCGCAGACTCCCGGCGCCGAGCCCGACTTGGCGGCCGCCACCCGGGCGGCGCTGCGCGGGGGCGGGATCCAGGAGGTGCGGGAGCGGCTGTTCGTCGAGGGAAGTACGCGGGTGGCCGGCGCGGGCCAGGCAATGTACGAGCATCTGCGCGCGTTGCGCCGGGCCGTCGCCACCGGCGCCGGGCACTCGTCGCCCGTCTTCCACGAGGCGTACCACCCCTACATCGCGGCGGTGTGGGCCTACCGGGTCGCGGTACGCGAGGAGTTGGAAGGGCAGTCCCTGACGCCCGCGGCCTTCGGGTGGCGCGGCTGGGACGGCCGGGACCGCTGTCCCGTGTGCACGCGCACGGCGGTCACGGGAACATGAGCGGCGGGCCGTCCGCTCCGGGTCGAGCCGGGGCGGACGCCCGTGCGCTCTGGTGTGTCAGGCCGTCGTACGCTCTGCCGTGTCAGGCCGACGGAGGGCCTTGCTGCTCGCGGTCCGATCCCAGCTGCTGCTTGAGCTTGTCCTGGGCCGTGTCGACCTGGCTGCTGTACTTGCCCTGGGTCCTCTCGTCGACGAAGTCACCGCCGCGGTCGATCCCCTGGCCCGCCTTGTCCTCGTGGCCCTTGAGCATTTGCTTGAGCTTGTCCATAACGGACATGTCTTGTCCTCCTAGAGCGGCCCCCGCACCCCAGGATCACCCCATCCCCCGCCACTCCGCATCCGGACGGGTGAGCGTGGGCACCGTCGGCCCTGGTCAGAGGCGCCGCCGGCGCAGCCCCGAGGCCGCGATAGGGTCGTCCCATGCCCGTCGTCATCGCCCGCGTCCACCCCAAGCCCGGCCACCTCCAGGAGGTCCTGGAGGTCTACGCCGAGGCCGTCCCGCTCGTCCACCAGGAGCCGGGGTGCGAGCTGTTCGCCCTGCACACCGACCAGACGTCGATCTTCGTCGTGGAGCGCTGGACCACCGACGAGGACCTCGCGGTCCACTCCGCCACGCCCACCTTCGCCCGCACCCGGGCGCGGGTGGAGGGACTCCTGGGCGCTCCCGCCGACGTCTGGGTGCTCGACAGCCTCCCGTTCGGCGACCCCCTCAAGGGGATCATCCAGTAGCTCGGCTCATACCTACGGGCACGGCTACGTACGGGTACGGCTGCGCGCGGGTACGGCCCGGCCTACCCTCGCGCCGCCGCGACGAACGCGCGGATCAACTGCTCCGACTTCACCCCGCGTTCGCTCTCCACACCGCTGGAGACGTCCACCCCCCACGCTCCGGTGGCCTCGACGGCCTGCCGGACGTTGTCGGGGTGCAGGCCACCGGCCAGCAGCCAGCGGCCCTCGGGGGCGGTGAAGCGGGGCGAGGCCCAGTTCCACGGTGTGCCCGAGCCCGGGTCGGGTGCGTCGAGCAGCAGCAGATCCTCGTCCAGCTCGCCGCAGCGGACCGGGAGCTCCCCGGCGGCGGTGGCCCGGATCAGGGTGCGGCCCGGCGCGCGCAGCGCCTCGTAGTACGCGGGCCCCTCGTCCCCGTGGAACTGCACCGCCCGGATGCCGCTCTCCTCCGTCAGCCGCCGGACCTCCTCCATCGACTGCCCCCGGAACACGCCGACCGTGAGCACATGGTCCGGCACCCGTCCACTCAGTCGACGGGCGGTCTCGGCGTCCACCGTGCGCGGGCTGGCCGCGAAGACGAAACCCACCGCGTCGGCCCCGGCCTCCACGGCCACGTCGACATCGCGCGCGGTCCGCAGACCGCAGATCTTGACGAAGAGATCACTCATGCCGACAGTCAACCAAATCCGCTAGTCATCGGATCACTGGCCATTGACTGGCCTGCCAGTTGACCTCCGCTTCACCCCTTCAAGGGCGTTGACCGCATTGACATCCGATGTATTCGTCCCTACGTTCCCCGGCGAACCCTCACACCAGGGAGTCGCCCCATGCACACCCCACTCAGTCGCACCGGGCGCGCGGTCGCCGGGCTCGCCGTGTTCCTCGCCGCCGCCCTGGGAGTCTCGACGGCTCCCGCCACCGCGAGAACGGCGGATCCGCCCACCGCCCCGGCCGCGGGCCCCGGCACCGACTACACCACCGACGACCCGTTCACCTCCGCCCGTACCGACTGGTTCCGCCAGGACCGCTTCGGCATGTTCATCCACTTCGGCTCGTACACGAACTGGGAGGGCGAATACCGCCGCCCCGACGGCACCCTCTGCCGCAACGCCGAGTGGATCAAGCGGGAGTGCGGCATCCCGATGGACGCGTACGAGAAGCGGGCCGCCGCCTTCGACCCCGCCGACTTCGACGCGAAGGCCGTCGTCAAGGCGGCCAAGGACGCGGGGATGCGCTACATCGTCATCACCTCCAAGCACCACGAGGGCTATGCGATGTGGCCCACCAAGGTCAACTCCTGGAACCTGCGCGACCATTCGGCCTTCGACAAGAACCGCGACATCCTCGCGGAGCTGAAGCGCGCCACCACCGAGGCCGGCATCAAACTCGGCTTCTACTACTCGATCTGGGACTGGCACGACCCGGACTTCGCGAGCCCCGCGACCTTCCCCGCGTACGTACAGCGCATGTACGCCCAGCTCAAGGAGCTCGTCGACGGCTACCGTCCGGACCTGCTGTGGTTCGACGGCGAGTGGTCGGCCGAGAACCCGCACAACCCGTGGACCGAGCGGGACGGCGAACGGCTGGAGTCCTATCTGCACGGCCTCAGCCCGGATCTCGTCGTCAACAACCGGGTCGGCAAGCGGCGCGTCGTCGACGGCGACTACGGCACCCCCGAGCAGGAGATCCCCGCCGCGCCGGTCGACGGCCAGCTGTGGGAGTCGTGCATGACGCTCAACGACCACTGGGGATACGCCCGTTACGACCAGAACTGGAAGTCCGGTACGACGCTGGTGCGCAATCTGCTCGCCACCACCTCGCGCAGCGGCAACTACCTGCTGAACGTCGGACCCGACGCCCGCGGCCGCATCCCGCAGCCCTCCGTCGACCGGCTGCGGCAGATGGGCGACTGGCTGCGCGCCTCGGGCCAGGGCGAGGCCGTCCATGGCGCCGGGTACGGCGGTCTGGTCGACGAGCCCGCGTGGGGGTCGGTCAGCCGCAAGGGCGACAAGCTGTACGCGGCGGTCACCCAGTGGCCCGCGAGCGGCACACCCCTGCATCTGAGGGCGCGTACAGCCTTCGCCGTGAAGGCGGCCCGGGTGCTGGGGAGCGGCCAGCAGGTACGGGTCGCCAAGGCCGGTGACGGCTTCGACATCACCCCGTCGGGCGCCGCGACCAACGCGGTCGCGACGGTCGTCGAGCTGACCGTGGACCCCGGCCCCACCTCCCCCGCCGGGACCGGCCGCGGGCTCAAGGAGGAGGTCTTCGACAACGACCACCTCGGCGGTGCCCCCAAGGTCACCCGCACCGACCCCACCGTGAACCACGCCTGGCGGTTCAGCGGCTCCCCCGACCAGGCGGTGCCCGCCGACCGGTTCAGCATCCGGTGGACCGGCACCGTCGAGCCGCGCCGCTCGGAGACGTACACCCTCACCACCGTCTCGGACGACATGGCGCGCGTGTGGATCGACGGCAGGCTGGTCATCGACTCCTGGTCGCCGCACGGCCCGCGCGTCGACAAGGGCGAGGCCGCACTCACCGCGGGCAGGCGGCACACCATCAGGATCGAGTACGCCGAGCAGACCGGGGAGGCGCATATGAAGCTGCTGTGGTCCAGCCCGGGCACGGACCAGCAGGTGGTCCCGGCGTCACAGCTCTACGCGGGCTGAGCCGGAAGCCGGTCCCACCTCCCGCGCCCCGGGCGGGTGCGGGAGGTGGGGACGGGGACGGTTGGTCATCGGGGTGCGCGAAGTGCCGTAGAGTGGTGTTCACCGACGCGGGGTGGAGCAGCTCGGTAGCTCGCTGGGCTCATAACCCAGAGGTCGCAGGTTCAAATCCTGTCCCCGCTACTGCGTCAAGAGGCCCGCATCCTTCTGGGATGCGGGCCTCTTGCGTCGGGTGCGCGCCCGCGCGCCGTCAGAGGTTGCGGTCGAGCAGGGCGAGCAGCGCCTCCCAGTGACGGGCGTCGCCGGCCTCGTCGTAGGCGGCGGTGTCGGCCTGGGTGAAGCCGTGGTGGGCGCCCTGGTAGACCTCGGTCCGGTGGCGGACACCGGCCGCCGAGAGCGCCTTGTTCAGACGGTCGATCTGCTCGGCGGGCATCCCCGGGTCCTGGTCGGCGTGGCCGAAGTACAGCTCCGCGGTGATGTGTTCGGCGAGCAGGTGGGGGCTGTCGGGCGCGTCGGTCGCCAGCCGGCCGCCGTGGAAGCCGGCCGCGGCCGCGACCCGGTCGGGGAACGAGCCGGCGGTGCGCAGGGCGAGGGCCGCGCCCATGCAGTAGCCCGTGACGCCCACCGGGCCGTCCGTGACCAGCGGGGAGTCGGCCAGCCAGCGCAGATACGCCTCCGCGTCGCGGGCGACCAGCTCGGGGGTGAGGGCGAATATGTGCGGGCCGAGGACGTCGAAGAGGTCGGGCCGCTGCTGCGGGTCGATGAAGTCGGGCAGTTCCACGATCGGCGCCCGGCCCGCGCGGTAGAACACATTGGGGACCAGCACGGTGTAACCGGCGGCGGCGATGCGGTCGGCCATGCCCTTGAGGTGGGGGCGGAGCCCGAAGGCGTCCATGTAGAGCAGGACCCCGGGGTGCGGCGCGCCGTCGTCGGGGTGGACGAGGTAGGCGTCGGCGGTGCCGTCCTGCGTGGTGAGGTCCACGGAGGTTGCGAGCACTGTGGTCATGAACGTCTCTCTTCTCGTTCGGTGTTACACCTGGGACACCCCGACAGCGTGTCACAACCACCCGGACGTGAAGATCCATTTCTTGCCGTTCCGCACCGGTTGGACGGATCCGACGGTCGGCGTTTTCCGGCCGTTTCCCGTACAGGCGGCCGGATTTGAACCGGGAAGGCCCGTCGGGCCGATGACGGCGGTGGAGCTGCCGCACACCGTCCCGACGGGCCTTCCCGCGGTGTCGTCCGCCGAGGCGTCAGGTCAGCACGACGACCTTGTGCATGCCCTCGGCGACGTGCGGACGTCCGGTCTTGTCGTCCGGTACGAAGCAGAGCAGCGCATATGTGCCCGGGGGCAGGTGGTGGGTCTCCAACAGCGCCGTGCGGCCCGGGGAGATGGCGCCGAGGCCCAGGGAGGGACCGGTGAAGGGCGGCTGGCCGGTGGAGTTGCCGCCGAAGAACTTCTGGATCTGGGCGTCGGTGGTGCCGGGCTTGACCGGTTGCAGCCCCATCTCGTGGATCTCGTCCGAGGCGTTGTGCACAAGGATGTTCTCCTTGGCCCTGTGCAGTCCGTTGACGTCGAAGCGGGGGCCGCCCGAGGTCTCCCGGGTGATCACGATGCTGTCGGGGAAGTCCGCGAGGTCCTTGGACGGGCCGCCGCGCAGGTTCAGGGTGCGGGTGACAGGGTGCGCCGGGTCGGCCAGGAAGGCGGTGAAGTCCAGCAGCACGACCGGGCCCGCGCCGATCGGCGTGGTGAAGGTCTCCGACACCGCCGGGGTGACCTGGGCGCCGCCGAGCACGTCGGCCTCGTCGCGCACCGCGGAGATGCCCTGCGCGGCGGCGGCGGGCTTCCTGCTGACGGCCTTGCCCAGGTCGGCGAGCACCTTGCGTACGGTGACACCGCGGTGCGGCCGGAAGACCTGGAGGAAATGGCCCTTCGGGTCGTCGGTGCTCACATGGAAGGCGACCAGTCCGGCCTCGGCGGTGTCGGGGGCGTGGATGCCCGAGGGCCCGATGTTCACCTCGACGGCCCTGCGGTCGTGGCCGCCGTACTCCTCGCCGCGGGCGGTGGCCCCGGCGGTGGTGGCGCCCGCGAGGGCGGTGGCGAGGGCCAGGGCGGCGGCCGCCGCCCGGGTCCGGTGGCGCAGCGGTGCGGTATGCATGGATCTCCTGTCGTCGCGTGACCCCCTGTCACAGCGCAGCACCTCAGGCGCTGAGTGACCGTCAGCCACGCAGACGGCGGGGCCGATCGGGGTATCCCGAACGGCCCTCGCTCACCACCTCACCACCTCACCGCCGCTCGCCCACCGCCCGGTCCACCAGGGCCGCCGCGCCGCCCGTGTACCGGCCGGGGTCGCAGAGCTCGGCGAGCTCCCCGGCGGTGAAGTGGCCGCGCAGCTCCTCCGACTCGGCCAGTACGTCCGCGAGCGGGCGCCCGGAGTGCTGGGCCGCGTGCGAGGCCCGGGTGAGGGCCTGTTTGGCCTCGGCCTTGCCGAGCCGGGGTGCCAGGACCGCCGCGATCCGCTCGGAGACGATCTGGCCGCCGGTGAGCGCCAGGTTCCCGGCCATCCGCTCCGGCCGCACTTCGAGTCCCTCGGCCAGCTCCACCAGGGTGTGGGTGGCGCCGCCGGTCAGCCGCAGGCACTCGCGCAGCAGCTGCCACTCGGCGTGCCAGGCCCCGGCGGAGCGCTCGTCCTCGGAGAGCATGCACTGGGTGACGCCCGCGGCCAGCACGGGCACCTGCAGGGCCGCGCTGCGCACCAGCGTCGCCAGCACGGGGTTGCGCTTGTGGGGCATGGCGGAGGAGCTGCCGCGTCCGCTGACCGCGGGCTCGGTGACCTCCCCGACCTCGGTGCGGGTCAGCGACTGCACATCCACCGCGATCTTCCCGAGGGCGGCGGCGGTGAACGCCAGGGCGGCGGCGAGGTCCGCGACGGGTGTCCGCAAGGTGTGCCAGGGCAGTTCGGCCGCGGCCAGGCCCGTCTCCCGTGCGAAGGCCTCGGTCAGCCGGGCCGTGTAGTCGCCCGCGTCCACCGGGCCGTCGCCGTCGAGCCGCGCGTACTCCAGATATCCGGCGAGCGTCCCCGCCGCCCCGCCCAGGGAGACGGGCAGTCCGCCCGCCAGGACGCGCTCCAGGCGCAGGTCGGCGTCGAGCAGCAGCCGGCGCCAGCCCGCCGCCTTCAGCCCGAAGGTGGTGGGGACGGCGTGCAGGGCCAGGGTGCGGCCCGCCATGGTGGTGTCGCGGTGGCTCCGGGCGAGGGCGGCCAGCGCCTCGGCGGACCTGGCGAGATCGGCGCGCATCAGCCGCAGCGCCCGCTGGGCCACCAGCATCGCGCCGGTGTCGAAGATGTCCTGGCTGGTGGAGCCGCGGTGGACGTAGTTCGCGGCCTCCGGGTCGGCGGCGGCCACGCGCCGGGTGAGCGCCTGCACCAGGCCGACGACCGGGTTGGCGGTCTCCCGGGCGGCCAGCGCGAGCTCCCGCAGGTCCAGGTGTTCGGCGCGGGCCTCGGCACCGATGACGTCGGCGACCTTCTGCGGCAGGGTGCCGAGCCCGGCCTGCGCCCGGGCGAGCGCGGCCTCGGCGTCGAGCATCGCCTGGAGCCACGCCAGGTCGCCGACGGCCTCCTCCACCGGGGTGCCGGCGCGCACCGGCGAGAGCAGCCCGGAGTCCATCGGGCTGTCGTGACGGCTGGTCATACGAGGGCTCCTTGCAGACGGTCGGCGGCGGCGACCGAGGTCGTGGGGCGGGGTGCGAGGGCCAGTACCGCACGGGCGATGGCGTCGGAGTCGGCCAGTGTCACCGAGTCCACCCCCGGCCTGATCCCGGCCGCGGTCACCCAGTGCACGGCCTCCGTGGGCACACCGTAGGCGAACCGGCGCGGGTGCGCCCGGCCCCTGGCGTCACGGACGTGGTAGGGGCGCTCGGCGACCGAGAGGCCGCCGGTCTCGTACGCGGCGCCGTCCGCGGTGGGCACCCGGTGGTTCACGGCCTGGCCGGTGGCGACCAGGTGCTGGAGCAGCGGGTCGGCGGCGCGCCGCAGATCCGCCTCGGGCAGCCGCGCCTCGATCAGTACGTGGGCGCGCAGCGGCGGCCCGGGAACGGAGTGGGACTGGGCGACGAAGGCGTGGTTGACGGTGTCGATGCGTATCTCGGTGCGCGGGCCGGTGAGTTCGAGGACGCCCGCCTCGATCAGCGCGATCATCTCCTCGATGCGCGAGGTGGGCGGCCCGATGGAGAGGAAGGCGTTCAACGGGGTGTACCAGCCGTCGAGTTCGTCGCGGTGCGAGTCGCCGTGCAGCCCGCTGTGGTCGACCGCGAGCCGGATCTCGTTGCGCAGGTCACGCAGGACGTCGAGGGCGGACTTGAGGGGGCCGCTGACGTTGCCCTGTCTGGCTTCGCGTACGTCCTCGCGCAGATACCGCAGCAGCCAGGCGCGGAACGCGTCCCGGTCGCCGAACTGCCGCTCCCCGTAGGGCCGTGACAGCCGCTCCCAGCTCCAGCGCTCCGCCTCGGGTATGCCGGCGGCGTCGAGCAGCGCGTCGCGGCCCTCGGCGCTCTCGCACGCCAGGAAGCCGTCGACCAGAGCCGTGCGCTCGGCGTCGCGGCCGTGGGCGGTGAGCCAGGTGCCGTAGTAGACGCTCTCGACCTCGCGGGTGATCAACGGCCACAACTCCTCGCGCAGCCCGATCCGTTCGCCTCCGTCGGCCCGCTTGCGCAGGGTCTCGACGTACTCGGGGGTGAGCAGACGCGGGTAGTAGCGCTCCGAGGCGCCCTTCTCGTTCTCCCCGCGCGCGTGGTACGGAACGCCTCGGCGGGACGTGGCGTACATCACCGGCTCCTGGCCCGAGGGCCGGTACACCAGACGGCCGTCGACCCGCTCGAAGGAGCCGCCGCGGCCCTGGGTGAGGAGGGTCATGTGGTCGAAGAAGTTGAGCCCGAGGCCGCGCAGCAGGACCGGCTCGCCCGGCGCCACGACGCTCAGGTCGAGGTCGGCGGGGTTGGCGGGCTGGAGGTAGCGCAGGCCGTGGACCCGGGCGAGGCTGGCGGTCCGCTCCTCGTGGGCGGTGGGGCGCACCGGGACGTGGCCCTGGGCGAGGACGACGGCGTCCAGTCCGCTGAGCCAGGTGCCGTCGGAGAGCCCCACGGCCTGTTCGCCGTCGGCCTCGCCGTGGCTGTCCGCGAGGGCGACGGCACGCGCGCGGTGCACCTCGATGGTGACGTGCGCGGGGGCGCGCCGGACCACCTGCTGGAACATCGCGGACAGATAGCTGCCGTAGAAGGCGCGGGTGGGATAGGTGTTCGGCCCCAGGTCACGGGCCTCGGCGAGGGTCTGCTCGTCGTGACCGGCGCGCTCGCCGGACGCGGCCACCTCCCTGGCCCACTCCTCCAGGGTGGGTCCGGGTTCGACGGGCCCCTCGATGCGCGAGCTCGCGTCGGTGTGCACGGTGATCTGGGACGCCACCGTGTTCATCAGCAGCAGCCGCGACTGGTCGGTGCGCCACACCGCGCCGGCGCCCGGCTCGTGCGGCTCCACCACGTGCACGGTCACCACGGAGTGCGTCGCAAGCGCACGCTCGTTGGCGCACAGCCGCTCCAGCACCGAGAGCCCTCGCGGTCCGGCACCGATCAAGCACAGCGTCCTGGGTACGCCACTCCTCATGACCACACTCTCCTGTCGTCCTGCCCGGTGCCTTCGGGGGTGGTAAGGAGCGACTTCCAGCGGAACCGGGGGGTTCGCCGTCGATTGCCGCTCCTCACAGCGGGACGATAGCCATGGTGAGGTTGTGCGAGCCAAGAGCGCCGGTCAACTGCGGCATGGCGCACGGGTGTTGACGGAGCGGCCCCAGAGACACCGGAGTAAAGGAAAACGCAGGTCACAGCCGTCTTTCCGGCGCACCCGGATGGCGTCGGCATGTCGCGCGGGCGGCCGGGAGCCCGCACGATGGACAAGCGGAAGCAGACAGTCCATGGCGGGGCCGTCCGCGAGGAGCCGTCCGCGCATGGAGGTGCGAGAGCGATGTGGCGACCTGATGGCTGGGACGTACGGGTGCGGATCGGCGTGCTCACCCCCCACGCCGACGTGGGCCCCGAGTCGGAGTTCCGCGCGATGGCGCCGCCCGACGTGGGGGTGCACGCCGCCCGGGTGCCGTTCGGCGCGATGCGCCACGGCGGGGCCATGGACGCCACGATCGCGCTGGCGCCGGTGCGCGCCTTCGCCGAGCCGCCGTACGTCGACGAGGCCGCCGCCCAGCTGGCCACGGCGCCCCTGGCCGCCCTCGCCTACGCCTTCACCAGCTCCGCGTACGTCATCGGAGCGGACGGCGAGGAGGCGATGCTCGCCCGGCTCACGGACCGTGCCCACGGACTGCCGGTGGTCGCCACCTGCGCCTCCACGGTGGAGGCCCTGCGCCTGCTGGGCGCCACCCGGATCGCCCTGGTGGATCCACCGTGGTTCGACACCGAGCTCAACGGCCTCGGCCGGGGCTACTACGAGGCCGCCGGGTTCGACGTGCCCTTCTCCGCGCCCTGCGACCTCCCCAGCGGGCAGGCCCTCATCCGGCCGGGTGAGCTGCACGACTGGGTGGCCGCCCGTGTCCCCGGGGAGGCGGAGGCCGTCGTCGTGGGAGGCAACGGGTTCCGGGCGGTGGGGATGGTGGAGAACCTCGAACGCACGCTCGGCCGACCGGTGTTGACAGCCAATCAGGTGCTGCTATGGGCGGTTCTGCGCGCGGCCGACTGCCGCACCGCCGCGATCACGGGGTACGGGCGGCTGTTCGCCGTGGACACGCCGTCGTTGTAGGGGTGCGTGCGCGGTCCCGGCCACCGCTTCCCGTACGGGAGGGCAGACCGGGCCGCGCCGCGCTCACCGCTCCGGGATCACTCCGCCACGCGCAGGACGATCTTGCCCCGGGTGCGGCCCGAGGCCTGCTGGCGGTGGGCCTGCGCGACCTCGTCCAGCGGCAGCACCGCCGCCACCTCGACCTTGATCGCTCCGGCGTCGATCAGCCCGGCGAGCCGGGTCAGGGCGGCGCCGTCCGGCTCCACCAGGAACGGCTTGGCGCGCACACCGGCCGCGGCGGCCTTCTCGGCCAGCTCGCCCGACACACCGGACGGGACCGCGACGAGCAGGCCACCCGGGCTCAGCACGTCCAGGGAGCGTGTGCTGGTGCTGTCGATCTCGTCCCCCACGAGGTCGACGACCACGTCGACGCCGGAGAGCTCCTTCTCGAAGGGGGCGGCGGTGTAGTCGACCACCTCGTCGGCGCCGAGCTCCCGCAGCCAGGCGTGCTTGCCGGCGCTGGCGGTGGCGATGACGTGGGCGCCGAGGTGCTTGGCGATCTGGACGGCGAAGTGACCCACGCCACCCGCCGCGGCGTGCACGAGCACGCGCTGTCCGGGACGCACGTCGGCGGTGTCGACCAGGATCTGCCAGGCGGTGAGCGCGGCGAGCGGGACGGCCGCGGCGCCGTCGTGGTCCAGGGACGCGGGCTTGCGGGCGAACTGGCGGGCCGGAGCGGTGACGTACTCGCCGTAGCCCCCGGCGGCGCGCGGGAACCACGGCATGCCGTACACCTCGTCGCCGACCTCCAGGGTGTGCACGCCGAAGCCGACCTCCTCGACCACCCCGGAGACGTCCCAGCCGAGGACGAACGGCGGCTCCCCGAGGACGCCGGCCATCCCGTGGCCCTCCCGCGTCTTCACGTCGACCGGGTTGACCCCGGCGGAGACGACCCGCACCAGGACCTCGGTCGGCAGCGGTACGGGGCGGGGCGCCTCGTTGACCCGGAGGACCTCGGGGCCGCCGAAGGCGGACTGGGTGACGGTGCGCATCGTGGGGGCGGGGTGGGACATGGCTGACTCCTCGGGTGCGGGCGACTGCGCCCGCGCGGTGATCGATGCGGCAAAGCTATGGGAGGGGTAGTAGTAACCTGCAAGGGCACCTACTATCTTTTGGATAGTATCGATGGCCCGTGTTGATTCCCCGATTCCCCGTATCGACGACCCGATCGCGCCCCGCCCGGAGGAAAAGCGCCCATGAGCAGGAACTGCGGCACCGGCAGCCATGACAAGCACGACGTCTACGCGGCCCTGTGCCCCTGCCGGAACGTGCTGGAGCTGCTGGCCAACAAGTGGAGTGCGCTGGCGATAGGGGCCATGGAGGACGGCCCCGTACGGTTCGGGGCGCTCCAGCGGGTGCTCCAGGGTGTCAGCCCCAAGGTGCTCACCCAGACCCTGCGCCGCCTGGAGGACGCGGGGCTGGTCTCCCGCACGGTCTACCCGGCCGTGCCCCCGCACGTCGAGTACGCCCTGACCGAGCTGGGCCACAGCGCCGCCGAGCCGCTGGCGCACATGCGCGACTGGGCGGAGCGGAACGTGGATCTGCTGTACGCCGGGCAGTGAGCCCGGCCCGGCGGCGGTGACTCGTGTAGGGATCACTCGCTGCGCGCAACCCTGACAGCACATCGTGCTGTTTCCGGTCGAAGAGGGACGGGAAACACGTCAGCCGGGCCCGGAGCGGGCGCCTCCGGCGCGGGTGGGGTGCCAGAGTCCGAGTGCGGCGCCCGAACCGGGCGCGCGCCGATGGATGAACTACCTGACCCAAGGAGTTTTCTCGTGGGGAAGAGAGTCACCACACTTCTGGCCACCGCCACCCTCGCCACCATGGCCCTCGTCGGGCAGGCGAGCGCGACCGCGGCGCACGACGCCTCGTCGCCCGCCGCCGCGCGGTCCGCGGCGGCTCGGGTGGATGCGACCCAGACGCGGTATGCGCCGTTCACCCTCAACCACAACGAGTCGGTCAGCTCGAACACGGCTCGGCTGATCATGCAGTCCGACGGCAACCTGGTCGTCTACGACGAGTTCAACCGGGCTCGCTGGGCCTCCAACACCGTCGGCCGGGGCTGGACCGCCCGCCTCCAGACGGACGGCAACTTCGTCGTCTACACCCGCTCCAACCGCCCGGTGTGGGCCTCCAACACCGACGGCCGCCCGGGCTCGCGCCTCGTCGTCCAGGACGACGGCAACGTGGTCATCTACGACGGCAGCCGAGCCGTCTGGGCCACGGGCACCGACCACTGACGCACCACCGCGGTCACCACTGACCACCTGGGTTCCGGCAGGCCGGGCACGCGCGGGCCCGGCCTCGCCGACCCGAGCGTGGCACGCGCCCCGCTACTTGGCCAGGTACTGCTCCCGGGCCACCGCGACCTCGTGCAGATGCGTCCGGGACCACTCGCAGGTGGCGTCGAGAGGAGCGAGCAACGACCGTCCGAGCCCGGTGAGTTCGTACTCGACGCGGGGCGGGTTCTCGTCGTACGCGGTACGGGTGAGGAAACCGTCGCGCTCCATCGCGCGCAGGGTCTCGGTCAGCACCTTCGGGGTGATCCAGTGCAGCGGCACCCGCAGTTCGGTGAACCTGCGCGGACCGTCCTCCAGACAGCGCAGGACCACACCGGTCCACTTGTCGCCGACGCGGAAGGGCACCGCGGCACCGGCGCAGTCGGGGCGGTCGAAGAGGTCGGCGGGCAGGGGTGCGGGGGTGGGACGGTCGATCATGGGGCCGACGCTAGCCCAGTATCTTTGCGGTAACCAGGGGTGCCCGTCCTAGCGTTCCCCTCATGACGACGAACGCGCCTTCCGCGCCCTCCGTGAATCCCTCCGACTTCTCCCACTCCACCCACTCCACCCCCTCCTCCAAGCGCATCGCCGTCTTCGGCGCGGGCGGCCGGGTGGGCCGGGCCGTGGTGGCGGAGGCGGTGGCACGCGGCCACGCCGTGACGGCGGTGGTGCGCGACCCGGCGAAGTACGCCGACCTCGGCTCCGACGCCGTGACCGTGGTCCGCGGCGACGCCACCGACGCCGCCTCGGTGCGGAACGTGACGGCAGGTCACGACGCGGCCGTGAACGCCTCCGTACGGCTGGACGTGCCCTCCGAGGAGTACTTCGTCTCCGCCGCCGAAGCCATGACCACCGGTCTCACCGCGGCCGGGGTGGGCCGTCTCGTGGTGCTGGGCATCGCCACCACGCTGGAGACGGCGCCGGGTGTACGGGTCATGGACGCACCCGGGTTTCCCGAGCAGTACCGGGTGTTCTCGCAGGGGCACGTGGCCGAGTTCGCGGCGCTGGGCGCGGTGGGGTCCGAGCTCGACTGGCTGATGGTGGTGCCGCCCCTCGACCTGGACCCGCAGGCGCCGCGCACGGGCCGCTACCGCACGGCGGTCGGCACGGTCCTCGACGGCCCCGGGCACATCTCCCACCCCGACCTGGCGCTCGCCGTGCTGGACGAGATCGACGAGCCGGGGCACAGCCGGGTGCAGCTGGCCGTCGCGGACTGAGTGACCCGCGGCCGCGGTGTGTCTCGCGGTGCGCCCCCTACAGGTCGTCCGGGTCATCCGCCCACTCCACCGCGTAGTACTTCAGCCACGCGTCCTGCGCGACGAGGCTCATGCCCGCTGCGGTCATCACCCGCTGGGAGGCGATGTTGTCGTGGGCGGTGTCGCCCTTGACCCGGGTGACGCCCTGGTCGCGGGCGAACAGCAGCAGGGCGCGCAGGGCTTCGGTGGCGTAGCCGTGGCCCTGGGCCGAGGGCACCAGGCCGTAGCCGATGGTGACGGTGCCGTCGAGGTCGGGGGCGCCGTGGAAGCCGAGGCCGCCGATGGCGCGGCCGTCCTCGCGGCGACGGATCTCGTACGCACCGAACGGCTGTGGGTCACCGCCCGTCCCCTCGCAGGTCTCCAGATAGCGCCGGGCCCCGGCGGTGTCGGCCTCGGTGGGGTATCCGGGGGCCCAGCCGGCGTTGCCGCCCGGCTCCTCCGCGACCAGCGCCAGCGCGTCCTCGACGCTCATCGGGTGCAGGACGAGCCGTGGGGTGACGAGACATTCCATACCCGGTGGGATATCACCGGGTATGGCGCGTCGCAATCGGATTGTCCCAGGAAGTCGCGGGCGGCCCTGGCAACCTCGTTGCCCGCTAGAGGAGTTCGCCGTGCGACGCCGGTACGCGTGTGATGAACGCCAGTCCGTCGATCGCCTCCCTGGCGAGGGCGACCGCCTCCTCGGCGGTGGCGGCGTGGGCCCGCGCCCAGGCCAGCCGGGAGAAGCTGTTCTGCAGGCCGTTCAGTTCGGTGCCCGGTGTGCCCAGCACGTTCAGCGTCACCGCGCCGGGACGCTCGGCCTCCGTGCCCGACACCTCGACGAGGGTTCCCCGTTCGGGTGCGCCCGCGAACCAGATGGCCTCGCTGCGGCCGTTCCGGTCCGGGTCGTCGAGCGTGGCGCGGATGCCGGGCAGCACCTTCTCGCCGAGGATCTGCTGGAGCTGGGACTCGATCAGGTCCACACCCGTCGCGTCCGTCACCATGTTCCACAGTTCGTCGCCGCCGGTGCGCAGATGCGTCTCGATGACCCGCGGCCCGCGCTCGGTGAGGATGACCTCGGTGTGGGTGGGGCCGAACTCGACGCCGAGCGCGTCGAGCGTGGCGACGACGTGCCGGGTGACGGCCTCGGTCTGCGCGGGCTCCAGCGGCGCGGGCATCACATGGCCGAGCTCCACCAGACTGACCGGGTCCGAGTACTTGCGCGTGATGGCGACGACCACGTGCTCGCCCCGCTCCGAGAACGCCTCCACGCTGTACTGGGCGCCCGCGAGGAACTCCTCGACGGTGGCGCGCGCGTCGGAGCCCGTACCGCTGGCGCGTGCGAGCGCCGACTCCGCCTCCGCGGCCCCGGCGACGATGGAGACACCCTTGCTGGCCGCGCCGGTGAGGGGTTTGACCACACAGGGGTAGCCGTGCGCCTCGGCGAAGGAGCGCAGCTCGTCGGGGGTCTCGACGACGGCGGAGGCCGTGGCCTCGACACCGGTCTCGGCGAGCCGCTGCCGCATCGCGTACTTGTTCATGACGAGTTCGACGATCTCGGGGGTGTGCGTGTCGAGGCCGAGCACCTGGGCGACCAGGGCGGCCTGCGGCCGGCAGTCGTCGTAGAAGGAACCGATCCTGGTCACCCGTTCGACGGCGTCGATGGCCCTGGCCATCGCGATCCACTCCTCGTCGGAGGCGTCGGGGCTCAGGACGACGATCCGCTGGTGCTCCTCGGTGTCGTCCATCTTCGCGAGGTGTTCGGGCCAGCAGACGACGGACGTGGTGACCTTCTGACCGGTCGCCTCGCCGAACGCGCGCATGCGGGCCGGTATGTCGTATCCGACGCCGAACACCAACACGTGCTCCGTCACGGCAACCCCTCTCCTCGGTGATCTTTTCCGTAGCAATATCAACTGTCAAGGTATGTACGCCACTTCCCGTTGGGGGAGGTGCGCGCAAGGGGGAATCGCGCCAAGCCGGGGCCGAGAAGGCGTTGTTGCCCTCCTCGGTGATCACATATGGTCTCGTGGCGCCCGTGGCGCGGTACACCGCCACGGCGGACGCGCCCCTTCCGCACCCGACGGCCGGATCCGGCGGACCGCGGCGCCCGACTCCCCCGCCGCCGCCGACGCCCGAACCCGTCCTCCGACGTCCGGGTCCGTCCGCCCCGGACGGCCCGCGCCCCGCCCCGCGCGGCCCCCGCCGACTCCCCCGCTACCGCGGCCGCGTGTGCGCGCCGCAAGGAGAAACGTGATCAAGAGCCTGATCCCCCCGCCCGGACCGCCTCGGGTGCTGGCCCTCGCCCAGCTGGTGTGCCGTACCGGCGACGGCGCGTACTACATCTGCGCGGCGCTGTTCTTCACCAGAGTGGTGGGGCTCTCGCCGGTGCAGATGGGGCTCGGGCTCACCGTCGCCTGGTCGGTGGCGCTGGTGCTGAGCGTACCGCTGGGGCATCTCGCCGACCGCAGGGGTCCGCGCGGCACGGCGGCCGTCCTCTTCGTCGGCGCGGGACTCGCCGTCGCCTCCTATCTGTTCATCTCCTCCTTCGCCCTGTTCGCCGTCGGCGCCTGTGTGTACGCGGTGTGCCAGCGCGGCGGTTCGGCGGCCCAGCAGGCGCTGCTCGCCGGGCTGATACCCAAGGAGCGGGTGACGGAGGTCCGCGCCCATGTGCAGTCCAGCTACAACGCGGGGCTCGCGGTGGGCGCCGGGCTCGGCGGCCTCGCGCTGCTCTTCGACCGGCGCGGCGCCTACTACGCGGTGTTCGCGCTCAACGCCCTGGCCTTCTTCGCCGCGTCGTTCGTGCTCAGCCGGCTTCCGACGGTGGCTCCCTCGGCACCGGCCACGCCCGAGGAGGCGGGCACGTCGGTCTTCAAGGACCGGCCGTACATCGTGCTGAGCGTGCTCAACACGCTTCTGCTGCTGCACATCCCGCTGGTGGACATCGCCCTGCCGCTGTGGATCAGCGAGCACACCGCCGCGCCCACCTGGCTGCTTTCGGTGATGTTCATGCTGAACACGGTGGCGGTGGTGCTCTTCCAGGTCAGGGTCTCCCGGGGGGTGACAGGGCTGGAGAGCGCGTCCCGTCATGTGTTCCTGGGCAGCGTGCTACTGGCCGTGGGCTGTGTCGTGTTCGCCTTCTCGGGGTCGGGTGACTCCGCCTGGGTGGCGGGGGTGCTGCTGCTGGTCGCGGTGGCCGTGCAGGCGGTGGGCGAGATGATGCAGGCGGCCGGGGCCTGGGAGCTCAGCTTCGGTCTGGCGCCCGAGGGCAAGCACGGCCAGTACCAGGCGTTCTTCGGCAACGGCACCACGGTCGCCGAGATGGTCGGGCCGCTCGCCCTGACCGGCCTGATCGTCTACTGGGGGGCGCCGGGCTGGATCCTGCTCGGCGGTCTGTTCGTGGGGGCGGCGGCGGCGCTGCGGCCGGTGGTGCGGTGGGGTGCGCGCGTACGGGAGGCGGAGGCCGCCGGCACCCCCGCGTCGACGGCGGCCCTCGACAACCTGGAAGCACAGCAGCCGAGTTGAGCCACGGCGGCCTGAAACCAACTGCCGCGCCAGCCTGGGGATTTGGGCCACTGCTGGGGCAATTCGCCCTGATGGGAAGGGGTTTGGGGAGACGGCGGAGGGGGGGTGATCTACGCCACATTACGATCACGTTGCGTCGAGGATTCGTGTCCGTAACACACCTTCGTGTCCAAGATCGTCAGCCACCCTGCGTCAAGTGGGCGGTCGGCGGGGCGCGTTACCGGTCAGTCGACCTTTTGTTGAACCTAGTGTTCCCCAAGGGTGCGTGAGAGCCTTCGTGCCGGTCACGGATTTGTGTCCGCACTCACCGAGCGCACGGACGTCCGTGGAATTCATCCATCTTTCGAAAATTGGTAACCCCAGTTCTGGAGAGCGCATGAACGACGAGCGGCGTTATCGCGTCGTGGTCAATGACGAGGACCAGTACTCGATGTGGCCCGCCGATCTGGAAATCCCCGCGGGGTGGCGCACCGAAGGGTTCGAGGGGACCCGACAGGAGTGCGCGGCGCGGGTCGACGAGGTGTGGACCGATATGCGCCCCGCCGGGCTCCGCCGCCGTATGGACGCCGCCGTCGGCTGACGGGATACCGGGCCGCCGGGGGCGGCCGCGACCGTCCGCGTGATCCATCAGCGAGGAGAGTGCACGTTGAGTACCGAAGCCAGCCGTGAACCGCGTCCGACCGCGACGGACGGGACCGGCCCGGGTGCCGTACGGCATCTGATTTCCACGAACGACCTGACCGACGCCGAGCTGAGGGCCCTCGTCGAGCGAGGCGCGGAGTTCTCCAACGGGTCGGTCCGCTCAGGGGAGCAGCTGACCGGCCTGGTCGCCGGGATCCACTTCCTCAAGACCTCCACCCGGACCCGTACGTCGTTCTCCGCCGCCGCCCTGCGGCTCGGCGCGAAGATCGTCTCGTTCGGTCCGGACGACCTCCAGACCAACACGGGCGAGACGCTGGAGGACACCGCCGAGGTCCTGTCGCGGATGCTCGACATCCTGGTGGTGCGCTCCGCCGGGGACCCCGCCGACCTGCGCGCCTTCGCCGCGCAGCCGCGGATGAGCGTGGTCAACGCGATGACCGCCGACGAGCACCCCACCCAGGCGATCGCCGATCTCACCACGATCCTGTGCCGGTTCGGCCGGATCGAGGATCTGCGGATCTGCTATGTCGGCGAGGGCAACAACACGGCGGCCGCGCTGGCGCTGACGCTCAGCCGCTTCAAGGGCGTCCACCTGGAGCTGCGCACACCGCCCGGCTACGGTCTGGGCCCCGCCACCCTGGAGCGCGCGGCCGCCAACGCCGCCGCCAGCGGGGCGAGCGTGGTCGAGCTGCACTCGATGGACACCCGCCCGCAGGGCTTCGACGTCATCTACACCACGCGCTGGCAGACCACCGGCACCAGCAAGCCGGACCCCGACTGGCGCCGGATCTTCGCGCCCTTCCAGGTCACCACCGCCCTGTGGGACGGCAGCCCGGACGCCGTGTTCCTGCACGACCTGCCGGCCCACCGCGGCGAGGACGTCACGGCCGAGGTCCTCGACGGGCCGCACAGCCTCGCCTTCGACCAGGCGGAGAACAAGATGTACGCGGCGATGGCCGTACTGGAGTGGTGCGCCGGGCGGCGCTGACCGTTCCGCGCATTCCCACAGCCTCTCCACAGTTTTCCGGAGCTCGGTTCCAGGGACACCGCCGGGAGTTGTCGCTCTCGGCGGCATTCCCTCCCTTCGGCATGCCCGCGCACTGTTCCGAGCGCCATTTTCTTCTCAATTCCTTTACCTCGATGGGGCCCTGATGAGGTGTGGGCGCCCAGCGAGATGAACACGGGGGAAGTCTCACGTGACGTCAGCGTTGGACACCGGGCTGGAAGAAGTCCCGGCGGAATGGAACAACACGGCCCGGCGGGGTCTCGTCAGAACTCTGCCTCAGTTGTTCGAGGCACAGGCGGCCCGCACACCGGACCACACCGCGGTCGTCCACGGCAGCACCGCGCTGAGCTACCGCGAGCTCAACGAACGGGCCAACCGCCTGGCGCGCGTCCTGATCGCGCGCGGCGCCGGCCCCGAGCGGCTGGTGGCCCTGGTGCTGCCGCGCTCGGCCGAGACGGTGGTCGCCCTGCTCGCCGTGGTCAAGGCGGGCGCGGCCTGGATCCCCGTCGACCCCGAGTACCCGGCGGCCCGGATCGCCGGGCTGCTGGCCTCGGCAGAGCCCTCGTTCGTGATCACCACGGCGGGCCGCGCCGCGGTGCTCCCCGACGGCACCGCCACCCTCGATCTGGACGACGCCGACACCGTACGGCTGCTCGCCGCGAGCTCACCGGCCGATGTGAGCGACGCCGAGCGCGCGGGCGAGCTCACCGTCGACCACCCCGCGTACGTCATCTACACCTCCGGCTCCACCGGCAGGCCCAAGGGCGTGGTGATGACCCACCGGGGGCTCGCCAGTCTGGCCGTCGACCACATCGAGCGGTTCGGGATCGCCGAGGGCGACGGGGTGCTCCAGTTCGCCTCGTTCAACTTCGACTGCTCGGTGGGCGACCTGGTGATGGCGCTCGGCTCGGGCTCCGCGCTCATCGTGCGGCCGCAGGACTGTCTCTCCGGGCACCAGCTGGGCGAGCTGATCGAGCGGACCTCCGCCACCCATGTGACGATCCCGCCGCAGGTCCTCGCCGCGCTGCCGCCGGGCGCGCACCCCACCCTGAAGTCGGTCGCCACGGCCGGTGACGTGCTCACCGCCGAGCTGGTGGACCAGTGGGCGCCGGGTCGGCGGATGTTCAACGCCTACGGCCCGACCGAGACCACGGTGGACTCGCTGGCCACGGAGGTGGAAGCCGGCTCGGGCGCCCCGCCCATCGGGCGGCCCGTGGTCAACACCCGGGTGTACGTGCTGGACGAGGACATGCGGCCGGTGCCGGTGGGCACCGAGGGAGAGCTGTTCATCGCGGGCGCGGGCCTGGCCCGGGGGTATCTGCGCCAGCCCGGGCTCACCGCCGAGCGGTTCGTGCCCTGCCCCTTCGGCGAGCCCGGCGAGCGTATGTACCGCACCGGTGACATCGCCCGGTGGCGCCCGGACGGGAACCTGGAGTTCCTGGGCCGGGTCGACGAGCAGGTGAAGATCCGCGGCTTCCGCATCGAGCCCGGCGAGGTCGAGGCGGTCCTCAACCGCCACCCCGACGTCACGGCGAGCGTGGTGACCGCGCGCGAGGACCGGCCGGGCAACAAGCGGCTCGTCGCCTATGTCGTGGCCCGCGAGGGCAGCGCGCCCGACCCGGCCGAACTGCGCCGCCGGGTGGGAGCCGACCTGCCCGACTACTTCGTCCCGGCCGCCGTCGTCGTCCTCGACGCCTTCCCGCTCAACCCGAACGGCAAGCTCGACCGCAAGGCGCTCCCGGTGCCCGACCTCTCCGGGCTGTCCTCCGGCCGGGCCGCGAGCACGGCGCACGAGGAACTCCTCAGCGCTCTGTTCGCCGAGGTCCTGGGCCTGGAGCGGGTCGGCGTCGACGACGGGTTCTTCGACCTGGGCGGCGACAGCGTGATGGCGATCCAGCTCGCGGCCAAGGCCCATCGGGCCGGCTGGGTTCTGGAGCCCGCGGACGTCTTCGCCCACCAGCGGGTCGAGGCGCTGGCGCCCCTGCTGACGCCGGTGCCCGCCACCGCGACGGCGGGCGAGGAGCCGGGGGCGAACCTCGGCCCCGTACCACTGGTGCCCGCACTCGTGCGGCTGGGAGCGGCCCTCGGGACGAGCCGTCAGTCCGTCGTCGCCGTCGTCCCGGCCGGGCTGCGCCCGGAGCTGCTCGCCCCGGCGCTCCAGGCCGTGGTCGACCATCACGACGCGCTGCGGACCCGGCTGGATGCCGAGGGCTCGCGCCCGCGGGTGCTGCCGCCGGGTTCGGTGGACGCGGCCGCAGGTGTGCGCCGCGTACCGCTGACGAGCCCGGACACCGCCGAGGCCGAACTCGTACGGGCTGCCGCCGAAGCCGAACTGGCCTCTGCTGACGGCAAGTTGCTGCGGGCGCTCTGGGGTGGGGCGGACGGCGGTCCGCACTACCTCGCCCTCGTGGCCCACCGGCTGGCGGTGGACCCGGCGTCCTGGCGCATCCTGCTCCAGGACCTCCGTACGGCGTGGACCGCGCTGGAGGCCGGGGCCCCGGTCGTCCTCGACCCCGTCACCACCTCCTTCCGCCGCTGGGCCCTCCACCGGGCCGACGCCGAGAGGCGCGAAGAGTGGGCCGCCACCCCGGCCACCCCCGACCCGCCGCTGGGCAAGCGGCCGTTGGACCCGGTGACCGACACCACCACGAGCGTCCGCGAGCTGACCGTGACCCTGCCCGCCGAGGTGGCGGGCCCCCTGCTGACCACGGCTCCCGAGGCTTTCCACGGGCGGGCCGAGGACGTGCTGCTCACCGGGCTCGCGCTGGCGGTCGGGCAGTGGCGGGAGCGGCGCGGGTCGGCGGCGGGCAGTGCCGTACTGCTGGACGTCGAGGGCGACGGGCGGCAGGGGTTCCTGCCCGGCGCCGATCTCTCGCGCACCATGGGCCCGTTCACCGACAGCTCCCCGGTCTCCGTCGACCCCGGCTTCCCCTCCTGGGACGAGGTGTGCGCGGGCGGCCCGGCCGTGGGTGAGGCGATCAAACGGGTCAAGGAGCAGGTGCGCGCGGTGCCGCGGGCACACGGCCCGCTCGCCGGGGCGGCCGTGCCCCAGATCGGCTTCGCCTACCGGGGCCGGGTCGCGGACGACGGGTGGGAGAGCGCGGCCGCGCGGGTGGCCGCGCACGGCCCCGCGGTCCCGGCGGCGCACGGCCTGGAGGTCGCCGCGGCCGCCGTGGGGCCACTGCTCACCGCCGTCTGGAGCTGGGCGCCCGGCTGGATCGACGACTCCCGCGTGCACGAGCTGGCCCAGCTGTGGCGGGAGGCCCTCGAAGGCATCGCCGCACACGCCGAACGACCCTCCACGGGCGGCCACACCCCGTCCGATCTGACCCTGCTCTCCCTGAGCCAGGACGAAATCGACGACCTCGCGAGTGAGTGGGCCAATGACTTCTGACAACGCCGCCCTGACCGACATCCTGCCGCTGTCGCCGCTCCAGGAGGGAATGCTCTTCCACTCCCTCTACGACCGGCACGCCGTCGACGTCTATATGCCGCAGATGGTGATCGAGCTCGAAGGCGAGGTCGACACCGCTGTCCTGCGCGGCGCGATCGCGGCGCTCTTCGAGCGGCACGACAACCTCCGCGCCTGCTTTCGCACCCGCACCCGCAAGGGCGCGCCCGTCCAGCTGATACCGGCGCGCGTCGACGTCCTGCTGCGCGAGTTCGACCTGCTGGCCCTCGACGAGCCCGAGCGCGCGGCCGAGCTCGCCCGGCTGATGGCCGAGGACCAGGTGGACCGCTTCGACCTGGCCCGGCCGCCACTGCTGCGGTTCATGCTCGTCCGCCGCTCCGAGCGGAGCTGGCGCCTGGTGATGACCCATCACCACATCCTGCTCGACGGCTGGTCGATCCCCGTTCTGATCGGCGAGCTGATGGAGCTGTACCGGCAGGGCGGCGACGGCTCCGCGCTGGCGCCGGTGGCCCCGTACAAGAGCTATCTGGCGTGGCTGGCCGGGCACCACCGGGACGCGGCCCGCGAGGCGTGGCGGCAGTCGCTGGCGGGGCTCGACGAGCCGACGCTGGTGGTGCCGCCGAGCGCGAGCCGGCTGCCCGGTCTGCCCGCCACGGTGGAGACGAGGCTCACGCCGGAGCTCACCGAGCGGCTGACCGCGACGATCCGCCGCCACGGACTCACCCTGAACAGCGTGGTCCAGGGCACCTGGGCGATGGCGCTGGCCCGGCTCACCGGGCGCGACGACATCGTCTTCGGGGTGACCGTGTCGGGCCGCCCGGCCGAGATCCAGGGCGTCGAGCGGATGGTCGGCCTCCTGATCAACACGCTTCCGGCGCGGCTGCGGGTCCGCTCCGAGGCGTCCCTGGCCGAGCTCCTGACCGGTCTCCAGCGGGAGCAGGGGCGGCTGCTGCCGCACCAGAACCTGGGGCTGACCGAGATCCAGCAACAGGCCGGTGTGGGCACCCTGTTCGACACCCTGATGGTGTTCCAGAACTACCCCACCGAGCCGGAGGCGGAGCACGGCGGGAAGCAGCGGCTGCGGGTCGTGGACGCGTTCAGCGTCGACGCCACGCACTACCCGCTCGGTCTGACCGTCTTCCCCGGCCCGTCGCTGCGCCTGCGCCTGGACCACCAGAGCGACGTGGTCGCCCAGGACACCGCCGAGCGGCTGCTCGGCTGGCTGGTGCGGCTGATCGAGGCGGTCGCCGACGACCCCGCGCGGCCCCTGTCGGCCGTCGACGTCCTGGGCGCCGAGGAGCGCGAGCGCGTCCTGGTCGACGTCAACGACACCGCGCACGAGGTGCCGCGCACCACGCTGGCCGAGCTGTTCGAGGCCCAGGCCGCCCGGACGCCCGACGCGGTGGCCGCCGTGGCCTCCGGTACGGAGCTGACCTTCGCCGAGCTCAACGCCCGGGCCAACCGGCTCGCACGCGCCCTGGCCGGGCGGGGCGCCGGTCCCGAGCGGCTGGTGGGGCTCGCCCTGCCCCGCACGCCCGAACTGCTGGTCGCGGTCCTCGCGGTCCTCAAGTCGGGTGCGGCCTATGTGCCCATCGACCCCGACTACCCCGCCGCGCGCATCGCGCACCTGGTCGAGGACTCCGCGCCCGTGCTGGTGGTCACCACCACCGGTCTCGCCGCCGCCCTGCCCGAGGGCACACCGACCCTCCTGGTCGACGACTCCCCCGCCGCCCTCGCCGCCCACTCGGGCGACGACCTGGGCGAGGACGAGCGCGGTGTGCTGGACCCGTCCAACCTGGCGTACGTCATCTACACCTCCGGGTCGACCGGCGTGCCCAAGGGCGTCGCCGTCCAGCACCAGAACGCGGTCAACCTCTTCCACGACCACCGTGCCGAGTTCTACCGGCCCGAGACGGCCCGGGCCGGGCGCGAGCGGTTCCGGGTGGCGCTGGCCGCCTCGATCTCCTTCGACGCCTCGGTCGCGGGGCTGCTGTGGATGCTCGACGGCCACGAGCTGCACCTCGCCGACGACGAGAGCCGCTACGACCCGGTCGCCTTCGTGGACTTCGTGGCGAGCGGGCACATCGACGTGGTCGACGTGACGCCGTCGTTCGCCGAGCAGCTGGTCGACGCCGGGCTCCTGGACGGCCCGCGCCCGGCGGTGCTGGTGGTGGGCGGCGAGGCGATGCGCGAGCCGCTGCTGGAACGGCTCGTCGCGGTGGAGGGGATGTCCACGTACAACTTCTACGGGCCCACCGAGTGCACCGTCGACGCGACCTCGCACCGCCTGGACGGCGACACCCGGCAGATCATCGGGCGGCCGGTGTGGAACACCCGCGCCTATGTCCTGGACCGGGCGCTCTCGCCCGCGCCGGTGGGTGTCGTGGGGGAGCTGTTCCTCGCGGGTGAAGGCGTGGCGCGGGGCTATCTCGGGCGGCCCGGGCTGACGGCGGAGCGCTTCCTGCCGTGTCCGTTCGGCGCGCACGGGGAGCGGATGTACCGCACCGGCGACCTGGTGCGCCGGCTGGCCGACGGCACACTGGAGTACGTCGGACGCGCCGACGAGCAGGTGAAGGTCCGCGGGTTCCGGGTCGAGCTGGGCGAGATCGAGGCCGTGGTGCAGCGCCACCCCGATGTCGCGCAGAGCGCCGTGGTCACCCGCACCGACCGGCTCGGCGGCGCGCAGGTGGTGGCGTATGTGGTGCCCACCGCCGACGACAGCGCGCGGCCCGCCTCCGAACAGAGCGACGCCGCCGACTCCATGACGGAGCGTCAGCTGGAGGAGTGGCTGGAGGTGCATGAGGCGATCGACACCGAGGAGTCGGCGCGGATCGCCTTCGGCGAGGACTTCGGCGGCTGGGACTCCAGCTACACCGGCGGCCCGATCCCGCTGGAGGAGATGCGCCAGTGGCGGGGCGAGGTGGTGCGCCGCATCCTGGAGACCGGCCCCTCGCGCATCCTGGAGATCGGTGTCGGGTCCGGTCTGCTGCTGGCCAAGCTGGTCGACCACGTCGGGGAGTACTGGGGCATCGACCTCTCCCCCACCGCGATCGCGCTGCTGGACGCGCACATCCGCCGCGAGGGCCTGACCGACAAGGTGAAGCTGCGCAGCCAGCCCGCGCACGTGACCGACGGACTTCCCTCGGGCCACTTCGACACCGTGGTCATCAACTCCGTGGTGCAGTACTTCCCCAACGGCGCCTATCTGCGCCAGGTCGTCGAGCAGGCCCTCGACCTGCTCGCCCCGGGCGGCCGGATCTTCATCGGGGACGTGCGCCGCGCCGGCACCCTGCGCGCCTTCCACACCGCGATCCTCACCGGCCGCGCCGAGGACGGCGCCCGGGACACCGGCGCGCTGGCGGCGGCGGTGGAGCGCGCCGCGCTCCTGGAGCGCGAACTGGTCATCGACCCCGACTTCTTCACCTCGCTGGCCACCGCGCACGAGGGACGGATCGGCGGCGTCGACATCCGGCTCAAGCACGGCGAGCCCCACAACGAGCTCACCCGGCACCGCTACGAAGTGGTGATCCACAAAGCTCCGGCGGACCCCGTCTCGTACGCCGCGCTGCCCGAGCGGGACTGGAGCGGCGAAGGCACCGGTCTGGACGGCCTCACGGCGCTCCTCGCGGAGCACGACGGGCCGCTGCGGGTGACCGGGATCCCCAACGCCCGGCTCGTCGGCGAGGTCGCGGCCGCGGACGCCCTGGCCAAGGGCGCTCCGCTCGACGAGGTACGGGCCCTGCTCACCCGGACACCGGGCGACGCGGTGGACCCGGAGGACCTGCACGCCTGGGCGCGGCGCAACGGCCGTACCGTGCACACCACTTGGTCGCGCGGCGCGGCCGACACCTTCGACGCCGTCGTCCCGGCGGCGGCCGAGGGCGCCCCCGCGCCGGTGCTGGCGCTCACCGACGTGTACACACCGCCGACCGGCGCCCGGCCCTGGCAGGCGGCGGTCAACGACCCGGCCGGCGGGCGCCGCACCGGCGAGCTCGCCGTGTCGCTGCGCCGCCACGTCGGCGAGGTGCTGCCCGACTACATGGTGCCCAGCGCCGTCGTCGTCATGGACCGGCTGCCGCTGACCCCCAACGGCAAGCTCGACCGCAAGGCGCTGCCCGCCCCCGACCTGGCGGGCCAGGTGTCGAGCCGGGAGCCGCGCACCGAGCGCGAGGCCACGCTGTGCGGGCTGTTCGCGGAGGTGCTGGGCATCGAGCGGGTCCGCATCGACGACAGCTTCTTCGACCTCGGCGGCAACTCGCTCCTGGCGATCCGGCTGGCCGCGCGGGTACGGGCGGTGCTGGAGACGGAGCTGCCGGTCCGGGTGGTCTTCGAGTCCCCGACCGTGGCGGCCCTCAGCCCCCGCCTGGGGGTCGAGGACCGGGAGGCCGGGCTCGGGGTGCTGCTGCCGCTGCGCCGCACCGGCAGCCGCCCGCCGCTGTTCTGCGTCCACCCCGCGGGCGGTCTGGCCTGGCCGTACGCCCGGCTCGTCGGCATGCTCGACGCCGACCGGCCGATCTACGGCATCCAGGCGCGCGGCATCACCCGCCCCGACCTGGCGCCGCGCAGCACCCAGGAGATGGCGAAGGACTACGTCGAGCAGATCCGCACGGTGCAGCCGGAGGGCCCCTACAGCCTGCTCGGCTGGTCCTGGGGCGGGCGCATCGCCCATGAGGTCGCCGTCCAGCTGCGGCGGGCGGGCCAGCGGGTGGCGCTGCTCGCGATGCTCGACGCACACCCGCACGCCCCGGACGGGGCCACCGCGGGCGAGGCCGAGTTCGTCTCGTACATCCTCTACGAGGTGGGCCTCGGCCAGAGCGCCCTCGGCGAGGGGCAGCCGCTGACGTTCGCCCGGCTGCGTGACGTGCTGGCGGACAGCAGCTCGCCGCTGGCCGAACTCCTCGCCCAGAGCGGGTCCGCGCTCTCCGGCCTCGACGAGCCCACCCTGCGGGCGCTGTACGACGTGTACCGCAACGAGGCCGCGATCGGCGCCGAGCCGCCCGCCGAGGCCTTCGACGGCGACCTGCTGTTCTTCACCGCCGGCCTGGAGGCCGGGGCCGACGCGCTCGCCGGGCTGTGGCGGCCGTTCGTCGGCGGCCGGGTGGAGAACCACGAGATCGCCTGCGCCCATCTGGACATGGCGGACGAGGAGCCGCTCTCCGAGATCGCGGCCGTCGTCGAGAAGCACCTCGCCGCCGCCGGCGCGGACCGCGCGGAGCGGAGCACGCCCGCGTCAGGCGCCTGAGCCGCGCCGGGGGCCCCGGCACCACCGGGGCCCCCGGCCCGCACGCTCCCCACCCCGCGGCGGCCGAGCCGCCGCCGCGCGCTGCGGCGATCCCGCGGCACGGCAGAAGGACAACCGACATGATCTTCGAACGAGCATCCGACGTCGTGCTCGACGACGTCTTCCTCCACCTGCCCGAATTCGTCGCCGACGCCCGGGTGTTCCTCAAGCTCGAAGGGCTCAACCCGGCCGGGTCGGTCAAGCTCAAGACGGCCCTCGGGCTGATCGAGGCCGCGGAGCAGACCGGCGTGCTGCGCCCGGGCGCCCCCCTCATCGAGTCGTCGTCCGGCAACCTCGGCATCGCCCTGTCCGTGGTGGCCGCCGCCAGGGGCTACCCGCTGACCGTGATCACCGACCCCAACGCCACCCGGCAGTCGCTGCGCATGATGCAGAGCCTGGGGACCGAGGTGGTCGAGGTCACCACCCGCGACGCGCAGGGCGGATACCTCCAGACCCGGATCGACCACATCCACCAGCGGCTCGCCGAACGCCCGGAGCTGGTGTGGCTCAACCAGTACGCCAACCCCGCCAACGCCCGGGTGCACCGCGAGCGCACCGCCAAGGCCGTGCACCAGGGCCTGGGGGTGGTGGACGCGCTGTTCGTGGGCGCGGGCACCACCGGGACCCTGATGGGGTGCGTCGAGTACTTCACCCGCTACAGCCCCCGCACCCGGGTCATCGCGGTGGACTCGGTCGGCTCGGTCACCTTCGGGCGGGCGGCGCCCCGCTTCATCCCGGGCCTGGGCACCAGCAGACGGCCCGAGATCTACACCGACAGCGGCGACTTCGAGAAGGTCCTCATCAGCGAGGTCGACACCATCGCGATGTGCCGTCTGGTCGCCTCCCGGTACGGGCTGCTCGCGGGCGGCTCCACCGGCACCGTGCTGGCCGCCGTGCGACAGCTGGGCCCCACCCTGCCGCCCGGCTCCCGGATCGCCGCCATCTCGCCCGACATGGGTGACAAGTACGTCGACACCGTCTACTCCGACACCTGGGTCGCCGAGCGCTACACCGAGAACCCCGACCTGGCGGCGCTGGGACGGATCACGACCGTGTGACACACCGGGCGCGCGCGCCCACCCCGCAGCAACCCACCGGATTTCGCACTCCAGCCACACCCCCCAGAACAGGAAACACCCCATGGCCAACTTCACCGTGGTACCCGGCGCCGCCGTGTCCGCGATCCTCGCCGACTCGCACAAGGACGTCCTGCGCATCGTCGCGGAGACGTATGTGGCCCACGAGGAGGGCCAGTCGGTCAACCCGGACAGCTACTTCCTGCGCTTCCCCGAGAAGCCCAACGCCCGCGTCATCGCGCTGCCCTCCTACCTCGGCGGCACCGTGGACACCATCGGCATCAAGTGGATCGCCAGCTTCCCCGACAACATCCAGCAGGGGCTGCCGCGCGCCTCGGCCACCCTGTTGCTGAACGACTACGCCACCGGGTACCCGCTGGCCTGTCTGGAGGCCGCCAGCATCAGCGCCGCCCGCACCGCCGCGTCCGCCGCGGTCGCCGCCGCCGAGCTGGTCGCCGCCGAGGAGCCGGTACGGGTCTCCTTCGTCGGAGCCGGAGTCATCGCCCGCACCATCCTCGACTACCTCCACGCGAACGGCGTCGCCGTCGCCGACGTCCTCGTCCACGACCTGGACGACACCAGTGCGGGCCATCTCCTCGCACACGCCGCCGAGCGTCTGGGTGTGCCGGTGGCCGCGGGCAGCCTGGCGCAGGCCCTCACCCGTGACCTCGTCGTCTTCGCCACCACGGCCGCCACGCCCTATGTCGGCGGCGACACCCCGCTGCGCGCCGGCCAGGTCCTGCTCAACGTGTCGCTGCGCGACCTGGCACCCGAGCTGCTGCTCAAGAGCAACAACGTGGTGGACGACGTCGACCACTGCCTCAAGGCGCAGACGTCGCCGCACCTGACCGAACAGCTCACCGGCGGGCGCGACTTCATCAACGGGACGCTGGGAGCGCTGCTCCAGGGCCGGGTGACGCTGGACCCGGCCAGGCCCACCGTCTTCTCCCCCTTCGGCCTCGGCATCCTCGACCTGGCCGTCGGCCACCACCTCCTGGGCGAGGCCCGGCGCCGGGGCAGCGCCGTCGAGATCCCCGACTTCATCGGGGAGACCAGCCGCTGGTGACGACGGGCCCTGAAGGGCCCGCGGTGTGAGGGGACCGGGGGGGGTACCGGCCGGGCTCGGGGCATCCCGGCCGCCGTGCGTGTATGCAGGAGACATGGATCTTCGGGCACTGAGCGCACGGCGCCACCCGTCCCACCGGCTGCGCCGGGCGCTGCTCGTGGCCCCGTTCGCGCTCATCGCGATCGTCACGGTGGTCGACGTCGAGGCACCGCCCGACGTCCATCTGGGGCCGTTCCTGGCGGCGGCGCCCGCGCTGACCGCGTCCTTCGCCGGGCCCCGGACCACGGGGTTCGTCGGCGCCGTCGCCGTCACCGCCCAGGTGGTGGTGGCGATGGCGCGCGGCAGCGTCACCGACCTCAACCACTCCTTCCAGATCAGCTCGCTGGTCCTGATCTCGGTGTTCGTGACCCTCTTCGCCCATCTGCGCGAGCTGCGCGAGAAGGAGCTCGTCCAGCTGCGCTCGGTGGCCGAGGCCGCGCAGCAGGTGGTGCTGCGGCCGCTGCGGGAGCGGATCGGCCCGCTGCGCATGGCGTCGGTGTATCTGGCGGCGGAGGCCGAGGCGCAGATCGGCGGCGACCTCTACGCCGCCGCCCGCACGGCCGACGGCACCCGGCTGCTCATCGGTGACGTACGCGGCAAGGGCTTGGAGGCCGTGGGGGACGCGGCCGTCGTCCTGGGCGCCTTCCGGGCCTCGGCCCACCAGGAGGCCGAGCTGTCGGGCCTGGTGGCCTATCTGGAGGGCGCCGTCGCCCCGGACCCGGACGACAGCTGCGCCGAGGGGGGCGCGAACCAGGACGAGGCGTTCATCACCGCCGCGGTGCTCGACGTACCCGACGCCCGGGCGACACTCCGCCTGGTCAACTGCGGGCACCCGCCGCCCCTGCTGCTGCGCGACGGCCGAGTGGTGCCCCTGGACGTCGCCCATCCGGCGCCGCCGCTGGGCCTGTCGCGGCTCGTGGCGGCCGACGGGTCGGGGCCCGCCTTCACGGCGGAGACCTTCGCCTTCGAGGAGGGCGACATCCTGCTGCTGTACACGGACGGCGTCATCGAGGCCCGCGACGAGGCGGGGACGTTCTACCCGCTGGCGGAACGCCTGACCGCCTGGACGGAAGCGGGCCCCCGCACCCCCGCCGCCCTGCTCCGCCACCTCTGCGACGACCTGCTGAGCCACGCGGCCGGGCACTGCCTGGGAGACGACGCCGCGATGGTGGCGATCGAGCGGCTCGGCCGGGTCCCGGCTGATCCATCGGAGTGGTCCGGCTAGGCCGAACCGGCGACTGTTCAGCGTGTTTGCCGGGCCGCGGGCGAACGGCACCGCGGGAAACGGGGATGGCTGCGAGGGGCGTTCGCAGAACGCACCGTTCGTCCCCGAAGAGGAAGCAAACGAATGAACTCTGATCACAGGTCGGTGTCACCGCTCGGACCGCTGCCTCAGCGCGGCAAGTGGCTCGCCGGTAGCGCCCTGGCGTCCCTCGTCCTGATGCTGGCCGGTGCGGTCGCACCGGCGACGGCCGCCGAAGCCCAGGGAGCCGGAACCCGGGTGACTCACCCCGGGCGAGGCGGCGACGACCATCACTGCCGGCCGTCGCACGGTTCCGACGACGACGACAGGGCGGCGACTCCCGGCGTGGTCGCCGGTGGCGGTGGCGGCGACGGCTGCCAGGGTCCCCCCGGACCCCAGGGTCCGAAGGGTCCGCCCGGACCGCCCGGACCGCAGGGCCCCAAGGGCGACACCGGGCCCGCGGGGCCCGCAGGACCGACCGGGCCGCAAGGGCCTTCCGGGCCCACGGGCCCCCAGGGACCGCAGGGCGACATCGGACCTACCGGGCCCACCGGGCCGCAAGGGCCGATGGGGCCCACCGGCCCGACAGGGCCGAAGGGCGACACCGGAGCCACCGGCCCGCAGGGACCGCCCGGACCGGCCTCCTGCTATGACATCGACAGCAACGCCCCGTCGAGCAACGAGACCTTCAGCGCGGCGCTCATCAACGGGAAGGCGTTCGCCGGCCGGCAGGCCACACCCGGCGGCGCGATCGTCTGGACGGACCTGACCAACGCCGACAACCCGAACTACCCGGCGCACGTCTGCGGGATCTCCATCGACTCGCACGGCAACGACACCTGGATCAAGGTGGTCACCACGGACGGCACCGTCTACCAGACCCACGGTGACACCAACGGCCAGACCTTCACCTGGGACGAGGGCTGGACCCAGCTCGCGACGCCGGTGGCGGGCACCCTCCGCCACGACACCCGGCCGAAGGCGGGGAGGCCCAAGACCTCCTGACCTCATGGTCTCGCGACTTCGCGACTTCGCGAACAAGACCCCGCACGTGCCGCGATCCGGTGGCACGCGCGGGGCCACGAGCGGTGACCGGCCCCCGCGCGCGGGGCCGGTCACCCATTGGTGTCAGTGGTGACGGTGGTGGTCGGCCGGTCGGCCACGCCCCCACATCGCGGTGTCGAGGACGCGTCCGTTGTCGTTGCGCAGGGTGGCGGTGTCGCGGTGGTTGTCCCAGACGTAGTGGCGACGGTCCTGGTAGACGTCGCGGCTGCTGTCACGGCCCATGCCGGTGTGGACCTTGACCGCCGAGTGGCCTTCCAGGCGCAGGGTGTGGAAGCGGTAGCTGGCGCCGTCGCTCGCGGTGAGCGTGTACCCGCGCAGGTTCACCGCGTGGCGCCCGGTGTTCATGACCTCCACCCACTCGTCGTTGAGGCTCCGGTTCGAGCGGTCGTCGCGGCCGGGGCTGTTGTACTGCACCTTGCCGATCACCACGGTGGAGCGGGCGGCGTGCCGGTGGTGGCCGTCCGCGGCGGCGGGCAGGGCCGCCGCCCCGATCAGGGTGCCCGCGGCGAGGACGGTGGCGAGGATACGGCGGCTGGTGCGCGATACAGACATGTGCGTGCTCTCTCAAGGACAAGCCCTGCACCGGGCCTTGAACGGCCGGTGAAGGGCGGGCCAGGTTCCCGGCTGGTGCCGAGGAGCCACACTCTGGCCCGCCGAAACGATCAGAGCCCGCCGACCCGACGCTCTTTACGAATTCCGGACATTTCCGTAACCAGCACTTATGTCAACTCCCCAGTATTCGTACGCCGTCCGCCCGGCCGCGCCTCCGGTTCGTCACAGGGCCCCGCGCGGCGTCGGCGCGCCCGGGCGCCCGGCTCCGGGCGGATCGCTCAGCCCTCGCGCACGCCGTCAACCCTTGACCGCCGCCGTTACCACCAGAGGGGGACGCAGCCGTTCGGCGGACCAGTCACGGCCGCGCACATGCTCCGGGTCGGCCACCCCCACCGCCTCCTCCGGCGTCGGATGGTGCTGAGTGACGCCGGTGAACCCCACCCGCGCCAGCAGCGCCGGGAACCCCTCCACCGGCCAGGCGTGGTTCCGCACCGACTGCCATGTCCCGTCCGTACGCCGTAGTCGTACGGGCATGGGGTCGCCGGGTGCGTACGTGACACCCGGCTCGCCCACCCGCAGCGAGGCGTACTCGATGCCGGCGCAGGCCGGATCCGTGGTCAGCAGCGCGAACGGCGCCCCGGGCCGCAGCAGCCGGTGGATCTCGGTGAACACCTCAAGGACCGTGCGCTCGTGGGGCAGCGAGGCCATCACGTGGTTGCACATCGCCGCGTCCGCGCAGGCGTCCTGGAGCGCGGCCACCCGCCCGCCCTCGACGAGGTGGTACTCCGCACCCGGCGTGCCCGCCTCCTTCGCCAGCGCGAGCATGTCCGGCGACGCGTCAACGCCGATGACCCGCATCCCCAGCACCCGCGCCGCGCGGTCGGCGACGCGGCCCGGCCCGCAGCCGAAGTCCAGCAGCACCCCACCCTCCTGACGCGCCCCGGCCAGCGCCCGGAACACGAACGGGTAGCCGAGCAGCCAGTCGGTCGCCGCCTCCACGGCCGCGAACGCCTCCGCCCCCTCCTGCCCCGACCAGGCACGCCCCTCTCCGGCCGACACCGGCTCGGGCGACGACGGCCCAGGAGTCGGTGGACGGGAAGTCCATGAACCGGGAGTCGGTGGACCGGGAGTCGGCGACCCGGCCGGTTCCCCCGTTCGATCCTGCGACATCACTGAGTCCCGTCTCTCGTCGACGTACACGTACACGTACACGTACACGGCACAGCGCTCCCATCATCGGCGCCGCCCCCGCACCGCGCACACCGCCGCCCCGGTGACGGCGGCGCGCCCGCCGGGGGGGGCGGGCCCGGCGCCCCGTTCAGCCCACCGGCGCCGCCGTGCGGTCCAGCCTCGCCACGTGCCTGCGCAGGGCCAGCGAGAACGCCCAGGCCGCCACGAACAGCGCGGTCGCGATGGCCAGGGTGCACCAGCGCAGATCCTTGGAGACCACGAATCCCGGGCCGAGACCGGGGTGGACCGAGTTCAGCAGGACGTGAAAGAACAGCGTCAGCGCGAGCAGATACAGGCCGTACCACGCCGGCTTGCTCCAGCTCTTGAGCACCTGGCCGTCCATGCCGGACAGCGGCAGCATCCCGAACACCACGACCTCGATACCGCCGACAACCGTCAGACCGATGGTGTACGCGAGCGCATGCCGCAGGCTGTCCGGCCCGGCCGTACGCCCCGACTCGATCAGCGGTGTGCCCAGCACCCACACCAGCAGCGAGGCGCTCAGCACGCAGATTCCGCCGATCATCACCGCCTGCCCCTTCGGCATGGCGTGGTGCGGGTCGCGCGTGCCGGGAGGTGCGGCACCGAGCACCATGTAGACCGCCACCAGCCCGTACACATACGGCACGGGGAACGCCAGGCCGCGTGATAGCGCCGCCATCAGCGCCGCGAGGAGCAGGCCCGCGGGGACCACCCGCAACTCCGCCCGTATACCGCCCCGCCCGGGACGCAGCAGGGAGTCCTTCGTCTTCTCGTACGTCACCAGGATCAGCAGCGTGCCCACCGCCGCCGCCAGCACCTTGGTCACGGTCGGCATGCTCCAGCGGGCCGTGGCGTCGGCCCAGACGACGAGCGCGCCGCCGATCAGGGCGAAGCAGCCCATCCGCAGCCAGCCCGGCAGCATGGCCCCGCGTGTCCGCGCCGACCGCTCGTCCCGGCGCCGGTGCCACCAGCGGCTCAGCGCGTTGTCTGCCAGCTGCGAGGGGAACGCCTTCTCCAGCAGCAGCACGAGCAGCAGGAACCAGGCGGCCATCCCCACCGACCCCGCGATGTCCTTGAGCGCCCAGGACACTTCCGCCGGGGTGCGGATACTGCCCACCAGCCCGCCCGGCCGTGCGTGGTGACCCCCCGGCGGCGGCTCGGCCGTCCCGCTGGGCCCCGGGGTCGGATCCGGCCGGGGTGTGCCCGTCGCACCACCCGGCTCGGTGGGGCCGGGGCTGGGTGTGTCCGAGGGAGAAGGGGTCCCAGGGGTCGGTGTGATGCCCGGTAGGTCGGGCTTGGGCAGCACACCGGTGCTGCCCTCCGGGTGGTGCTCGACCGGCGAGCCCTTGGGCAGCAGGAAGGCCGTGAACGGCTCGGGCGGCAGGTCGATGGTCCCCGCCTGTTCCCGCGCGCGTCCGGGACAGTCGAGGTCCACGGGCTGACGACCCCTCATGTCCGGGGGAATGAAGGCATGGAGGTCGATGAAGCTCCAGCGGCCGGGCCCGGCGTCGCCCTTGGCCGAGTCGGCGTCCAGCCAGGGGTCGAGCAACCCCTTGCCGCCGACAAGGATCCTGCCCCAGGTGCAGGCGGCGGGGTAGTCGGTCATGTGGATGGTGATCTCGTACTTCCCCACGGGCGGCGGGGTGACAGGCGGCGGGGTCACCGTGAAGGTCTGCGAGGCCGTGAGGGCCGCGGCGGCCATGGGCCGGGCACCCGTCGGGCCCACGCCGACGACCCCCGCGCCCACCGGCGCCGCTTCGCAGGTCGCCGTCACCTTGTACGTACCGGCACCGGCGCCCCTCGGTACGGCGAAGGACCCCCTGAGTGTCCCGTCCGCCTCGGGGGGCGTGTCGGTGCCCGGCAGGTCCGTCCCGTCCCAGAGAAGACGGGCCGGGCCCCGGCACAGGAACCCCTCACCGGAGACTTCCACGCCGGTGCCGGGTGCACCGGACCGGGGCGAGAGGCGGAGGGCCGGATCACGCGGATGTGGTGGCGTCACGTCCGTGGCCGGCACCACCTCGTAGGAGGTGTCGGCGGTCATGGAGGGCCGGGCGTCGCAGGTCGCGACCACCTCGTACACGCCCAGGGGTGCGTTCTCGGCCACTTTGATCGACTGCGAGAAGAAGCCGGTCGCGTCCGTCCGTACGGGGATCGGCGCGGGCAGGTCGCCGGTGAGCGTGAGCGGGCCCGCCTCCGTCTCCCCGTCCGCACCGCAGTCGAAGTGACTGCCGAACACCTTCTGACTCTCACCGCGCTTCACCTTCCTGGTCTGCACCGACAGCGTCGGACGCACGACGGGGTGGGGCGGAGTCGTGGGAGTCGTCGGGGTGGTGGGCACCGGTGTGCTCGGGCGTGCCGAGGGCTCGGCCGACTGCGGCTTCGAAGGACTGGGTTTCGTCGGTGACGGCTTCGGCGACGACGGCTTCGACGAGCTCGGCTTCGACGTCGGGTCCACCTCCGACGGCGGCGAGCTCTTCGAGGGCGAGATCTTCGAAGGTGACGGCTCTGCCTTGGACTTGGAGGGCGCGGAACCCGAGGCGGAGGGCGACGGGCCCGGCGCGAGCACCTTCGCGGCCACCACCCCGGTCGCCCTCGGCGCAGCACCCGTCACACCCTCCGCGAAGCTCGGCACCGCCGTGCCCACGAGCAACACCACCGACAGCACCGCCGTCAGCACCGCCGTCAGCGACACCATCGGTAATCCGCACGTCTTCCGCCTGCGTCCCACAGCGTCCCCCTCGTAACCGCACGGCCTCCCCAGACCGTCCCCCTTCGGGTGTACTTGTTTGACGTCCTGGCCCCACGGCTTCGTTTCCCCCTCGGGTACGGCGCACGGGAGCGCACGGCGGAAAAGTGTTCGCGCCGCACGCCCCCAGGGCCGACAACCCCGACCAACCCCCTGCCGGGAAACAACGTTTTATGGCCTGTGGTGTCTCCAACGTGTGAATCTTGTGCGCACTCACCTGTGCTGTTGCCGCAGAGATGGGTAGCATCCGGCGGCAACATCCAGCACGAGGAAAGCGAATTCTCATGGCGGACGAGCCGGACTTCACCACACTCAAGGACCAGTACGCGGCGCGCGTCACCGCCGACCTGGAGGCCAACCAGCAGGACCAGGCACGCATCCGCGCGGAACTCGACGCACTGAAGGACCGACTGGAGTCCCTGGAGCGGGATCACGGTCTGCTGCAAACCATGCAGCACACCCTCGGCAGCAACGCCGCCGCGGTGGCGCAGGCGTCGGCGGCAACCACCCCGGCGACGGCGACACGCAAGCGCACCACCGCAGCGCAGCCCACGGCCAAGACACCGGCCCCCGAAGCGGCACCCGCGACCACACCCACCCCCGCCGCGGTGCCCAAGCCCCGTAAGCCCCGGGCCCAGAAGCCGGAGGTCAAGGAGGCGAAGGAGACCAAGGCGACCGCGCAGGCCACCGCGACAAAGGGAGCCAAGGCGAGCCCCAAGAAGGCTTCCGCCCCGGCCAAGAAGTCCGCGGACAAGAGCGCGGAGAGCAGTGGACCCACCCTGCGTGAGCTGGTGCTCGGCCTCTTCGCGGGCCACCAGGAGCCGCGTACGGTCGCCGACGTCCTCACCGAGCTGACGACCGTCCATCCGGACCGCAAGACCAGCCCGCAGGTGGTCCGCAACACCCTCGAAGCGCTCGTCGCCAAGGGTGAGTTGGAGCGCGAGCGCAAGCAGGGCTCGGTCTTCTACACGGCGCTGCGCGCCACGGCTCCGGCCGGGAAGTCCGAGGCGCCCGCCGCCGAAGCCGTGGACGCCCCCGCCACGGCTGCCGCGGCCACTCCCGCTCCCGCGACCGCCTGACGGGACCGCGCGCCCACCGCGACCGTGGCCACCCCGGGTGCCGACGCACCTGCGACGGGGTGGCCACGTCCGTGGGAACAACCCGGCCGTCGTCCGTCGGGACCACCGGCCGTCGAGCTGCTCTCAGCCGAACTCGCTCACTGTCGGCCGTAGCCGACCGGGGGCTCCATCGAGATCACCCCGCCCCCGGGCTGCCCCCAACCGTCCCCACCGCCGGAGCCACCGGAGCCACCTGCGCCCCCGGACGCATTGGCGCCCCCGTCTCCGCCGCCGTCGCCGTCGCCGGATCCACCCGCGCTCCCGGACGCACCCGCGTCACCGGCGCCACCGCCCGAGCCACCGTCACCACCCGAACCACCGGATACCTGCCCTTGGCCCTGGTCCTGGCCCTGGTCCTGGCCCTGGTTCTGGCCCTGCCCCTGCCCCTGGCCCTGACCTTGCCCTCCCGCCCCGATCGTCGCCCCGGTGGCCGCCAGTGCGGTCGTCACGGGCTGGAAGAACGTCTCGCCACCCGCCTTGCAGTTGCCGCTGCCACCGGAGGTGAGTCCGACCGCGCTGCCGTCGGCGGTGAACAACGAGCCGCCGCTGTCGCCCGGTTCGGCGCACACATCGGTCTGGATGAGCCCGGTGACCGTACCCTCGGGGTAGTTGACCGTGGCGTCGAGGCCGGTGACCTTGCCGTCGTGCAGACCGGTGGTGCTGCCCATGCGCAGTACGCGGCCGCCCACGGCGGCGTCGGCCGCCCCCGTGATCTGCACCAGCCTGCCTCCCCCCGTGTCGACCGCGCTGGGCGCCTGTGTGGCGGCGTCGTCGTAGGTGAGCAGGGAGAAGTCGCCGTTGCCGGGGAAGGTCGCCTTCTGGACGGTGGCGGCGGGCGCCCCGTTCGCGCTCAGGGACCACTGCTTGGCCGCGACACCGCAGTGGCCCGCCGTGAGGAACCCCGGTTTGCCGTCCTGCGTCGTGACGTTGAATCCGAGGGAGCAGCGCGCGCCGCCGCCGAAGATGGCGTCACCGCCCTCGCTGAACGCCTTGAACTGCCCGGGGGACTTCTTTATCCGGGCGGTGTCCGCGCCGAGGGACCGTACGGCCTTCTCCAGTCTGCTCCACTGCGCGCCCTTCACCGTCCGGTCCGCCGAGACCACGACGCGGTTGGTCCGGGGGTCGACGGCCCAGGCGGTGCCGGGGATGGTCGCCGTCCGGGCGAGGGTGTGGGCCGCGGAGCGCAGCTCGGCCGCGCTGTTGCGGACCGCGCGCGGCACCGCCCCGGCCTTCTTCACCCGGGCGCTCGCGTTGCTGTCGTTACCGGCGATGTTCACGACGAACTGCTTCTTGTCGGCGTCGTAGTACGAGCCCGCGAAGGCGTCGCCGAGCTGCTGGGCGAGGGTCCGCACCGCGGCTGCCGCCGAGGGTGCGTTCACCTTTCCGGCCGCGGCCCCCGGCGGGGGCTCGCCCTGCGCCTGTGACGCGTTCGCACGTGGGAGCAGTACGGCCGCCGCGATGAGGCCCGCGGCCCCCGCTCCTGCCATGACCGCCCGCCGCTTGGGTATGCGCCTGTGAGTCAACTCGCCGCCTCCTGGGATGTGTTCCGTAGCCGATCGCGATCGGCGGAAGGTGTGCAGTCCTAGGTACGGACGAGACGCGTGTGGTGTTCACCGGGATTGCGAAAGAACATTTCTGATGGGAGAGCAGCAAACGTGAAGTCCCCCCGCACACGCCGGTCACCTGCCCGCGAACCTCCGGCTCCGCACACGCCGGTCACCCGCCCGCGAACCGCCGGCTCACGTTCGTCAGTACGCGACGGGCGTCCGCTCCCAGATGCGGACCCGCGAGCCACGCGGCCGGGCGGGAGCCGAGCGAGGTGTTGGAGACGAGCACCAGCCCGCCGTCCCCCCGGCGCACCAGCCAACCGCCCCCGGACGAGCCCTCGGTCATCGTGCAGCCCATCCGGTACATGTCCGGCTGGTCGGCCGCGACCGAGAACGACCCGGGGCGGTCGGCGCAGTGGAAGAGCGACGAGCCGTCGAAGGGGCGGCCCGCCGGATACCCCACGACGTCGACCGGACCCCGTGAGCCGGTGAGTTCGGCGTCGAAGCCGACCTCCGCCGCCGCCCCGGCCGTCTCCTCCAGCGACTGCCTCGCTCCCACCGCCTGCCGTACGTGGAGCACGGCGAAGTCGAAGGCCGCGCCCGCGCCCGCGCTGGAGGTGCCGTGGTCGATCCACTGCTGGGAGGTCTGCGCCCAGTCGGCCCACCAGATCCCCAGCGGCGCCGCGGTGTCGCGTCCGCCCAGCGGGGCCGGGCCCCGCTTGTCGAAGCCGGGGACGAAGACGATGTTCCTCAGCCAGCCGCCGTCCTTGCCGGAGTGGACGCAGTGCCCGGCGGTCCACACCAGGTTGGAGCGTCCGGGGTGGGCGGGGTCGCGTACGACGGTGCCGGAGCAGGCGGCCGGGCCCTTGGGGGTGTCGAAGAAGAGCCGGCCCGCCGTGGGCGCCTGCTCGCCGTACGGGCGGGCGACGGGCCGGGCGGGCACGGCGTCCGGCTCGGGGTCGGAGACCCCCCGGGGCATCTCGCGGCCGTCGAAGGAGCGCTCGGCCTCGGTGGCTCCGGCCATCCGCTCCGGCCCCCACAGCCCGTCGACCACCGGGTTGACGAAGTCCGCCGCACCCCGCAGCCAGCGCCCCACGCTCCAGTCCCGCCACCCGTCCGGTGTGCGCCCCGGGGCGGCGCCGCGGGCGGCCCCGGCCGGACCGGTGGACCCGATCGAGCCGGAACCGCCTTGCGGCCCGGTGGAGTTCTTGGTGACGGTGTACGCGAGTCCACCCGCCACCACCGCGACGAGCAGCCATATGGCCGTCCCCCGGAGCCGGCGGCTGGGACGGCCGAACGGGTGGAGACGGCGAAGACGGCGAAAAGGCACGGGCTCTCCTCCTCGGGCGCGACACGTACTGCCCGCTTGATACGGCGCCGCGCCCCCGGGCGTTCAGCCGGCCGGCCCCTGCCGTCCCGGTCGGCCGCGTCCGCCCGCCCCGGTCGTCAGGCGACGTCCAACCGCATCGAGATCCGCTTCAGCCTGCGCAGTTCGCTCTCGCTGAGCCCGCCCCACACCCCGCGCTTCTCGTTGTTCGAGAGAGCCCACTGGAGGCAGGCGGTGGTCACCGGGCATCTGTGGCAGACCGCCTTGGCCTGTGCCAGCTGCTGGTCCGCGAATCGCCTGTTGTACGTCGGGAAGAACAGCTCCGGGTCCTCCGTACGGCAGGCCGCACGCTTTCGCCAGTTCACAAGAAGACTCCCTCCTCGGCAACGAGTGACGCGATCGACTCCCTTAGGTGTCTTGCGCGTTGTTACGTCAGCCGCTGACGGACCGTTCAATCGTGGGCGTGTGCGTCCCGGGGTGTGTCCCCGTGGGGGTCCCCGTTTGGGTCTCCGTGTGGTCCGTGAAACCCGCTCAGGGTCGGGTGAACACCCCGATGCCGTTGGGTACCGCGCGTTCGAAGCTGCCCGGCGGCCGGTTGCGTACGACCACTCCCTGGTCGCCCGGGGCGCGGGTGGCCAGGGTGGTGGAGCCGCCGCCGTCCAGGTTGACCCCGTCGTCGGCGCCCATGTCCCGCAGCAGCCGGGCGAGTTCGGCGAGCGTGAGACCGGAGTCGGTCTCGGCCGCGCCGTTCAGGGCGAGGAGGTAGAGGCGGTGTCCGTGGTCGCCGATCGCGGCGCCGGTACGGGTGGCGGCCGTGCGGTCGTCGAGGCCGTCCAGGGGTGTGCGGGCCCGCAGCACCGGCATACCGCCCACCGCGAACGCCAGCGGGCCCCGGCGGCCGCGCAGCCGGTAGCCGAGCCCCGCACGGTCGCCGACCTGGAGGGCGCGCAGGGCGGCGGCCCCCTTCTCGCGCCCCAGCAGGACGAAGGTGCCCGCGGGGATCGGCCCCCCGCCCGGGACGGCGGAGGTGTCGACGACGCGGCCCTGCCGTACCGTCACCTCATAGGTGTCCTGGGTGCACGGCGCACCGCGTGCGGTGTCGGTCCCGCACGCCGCCCGCGCGCGCGAGGCGGAGCCCCACTTGGGGGTGAAGGCACCGATTCCGTCCACCGGTACGGCGTACTGGTTGAGCCCGTCGAGGCGCAGCCGCCCCTCGCGGGTGTCGACCGTTCCTTCCAGGGTGAGGCGGTCGAGGCGCCCGGTGTGCGCCGCGTTGACACCGATGACGTCCCGGGCACTGGTGCCCGGCGGCAGGGTGGGGCCGAACCGCTGGCCGTCGGGGACGGCGGCCTTCAGCGGGCGGCCGGAGGCGATGGCCGGGCCCGAGGAGGCTCCGGTGGCCTCCACACCGGGGTGCTGGGTCTCGCTTATGTTGAAGAAGTCCCCGTTGACGGCGGCGACCGCGGCCCGGGCGTCGGCCATCGCGGTGACCTTCGCCCGGGCGGCCACCGCGCCCGGGGTGAGCAGGTCCACCCTGACGTGCCGGTTGCTCAGGTCCGCCGTGACGAGGTGACCGTGTGTCAGCCCGTGCGAGGCGGTGACGGTGAAGCTCCGGTAGGAGACACCGGGGGCGACCGCCACCGAGCGTCCGTAGGCGACGGCCGGCGCACTTTGCGCGGCGCCGGGCGCGAGCGCACCCCCGCCCACGACCATCCCCACCGCGGCGATCCCGGTCATCGCCATGCGCGCCCAGCCCAGCGACCACCCCATCGCGCCTCATCTCCTGAGACCCACACCGCATCGGCAGCCGCAGCCTAGCGAGCCGGGCGGCGGCCCAGGGGCAGGCGCGGCACGATGACCGAGAACGGCCCCCGGGCCGCGGGGCACTCAGCGGGTGCTGAGCGGGCCCGGGGCCTCGGAGAGCCGCAGGCAGCGGTGGTTGCCGGCCATGGTGCGCCAGGCCCACCGCATGGCGTCACGGGTGTTGGGGCCGTAGACACCGTCGGCGGACAGGCCGAGGGCGCGCTGGACGTTGCGGACGGCCGTCTCGGTGCTGGTGCCGAAGTCGCCGTCGAAGCCGCCGGTGTTCTGGCCGTAGCACTCGCTCAGGGTGACCTGGAGCTCGTAGACGGCGTCGTTCTTCATGCCGCGGCGCAGGGCGCACGAGTAGGTGCCGCGCACGCCGACCGTCGGGATGTCGGTGTAGTAGCCCGCGGTGTCGTAGTACTTGGTCGTGTCGTTGCAGCCGGAGAGGGCGGCCTGGGCCGACGGGCCGGACGTGATCATGCCGACGGTGATGGCGGCGAAGGCGCCAAGGCATGCCAAAGTACGCTTCATAAGAGTCTTGCTCCCCCGGAAATGGTGCTGAACTGGCCGCGTCTCAGATGGCGGCGAAGCGAAAACCTAGCAGACCTGGAGAGGTAGTTGATCACTTCACCAACCAGCGACACTCCTGGTGGAGTGCACGGCGCCCCGGCTGCTGACCCCGCGACGGAGTTCACCCCGGAGATCACCCACGCCGAGTGCCGCAAATGCGGTACGCGGGTGGCCGGGCTCGACGGCCGGTACGCCTGTGGTGTGTGCGGGTGGACCAACGACTGGTCCGAGGGGCACCGGCCGCTGCCGCGCGCCGAGGACGACCCCGACTTCCCCGGCCCCGGCGTGCCCACCGGCTACCCGCTGGCCGACTGAGGCGTTCACCCTCCGGCGAGACGAGAGAGGAGCCGCGAGGCCTCACGCCGACTGCTGGTGCCAGGCGTTCTGGAAGTTGCGCCGGGCCCGGTGCAGCCGGGAGCGGACGGTGCCGACGGGGAGCGCCAGAGTCCGGGCCATCTCCTCCTCGTTCATGCCGTAGACCGCGCGCAGCACCAGGACCTGGCGGTGCTGGTCGGGCAGCCGGTCCATGGCGTCGGAGATGTGCACGGTGTCCAGGGGGTTGCCGTCCAGGGCCCGGTCGGTGAGGTCGTCGGTGGGCCCCTGGCTGAGCCGCTTCGAGGTGCGGACCGCCTCCCGTACGGTGACCGCGCGGACCCAGCCGTAGAACGCCTCGGGTTCGCGCAGCCCCCGTATACCGCGGAATATGGCCAGCATGGCCTCCTGGGCGGCGTCGGAGCTGTGGCTCTGCGCGATGGGCAGACAGAGCCGGCCGACGAATGGGGCGATGTGCAGGAGGATGTCGTTCATGGCCCGGTCGTCCCCGGCCTGTGCGCGCGGCAGCAGGGCCGTGGTGACGGGGGCCTGCGTGTCGTTCATGGTGGTCACCGCGGGAGTACTCCTGGACTCGGTCTGCTCGAACAGGTGCGTGACGGGTGCGTGACGCACCTCTGCGGCGTCGGCCGCGCGTCCGTCACGCGGGCACCGCCACCGTGCCCTCGGCGTCGCCCTCGCGGGCGGCGAAGGCGAGCAGGGCGGTGTGCAGGGCGCCGCGCACCTCGTCCACCTGCTCGTGCGTGAAACACCCGGAGCTGTAGGGCAGTTCGATGCCGAGCCGGCCGTCGAAGGAGACCACGCACGCCATCACCGGGCCGCGCCCGGCCTCGGGGAAGTAATGCTCGCGGGCGGGAGCGAGGCGTACGTCGGTGACTTCCAGACCGGCCGGGGTCACCGGGCCCGACACCCGCCCCATGTTGGTCACGATGACGCTGGTGGCGAGGACCGCCGGGTGCCGCGGGACCTTGGGCAGCAGGTGCACCTCCTGGAGGTAGTCACCGCGCTCGATGGCCGTGTGCAGGTTCTCGGTGACCTGGCGGGCCAGGGCCAGCGGGTCGGCGTCGTGCGCCACTTCGAGCACGTCCAGACAGGAGGTGACCGCGGGCACCAGCACCTCGCGCTCCAGCGGCGGGGTGAGCCGGGAGCGCAGGTCGACCGGGGACATACAGCCGAGGTTGCGCGTCCCGGGCTCGCCGCCGAGGCGCCGGCGGACGGCGGTCAGGACCGCGGCGGCGACCAGGCCGTGCACCGACACGCCCTCGGACTTGGCGAAGCTCAGCAGCCGCGCGGTCTCCTCGGGCTCCAACAGGACCCGCTGTACGGCCAGTTCGAGCTGCCCGGGGGTGCGTTCGCTGTCCACCGCCTCGTACGGCAGACAGACCACGGGGGACTGCCGGGTCCGCTCGACGCGGCGCGCGAAGTACTCCTCGGCCTCCTGCTCGGAGACCGGCGGCAGCAGCTCGGAGATGGGCCTGGGCCACTGCTCCCGGTACTCCCCCACACGGCCCGGGAGTCCACCGACGAGCGCGGTGTAGGTCTCCCACAGGGCGTTCTGGAGGGCGATGGCGCTGTGGCCGTCGGTGATGGTGTGGTCGACGCTGAGCATCACGGTGTGCTCGTCGCCTCCCCGCAGCAGCACGGCCCGCACGAGAGGGCCGCCGACGGGCAGCGGGGTGTTGAACTCCTCGGTGAAGGAGTCGGGTCCGCCGTCGCGCACCAGCAGTGTCGGCACCTCGTCCGCCGCCAGCGGCTGGAGCCCGGCCACGCCGTCCTCGACGGCGATCCGGCAGCGCAGCGAGGGGTGTTCGGCGACCTTGGCGGCGAACGCCTCGGCGAACAGCTTCTCGTCGAGGTCGCCGCGCACGGTGCAGGAGAGCACGGCACGGCTCCGCTGTGCCACGTAGATCGTCTCGACCGGGCATAACCTGCGCTGCATCCCCATGACCTTTCGACTTTCTTTCCCGGCGCTGCGCCGGGACCGGCCGCGCCCTGTCCCCGCCTCGTAAAAGGCTGACCGTACGGGTCGCCCGGAGCAGGGTGAACGCATTGTGCCCGGAACCCTCTCCCATTGCGCCCCGGCCGTATTGGCCGGTGCGCGGATCCCGAATCGCGCTTCAGTGAAGCCGCAATTCCATTGCGCCGCAAGGGTTTCCCGGAGGACCGTGGAGTGACGTATCCCTCAGCCTCTGCGACACACGGCCGGCTGCCGCAGTCGGGGCAATACCCAGGGTGCCCCGAACGCTAACCGGAACGGAACCATCTCCCTCTCCGCGCCGACGAATTTGGCTCAACATCGGCGTTCGGCAAGCCCGCTGAACCGCTCGTATACAGCCTTTTCATCAGGGGGGCACTTGCCATCAGCACGGTCTCGCGCGGTGGCATGGCCGGTTCGTTGACGTGAAGTGAACTCCGCAAGCTGGCCTGATACATACGGCCGTGCACATGACATCGGGCGGCCTCGAACCCTGCAATCCAAGGGATTTCGTCGCTTCGACGCAGGACACGCCCGGCGGATGATCCCCTTGACCCGCAGACTTCCCCTCGGGCAGGGTTGCTGTTCCGAGGAAGGTGGCGCTCCACCACGGCACCGCCTGCTCTCACCGGAGTTCCGCACCCGCAGCGGCATTTCGGCGACGCATTCCTTGCTTCCGTTCCCCCGGCAATTCCGCTCACCGGTGAGCGGATCGCACACGCCTGCCCAACGGCTTTCCAGCGGGGCCCAGCGGCCCTTTCCGTGTGCCGGGAATTTCACAGACGTCTAATGAGGGTTGGTGCCATGTCTGTCCAGGAGGACACCAGTAGCCCGCTGACCGGAGCCCAGCAGGGACTCTGGTTCGCCCAGCGGCTCGACCCCGCGAACGCCGCCTACAACACCGCCGAGTACGTGGAGATCCACGGCCCCGTGGACACCGCGCTCTTCGAGTCCGCGCTGCGCCGCACGGTCGGCGAGGCGGGCACCTTCGCCCTGCGGTTCACCGACACCGCCGACGGCCCCCGCTGCGCTCCGGGCGCGGACCAGGAGTGGCCGCTGCGACGGGTGGACGTCAGCGGCGAGGCGGACCCGCGCGCGGCGGCCGAGGCATGGATACGCGCCGACATGGCGACCGCGGCCGACCTCGGCGACGGCCCGCTGTTCACCCACGCCCTGTTCACCGTGGCCCCCGACCGCTTCTTCTGGTTCCTGCGGGCCCACCACATCCTGCTGGACGGCTACAGCTACAAGCTGGTCGCCCGGCGCCTTTCCGAGGTCTACGGGGCGCTCGCGGACGGCCGCGAGGTGCCCGAGAGCCCCTTCGCCCCGGTCGGCAGGCTGCTCGACGAGGAGAGGGCCTACCGCGCCTCGGACCGCTTCGCCCGCGACCGCGCCCACTGGACCGGCAGGTTCGCCGACTTCACCGGCGCCACCGGACTCACCGAGGCCGTCGCGGCGCCCTCACCGTCCTTCCTGCGCCGTACGACCCTGCTCTCCGCCGCCGACACCGAGCGGCTCGCCACCGCGGCGGCGCGGCTGGGCGGGGCCCGCAACGACCTGCTGGTGGCGGCCGTCGCCGCCTATCTGCACCGCGTCACCGCCCAGCAGGACGTCGTGCTCGGCCTGCCCACCATGAGCCGGCTCGGCTCCACCGCGCTGCGCACCCCCGGCACGGCGTCCAACATCCTGCCGCTGCGGCTCGCCGTCACCCCGGCCACCACGGCCGGGGAGCTGGTGGCGGCCGTCGCAGCGGAGTTACGCGATGTCCGCAAGCACCAGCAGTACCGGGCCGAGGACCTGCGCCGCGACCTCAAACTCATCGGCGGCGCCCGGCGGTTGTACGGGCCCGTGGTCAACCTCGTCCCGTTCGACGAGGAGCCGCCCTTCGGCGGCCACCGCACCACCTCGCACCACCTCTCCGGCGGCGCCGTGGAGGACCTCCAGATCAACGTCCGGCCCGGCGCCGGCGGCGAGGGGCTGTGGATCGCCTTCGACGCCAACCCCGCCCTGTACACCGAGGCCGAACTGGAGGACCACCAGCGGCGGTTGCTGAGCCTGCTCGACCAGCTCGCCGAGGCGGACGCCGCCCTGCCGCTCGCCCGCACGAACCTGCTGCTCCCCGGCGAGAGCCCGGCGCACACCGCCGCCGAGCCCGTGCGCACCGCGCCCGACGCCGTGCTCGCCACCCGCTTCGAGGACCGGGCCGCCCGCACCCCGCACGCCGTGGCCGTCACCTGCGAGGGCGCCTCGCTGACGTACACCGAGCTCAACGCCCGCGCCAACCGGATCGCCCGGCTGCTCGTCGAGCGCGGCGCCGGGCCGGGTGAGGTGGTGGCGCTGGCGCTGCCCCGCTCGCTGGAGCTGGTGGTCGCGCTGCTCGCGGTGGTCAAGTCCGGCGCCGCGTATCTGCCGCTGGACCCCGGCTACCCCGCCGAGCGCATCCGCGCGGTGGCCGAGGACGCCGCACCCGCGCTGCTGGTCACCGACGCGACCACCGCGCCCGCGCTGCCGCGGACCGGCGCCGCCGCCCTCGTCCTCGGGGACCCGGACCTCGAAGGCGACCTGGCCGCGCGCCCGGACACCGACCTCACCGACGCCGAGCGCCGGGCGCCGCTCACCCCCGGCGACCCCGCGTACATCATCCACACCTCGGGCTCCACCGGACGCCCCAAGGGCGTGGTGATCCCGCACTCCAACGTGGTGCGGCTCTTCGAGACGTCCGCCGCCCACTTCGACTTCGGCGCCGACGACGTCTGGACGCTCTTCCACTCGTACGCCTTCGACTTCTCCGTCTGGGAGATCTGGGGGCCGCTGCTGCACGGCGGCCGGCTCGTCGTCGTCCCGTACGCCACCGGCCGCTCCCCGCGCGACTTCCTGCGGCTGCTGCGCCGCGAGGGCGTCACCGTCCTCAACCAGACGCCCTCCGCCTTCCAGCAGCTCGTCCAGGCCGACCAGGAGGCCGGCGCCGAGGACGGCCCCCTGGCCCTGCGCCATGTGGTGTTCGGCGGCGAGGCGCTGGAGCCCGCGCACCTGCGGCCCTGGCTGGAGCGGCACGGCGACCGGGCGCCCGCCCTCGTCAACATGTACGGCATCACCGAGACCACCGTCCACGTCACCCACCAGCGCGTCACCCGCGAGCTGATCGAGGACCCGCGCGCCCGCAGCGTCATCGGCGTCCCGCTTCCCGACCTGCGCGTATACGTCCTCGACCACTGCCTCCAGCCGGTGGTGCCGGGCCGGGTGGGCGAGATGTACGTGGCCGGTCCCGGTCTCGCGCTCGGCTATCTCGGCCGCCCGGAGCTGACCGCCGAACGGTTCGTCGCCGACCCCTTCGGCGCGCCGGGCGAGCGGATGTACCGCACCGGCGACCTGGCCCGGCGGGCGCCCGACGGCACTCTGGACTACCTGGGCCGCTCCGACCACCAGGTGAAGATCCGCGGCTTCCGCATCGAGCCCGGCGAGATCGAGGCCGCGCTCGTCGGCCACCCGGACGTGGCGCGGGCCGCCGTGGTGGCCCGGGAGACCGAGGGGGCCGCCGACCGGATCCTCGTGGCGTACGTGGTGCCCGCCCCGGGCTCGCGCCCCGAACCGGCGGGACTGCGCGCCCATCTGGCCCAGTCGCTGCCCGAGCACATGGTGCCCAGCGCGTGCGTGGTCCTGGACGCGCTGCCGCTGACCGCCAACGGCAAGCTCGACGCCAAGGCGCTGCCCGCCCCCGACTTCGCCGCCGCGGCCGGCGGCACGGCCCCGGCGACCACCGACCAGAAACTCGTGTGCGGCCTCTACGAGGAGCTGCTGCGGCTGCCGCGGGGCACGGTCGGCGCCGACGACAACTTCTTCGACCTGGGCGGCCATTCGCTGCTCGCCACCCGGCTGATGACCCGGCTGCGCACGGCCACCGGCGCCGAGGTGTCCATGGCCGACTTCTTCGCCCTGCCCACCCCGGCGGCGCTCGCCGACCGGGTCACGGCCGGTGGCGGACGGCCGGCCCGCCCGGCGCTGACGCGTGCCGAACGGCCGGACCCGGTGCCGCTCTCGGCCACCCAGCAGAGCATGTGGTTCCTCAACCAGCTGGACGGGGCGGCCGCCACGTACAACATCCCGCTGGTGGTCCCGCTGGAGCGGGAGGTCGACGTGGACGCGCTGCGCGCGGCCCTCGCCGATGTGGCCGACCGGCACGAGAGCCTACGTACCCTGCTCCCGGAGACCGGTGGCGTCCCCCGCCAGGAGATAGCCGCGCCCGGCTCCCTGCGCCCGGTGCTGCACGTCGTCGACTGCCCCGCGCAGGAGGTCGGGGCGTATGTCGCGCTGGCTCGCGGGCGCCGCTTCGACCTCACCCGGGACCAGCCGCTGTGGGCCGGTCTGTACGGGACGGGGGCGGCGCGCACGCTGGTGATCGTCCTGCACCACAGTGCGGCCGACGGCTGGTCGCTGCGCCCGCTGGCCGAGGACCTCTCCACCGCGTACGCTGCCCGCGCCGAGGGCCGCGACCCCGGCTGGGACGCCCTGCCGGTCCAGTACGCCGACTACACCCTCTGGCAGCGCGAGCTGCTCGAAGGCAGCGGCACCCGGCCCGGCCTGAGTGGGCGTCAGCTAGCCTTCTGGAAGGAGGCGCTCGACGGCCTCCCGGTGGAGATCGCGCTGCCCGCCGACCGGCCGCGCCCCACGGCCCCCGGCCGCCGGGGCGGCCATCTGGCCCTCGATGTCGCCCCCGAGCTCCACCGCGCCCTGCTGCGCCTCGCCGACGAGAGCGGCGCCAGCCTGTTCATGGTGCTCCAGAGCGCCCTGGCCGCCCTGCTCACCCGCTGGGGCGCGGGCACGGACATCCCCGTCGGCACCCCGGTGGCGGGCCGCGCCGACGAGGCGCTGGACGATCTGATCGGCCTGATGGCCAACTCCCTGGTCCTGCGCACCGACACCTCGGGCGACCCCGAGTTCCGCGAACTGCTGGAGCGCGTCAAGGACTTCGACCTGGCCGCCTACGACCACCAGGACCTGCCGTTCGACCGGCTGGTGGAGGAGCTCAACCCGCCGCGCACCCCGGCCCGCCACCCGCTCTTCCAGGTCATGCTGGCCCTCCAGAACAACTCCGAGGCCGTGCTGCGGCTCGGCGCCGACGAGGTGCCGCTGCGGCCCAGCGCCACCGGGACCGCCAAGTTCGACCTGTTCGTGGACGTGGTGGAGCGGCGCGGCCAGGACGGCTCCGGGGACGGGCTCGTCTGCCATGTCGAGTACGCCGCCGACCTGTTCGACCACGCGACCGTGGAAAGCGCGGCGCGGGCGCTGCACGCCGTGCTGGCGGCCGTGGCCGACGACCCGGGCGTGCGTCTGGGCGCCCTGCCCGCGCCGGAGCCCGTGGTACGGGCCGAGGTGGCGGACACCGCGTTCGACCCGGCGGAGCTGGAGAGCGAGCTCCTCGCCCGGGGCGATCTGCGCGACGCCGTGGCCGTGCCGGGCGCGGACGGGCGGCCCACCGTGTTCGCCGTGCCCACCCGGGCCGCGGCGGCCGAACAGGCGGCCCGGGCGCTGCGGCGCCCCGGCGCCGAGGTGCCCCGGATCACCGCCGTCAGCGACCTGCCCAGGAACCCCGACGGCACCCTGGACACCGAGGCGCTCGGCCGGCTGCCCGTCATCGACACCGACGCCGCCGAGCGGTGGGAGCGCGCTCTGACCGGGCTGCCGGGCGTCCGCTCGGCGACGGTGACCCTGGAGGAGGCCACCGAGTCGACAGGTCGGCTCTACATCGGCTCCTCGGGCGCGCGGACGCAGGCCGCCGAGCACACCTCCGGCGCCACCGCCGCCACCGCCGTGCCCGCGCTCAGCGAGGGCCCCGAGCTGCCCGAGCCCACGGTGGGCAGTTGGGCCGAGGCGCTGCGGCGGGCGGCCGGGGGCGGCCCGCACGCCGAGGTCGTCCACGTCCGGGCCGACGGCACCGAGACCCGGCGCGACTACGCCTCGCTGGTCGAGGAGGCCTCCCGCGTCCTGGGCGGTCTGCGGGAGCTCGGGCTGCGCCCGGGTGACCAGGTGATCCTCCAGTGCGAGGACACCGAGGACTTCCTCGCCACGCTGTGGGGCTGCCTCCTTGGCGGCTTCGTCACCGTGCCGCTGACCGTGCCCGTCTCGTACGCGACGGCGTCGGCGCCCGTGGCGAAGCTGGAGGGCGTGTGGGAGATGCTGCACCGCCCCTGGATGATCACTTCGGCGTCCGGCGAGGCGGGGCTGCGCGACCTGGCGCGGCGACGGGAGTGGCAGGGCCTGCGGCTGACCACCACGGACGCGCTGCGGGCGGGCCCGCTCGACGAGGACTGGCACACCGCGCGGCCCGACGACGTGGCACTGATGCTGCTCACCTCGGGAAGCACCGGGCTGCCCAAGGCCGTGCGGCTCACCCACCGCAACGTGCTGACCCGGGCCGCGGCCACCGCCGCCCTCAACTCCCTGACCGAGCACGACGTCTCGGTCAACTGGATCCCGCTGGACCACGTCACCGGTGTGGTCATGTTCCATCTGCGGGACGTCTATCTGGGCTGCCGGCAGGTGCACGCGCCGACCTCCTGGATCCTGGAGGACCCGCTGCGCTGGATGGAGCTGGCGCACCGGCACCGCGCCAGCGTCACCTGGGCGCCCAACTTCGCCTTCGGCCTGGTCAGCGAGCAGGCGCACCGGATGGCCGGGCGGCCCTGGGACCTCTCGCCGATGCGGCTGGTGATGAACGCGGGCGAGGTCGTCGTCGCGGCGACCGCCCGGCGCTGGCTGGAGGTGATGAAGCCGTTCGGGCTGCCGCAGGACGTCATGCACCCGTGCTGGGGCATGTCGGAGACCTCGTCCGTGGTCACCGACACGGTCCTCGCGGCCGAGCCGCAGCCCGGCGAGGAGACGTTCGTCAGCTGCGGGCTGCCCTACCCGGGCTTCGCCATGCGGATCGTGGACGACCAGGACCGTGTCGTCGCCGAGGGCACCGCGGGGCGGCTCCAGGTGCGCGGCACCACGGTGACCCACGGCTACCACGACAACGAGAAGGCGAACGCCGAGTCGTTCACCCCCGAGGGCTGGTTCGAGACCGGCGACCTGGCCTTCCTGCGCGCCGGTGAGCTCTACATCACCGGCCGTGCCAAGGACGTCATCATCGTCAACGGCGTCAACCACTACAGCCACGAGATCGAGTCCTGCGTCGAGGAACTCCCCTTCGTGGTAAGGAGCTTCACGGCGGCCTGCGCGGTGCGCACCGACCCGACGGCCGGCACCGACGAGCTCGCGCTCTTCTTCCACCTGGAGGAGGGCACGGACGTCACCCAGGCACTGCGCGCCATCCGCGGCAAGGTGACCCGGGAGATCGGCATCAGCCCGGCGCATCTGATGCCGGTCGCGGCGGCCGTGATCCCCAAGACGGAGATCGGCAAGATCCAGCGCACCCAGCTGCGCAAGCGGTTCGAGGCGGGCGAGTTCGACGAGGTGGCACAGGCCTCGGAGATCCTGCTCGGCAGCACCGCGACCGTGCCCGACTGGTTCCTGCGCCCGGTGTGGCAGCGCGCCGAGCGCGTCCACGCCCCGGCCGGGCCCGACGGGCACACCCTGGTGCTGGCCGGGCGCCACACCCCGGGCGCCGAGGTGGCCGCCGCCGTCGCGGAGCTGCTGCGCGCACAAGGGGCCCGGTGCACGGTGGTGACGGCCGGTCCGGAGTTCGGCCGCGACAACGCGGCGACCTACCGCGTACGGATCGACGCCACCGAGGACTACGGGCGTCTGCTCGACTCCCTCGCGGTGGACGACCGGCCCGTCGACACCGTCCTGCACCTGGGCGCGCTCGGCGCGGGAAGCGGTGAACCGGAGAGCGCGGGCGAGCTGCTGGAGGCGCAACGCGACGGCGCCGACGCCCTGCTCTGCCTCGCCCAGGCCCTGACGGCCCAGCACACCCCGGGCCACCGGGTCGCCCTGCACTTCGCGGCCGTCCGGAGCCAGGCGGTGGGCGCGGACGAGCGGCCCTCGTACGCGCACGGCGCTGTCGGCGGTCTCCTCAAGAGCCTGCGCGAGGAACTGCCCTGGCTGAGCACCGTCCAGGTGGACCTGGCGGCCGGGGGCGGCCCGCGCGAGCGCGCCGAGCTGCTGCTCGCGGAGGCCGCCGCGCCGGTGACCGACGCCGAGGTGGCCTTCCGCGACGGACAGCGCTGGATCCGCCGCCTCGCGCCGCTGCCCGCTCCCCTGCCCCGTCGTCCCGCACCCGCCGCCGAGGGGTTCCAGCTCGTCAGCGGCGGACTCGGCGGCGTCGCGGGCCGGCTCGCCGAACACCTGCTCAGGACGCCGGGCACCCGGCTGCTCCTGGTCGGGCGCACCCAGCTGCCCGACGAGGACAGCTGGGACAAGCACCTCGCCGAGGGCGGCCCGCTCGCCCGCCGCGTCGAGACCCTCAAGAGCCTGCGCGAGCTGGGCGAGGTGCGCTACGCGAGCGCCGACACCACCGACCTCGACGCGCTGCGCGCCGCGGTCGAGGAGGCGGGCGCGGCCTGGTCCGCCCCGCTGGCCGGGGTGGTGCACCTCGCGGGCCGCTTCGAGCAGCGCTCGGTGGCCGATCTGACCCTGGACGAGTGGCGTGCGGCGCTCGCCGCGAAGGTCACCGGCGGCTGGACGCTGCACCGGCTCGCCCAGGAGCACGGGGCCCGCTCGTTCGTCTCGTTCTCCTCGGTGAACGGCTACTTCGGCGGCTCCATGAGCAGCTCCTACGCCGCCGCCAACGCGTTCCTCGACGCCCTCGCCGCCCACCAGCGCGGCGCCGGTCTGGACGCGCAGAGCCTGGCCTGGAGCATGTGGGACGAGCTCGGCATGAGTGAGGGCTACGGCCTCAAGTCGCTGACCGAGGCACGCGGTTACCGCGTCCTGGACGCCTCCGCCGCGCTGCGCTCCTTCGACCTGGCCCGCACCCTGGACGAGCCGCACCTGTTGATCGGCACCGACCGGGCCATGCCCTGGGTGCGCGGCCACGTCCGGTCGGCGCCGCGCCCGCTGCACCGCCTCGCGGGCCGGGTGGCCCTGGAGGAGGACGCCGACCTCGGGGCCCTGTACACGGCCGCCGCGCGGACCGCCGCCGTGGCCGACGGCGACTGGGTGCTGCGCGCGGCCGGTTCCTCGACCGCCGAGGCGGCGGGTGAGGCCGACGACTCCGCCGAGGGGCTGCGCCGGCTGGAGAAGATCCTCAGCGCCGTCTGGTGCCGCGTCCTGGAACGCGACCGGGTCGGCGTCGAGGAGAACTTCTTCGACCTCGGCGGCCACTCCCTCCTGCTGGTCCGCGCCCAGGGCGCGGTCAACGAGGAACTGGGCTGCGACCTGAGCGTGGTGGACCTGTTCAGCCACCCCAGCGTCCGGGCACTGGCCCGCCACCTCACCGACATCGGCGTCGGCGGCGCCGCTCCCACCGAGGCGCCGCCGCAGAGCGCCCCGCCGTCCGGACTCGACCGCGTACGGCAGCGGGCCGAGCGCCAGCGCGCCGCGCGGGCCTCCCGCCGTCCCGCCCCGAACACCGAGCACACCGAGCACGAAGGACCTCGCAACGATGGATGAGACGCAGGAGTACGGGCCCGACACGGCGATCGCGGTCGTCGCCATGGCGGCGCGGCTGCCCGGCGCCGACACCGTCGAGGAGTTCTGGGAGAACCTGGCGGCCGGGCGGGAGTCGATCCGGCCCATCACCGACGAGGAGTACCTGGCGGCGGGCGGCGACCCCGAGGGACTCACCGACCCCGATCTGGTGCGGATGGCGTCGGTGGTCGAGGGCATCGACCGGTTCGACTCGGCGTTCTTCGGCTACAGCCCCGCCGAGGCCGAGGTGGTCGACCCCCAGCAGCGTCTGCTCCTGGAGTGCGCCTACCACGCCCTGGAGGAGGCCGGATACGCCGATGGGCACGGCGACCTCCAGGTCGGGGTGTACGCGGGTGCGGGCGACAGCCGCTACTACCCCGGGCACGTGCACCCCCGCTTCGCCGGGCAGAGCGCCTCGGTCGCCCTGGTGCACGCGGCCACCAGCAACTCACTGGGCACCCTGGCCACCCGTATCTCGTACGAGCTGGGGCTGACCGGGCCCAGCATCTCCCTCCAGACGGCGTGCTCCACCGCGCTCGTCGCGATCCACACCGCCTGCCAGGACCTGCTCGACTTCCGCTGCGACGTGGCGCTGGCCGGGGCCGCCTCGCTCAACCCGTCGGCGCTGCTCGGCTACCGGCACGTGCCCGACGGGCCGTTCTCGCCGGACGGCCGCTGCCGGGCGTTCGCCGCCGACGCGGCGGGCACCTCCTCGGGCGACGGCGTCGGCGTGGTCGTCCTCAAGCGGCTGGAGGACGCCCTGGCCGACGGCGACCGGATCCGCGCGGTGATCCGGGGCTCGGCCATCAACAACGACGGCCGCCGCAAGGTCGGTTTCACCGCCCCCAGCACCGAGGGCCAGACGGAGGCGGTGCTCGCCGCCCAGGTCGCCGCGGGCGTCGACGCGGACTCGATCGGCTATGTGGAGGCCCACGGCACCGCCACGCGGATCGGCGACCCCATCGAAGTGGCCGCCCTGACCCGGGCGTTCCGGGAGAGCAGCGACCGTGAGCGGTTCTGCGCCCTGGGGTCGGTCAAGAGCAACATCGGGCATCTGGGCGCGGCCGCCGGGATCGCCGGGTTCATCAAGATCGTGCTGGCTCTGGAGCACCGGCAGATACCGCCGACCCTCCACTTCGAGCAGCCCAACCCGCTGATCGACTTCGCGACGAGCCCGTTTCGGGTGCCGACCGCGCTGGAGGAGTGGGAGTCGGGGGCCGGGCCGCGCCGGGCGGCCGTCAGCGCCTTCGGAGTCGGCGGCACCAACGCCCATGTGATCGTGGAAGAGGCCCCGCCCGCCGCGCCCGCACCCGCGCCGCGCCCCGAGGAGGGCGAGCGGTGGCACGTGCTGCCGCTCTCCGCCCGCACCCCCGGCGCGCTGCGCGGCCAGGCCGCCAACCTCGGGCGCCATCTCACCGCGCACCCGGACCTCGACCTCGCGGACGTCGCCCACACCCTGCGCACCGACCGCCCCGCCATGCCCCACCGGGCGGCGGTGGCCGCGCGCAGCGCCGAGCAGGCGGCCCGGATCCTGCTGCACCCGCTCCAGGCACCCGCCGAGGTGCGCGGCGAGGACGCCCCGCCGGTCGCGTTCCTGCTGCCCGGCGGCGGCACCCAGTACATCGGCATGGGCGCCGAGCTCTACCGCGAACTGCCGGTCTACCGGGACGCCGTCGACCGCTGCGCGGCGATCCTGCGGCCCGTGACCGGCGGCGATCTGCGCACGGCGCTGTACGAGCGGACCGAACCCGGCAGTGTGGACGCCTTCCTGGCCCTGGTGGTCACCGAATACGCCCTGGCCACCGCGCTGATGGAGCACGGCGTACGGCCCGCCGCGCTCATCGGGCACTCGCTGGGCGAGTACACCGCGGCCACGCTCGCCGGGGTGATGTCGCCCGAGGAGATGCTGCCGCTGGTCGCGGAGCGGATCCGGCTGATCGCCTCGGCCGGGGGCGCCACCGTCGGGGTCGCGCTCGGCGAGGAGCCCCTGCGCGCCTACCTCACCGACGACCTGTCGCTGGCGGCCGTCAACGGGCCCTACGCCTGCACGGTCGCGGGGCACGAGAAGGCCGTGGCGGCCCTGGAGGCACGGCTGCTCGCGGACGACGTCGCCTTCCGCCGGCTGCGGCTGCCGGCGGCGGCGCACTCCCACGTCCTGGACCCGATCCTGCCCGCCTTCGCGGACGTCCTGCGGACCGTGACGCTGCGGGCGCCGAAGATTCCGTACGTCACCAACGTCACGGGCACTTGGGTCACCGACGAGCAGGCCACCAGCGTCGAGCACTGGATCGGCCACACCCGCCGCACGGTCCGCTTCGCCGACGGCATCGCCTCCCTCTGGGAGCGCGGCAACCCGGTGTTCGTGGAGATCGGGCCGGGCGACAGCCTCGCCAAGCTGGCCGCCGCCCGGCTCGGGGACGCGCTGCCGGCCGCCGTCCCCACGATGCGCCACGCCAAGGCCGCGACCCCCGACGGGCAGGTCTTCGCGGAGGCGCTGGGGCGGCTGTGGAGCGCGGGCGTGCCCGCCGACATCACCGGCCCCGCCGAGGAGCGCGCGCCCCGCCGGGTGCCGCTTCCGGGATACGCCTTCGACCGCCGACGCCACTGGATCGACGCCCCGGGCGCCAAGGCGCCGGCCGGCGCGGACGACGACACGGACGGGCAGAGCGGCTCCGGACGAGCGCCGCGGCCGTATCTGACCACCGAGTACACCGCCCCGCGCACCCCGCAGGAGCGCGCCGTGACGGAGCACTGGGAGGAGGCCCTGGGCATCGAGGGCATCGGCGTCCACGACAACTACTTCGACCTGGGCGGCGACTCGATGCGCGCCGTGCTGCTGGCGGGCCGGATGCGCGGCGCGGGCGTCCTGGACGTCCCGGCCGCCGCGTTCCTGTCGGCGCCCACCGTCGCCGGGCTCGTCGCGCTCTCCGGGCGCGGCGGCGCGGCCGGGCGGGACGCGTTCGCCCCACTGCTGCCGCTGCGCGCCGACGGCGACCAGCGCCCGCTGTTCTGTGTCCACCCGGGCGCGGGCATCGCCTGGCGCTACACCGGCCTGCTGCCCCACCTCGGCGCCCGCCAGCCGGTCTACGGCATTCAGGCGCACGGCCTGGACGGCACCCGGGAACCGGCCGCCGACGCCAAGGACATGGTCGACTCCTACCTCGCCCATGTACGCGAGGTGCAGCCGCAGGGTCCGTACCGGCTGCTGGGCTGGTCGTACGGCGGGTTCGTCGCCCACGCGATGGCCACCGCCTTGCAACGGCAGGGCGAGGAGGTCGAGTTGCTGGCGATGCTGGACGCCCCGCTGACCGAGGACCAGAGCGCCGACCCGGCCGCGACCGAGCGCCAGGTGGCCTCGCTGCTGGTGCGTGTCGCGGGCCTGGAGATGCCCGCGGGCGGGGCGGACGTCGACGAGGTGGTCCGGCTGATCGCCGAGGACGGCGCGGAGCGCGGGCCCTCGCCGGTGACCCGCGAGGAGGCGCTGGCCATCGCCCGGGTGATGCGCAACAACCTCGCCCTCGCGGGTGGGTTCGCCCCCGAGGTCTTCCGCGGCGATGTCCTCTTCTTCAGCGCCACCGAGGACGCGGGCGCCCCCGCCGACCCGGCCGACCTGTCGCTGACGACCGGGAAGGCCGACAGCTGGCGCCCGTACGTCGGGGGCGTGCTCACCGACCACACCGTGCCCTGCGGCCACTACGAGATGACCGAGCCGGAGCCGATGGCCCGGATCGGCGGGGCGCTGGCCGCCGCCCTGCGGCCCGCCGCCGGATGACCACCCGCACCCCGCGCCGCACCCGCGGCGGCGCGGCGACGAAGGGATCCACCGTGTCCAGTCCGTTCGAGGCCCGCGGCGAGGACGAGCCGTCGCACCTGGTGCTCGTCAACGCGGCGGGAGAGCACTCCCTGTGGCCCGCGTTCGCCGCCGTACCGGCCGGCTGGGAGGCCACCGGCCCCGCCGCCTCCCACGGCGCCTGTCTCGCCCGCCTGGCGCGGGCTTCCCGCACCCCGTCCTCCGCTACCCCTTGAGGAGCCACCTCGTGACCCAGGACCTGTACGAACTCGGTGACGCGCCGCCGCTGGGCGAGGCGCCCAAGCGCATGTACGCCTCCCTCATCCGGCCCGAGCGCTACGGGCAGCCCATCGACGCCTTCCGCACCGAGGTCGTGGACGTGCCGCCGGTCGGCCCCGGCCAGGTCCTGATCAAGGTCATGGCGGCGGGCGTCAACTACAACAACGTCTGGGCCTCGCTCGGCGACCCCGTCGACGTGATAGCCGCCCGGCGCAGGCGCGGCGCCGTGGAGGACTTCCACATCGGCGGCTCCGACGCCTCCGGCATCGTCTGGGCGGTCGGCGAGGGCGTGCGCCTCAAGCCGGGCGACGAGATCGTGCTGCTCGCCAGCATCTGGGACGAGAGCGCCGAGGACATCCGGCTCGGCGCCGACCCCTGCACCTCGTCCTCGCAGAGCGTGTGGGGGTACGAGGAGAACTACGGGTCGTTCGCGCAGTTCGCCGTGGTCGACGAGTACCAGTGCCACCCCAAGCCCAAGCGGCTCTCCTGGGCGGAGGCGGCCTGCTACATGGCGACCGCCGCCACCGCCTACCGCCAGCTCTTCGGCTGGGAGCCGCACACCGTGCGCCCCGGCGACGCGGTGCTGATCTGGGGCGGCGCGGGCGGCCTCGGCTGTATGGCGATCCAGTTGGTCAAGCAGCGCGGCGGCATCCCCATCGCGGTGGTCTCCAGCGACGAGCGCGGCGAGTACTGCGTGAAGCTGGGGGCCAAGGGCTATATCAACCGGCGCGACTTCGACCACTGGGGCCGGCTGCCCGACACCTCCGACGACGAGGCCATGGGCCGGTGGCTCCAGGGCGCCCGCGCCTTCGGCCGCCGTTTCTGGGAGGTCCTCGGCGAGCGCCGGGCGCCCAGGATCGTCCTGGAGCACTCCGGCGCCGACACCATCCCGACCTCCATGTATCTGTGCGACAACGCGGGCATGGTCGTCATCTGCGGCGGCACCACCGGCTACAACGGCGATGTGGACCTGCGCTTCTTGTGGATGCGCCAGAAGCGGCTCCAGGGCTCGCACGTCTCCAACGCCCGTGAGGCGCGCGAGGTGACCACGCTCATCGACCACGGTCTGCTCGACCCGTGCCTCTCGCTCACCCTCGGCTTCGAGGAGATCGGCAAGGCCCACCAGCTGATCCACGACAACGAGCACCCCGCCGGCAACATGGCCGTCCTGGTCAACGCGAAGGCGTAGAAGCGCAGTCGGGCCGTCACCCGTCGTGGGCGACGGCCCAGCTGAAGACCCCGGGGCCGGCCGGGCGCACCTGGACGTCCAGGACGGGTCCGGTCCCCCCTCGCGGCCGGGCCCGGAAGCCGCCGGACACCGGTCGCAGACCGATGGCCAGCAGGGTCGCGGGCGCCCGCGAGGCGGGGAGCAGGGTGGCGAAGGCCTTGAAGGCGGCCTCCTTGGCCGAGAACGCGGCGAGCAGGTGACGCGCGGCCTGTGGACCGGCCGGCCAGGTCCGCTCGTCGGGGCCCAGCACGATGTGCGCGGTGTTCAGCGGCAGTTCGCGCAGTTCCAGGTCGCACCCCACGGCGTGGCAGCGCGTGGCGGGCGCGGCCAGGGCGACGGCGAGGCCGCCGGAGTGGCTGATCGAGCCGACGTGGCCGACGGGGAACCTGGGGCGTCTGCCGTCCCGGAGGATCTCCGTGGCGGGGCTGTCCGGTACGGCCAGCGCCCGGCGGGCCGCGAGGCGCCCGGCGAGGAAGTCACGGCGGCGCACGGGCCCCATCGCGGCGGCCAGTTCCCGCTCCCCGGGGCCCGCCGGAAGCGCCGCGGGGTCGTGCGCGTACGCCAGCCCGAGGCCCAGCCCCTGGGCGCGCAGGACAGGTTCCAGCAGACGCAGTGACCGCGCGGCCGACGCCCGGCCGGAGTCGTCCTCGGGCCGGGCGTCGGAGTGTGTCCGCGCCTGTGGCGCGTCAGGCACGCAGCAGCTTCTTGATGATCTTCCCGGCGGGGTTGCGGGGCACCTGGTCGATGAACTCGATGCGCCGGGGGCGCTTGTACGAGGCGAGGCGCCGCGCGAGATGCGCCTGCAACTCGACCGTAGTGGTGCCCTCCTCGACGACCACGTACGCCAGCGGGACCTCCCCGAAGTCCTCGTCCGGCACCCCGACGACCGCCGCGTCGCGCACCGCCGGGTGGGACTGGAGGGCGCGCTCGATCTCCGAGGGGTAGACGTTCTGGCCGGCCCGGATGATCAGGTCCTTGCTGCGGTCGATCAGCCGGATCAGCCCGTCCCGGTCGATGAACCCGAGGTCTCCGGTGCGGATCCAGCCGTCGACGGTGATCTCGGCGGTGGCGGCCTCGTCGTTCCAGTAGCCGCGCATCAGACCCGGCCCGCGCACACAGATCTCCCCGATGGCGCCGGGCTCCACCTCCTCGCCCCGCTCGTCCAGGGCGCGCGCGGACATCCCCGGGACGACCCGCCCGGCGGGAATCACCTCCGGCACCTCGCCGGGCGCCGGGTGCTCCTCGGGGCCGAGGGTCACGAACGGGCCGCCGACCTCGGTCATCCCGTACACCTGCCGGAATCCGCAGCCGAGCCGTTCGACGGCCTCCGCGTAGATGTCCGGCGGCATGGGCGCGGCCCCGTACAGGATCTCGCGCAGGGTGGACAGGTCCGCGGTGTCGGCGGACTTGGCGCGCAGCAGGAAGCGCAGCATCTGCGGGACGAGCCAGACGTGGGTGGCGCGGTGGGTCTCGACGGCGGCCAGCGCGGCCTGCGGCGTGAAGCCGGGCATCAGGACCACGGTCGCACCCGCCGCCATATAGGTCAGCGAGACGACCATGCTGCCGTGGTACAGCGGGCAGCAGTTGACCAGCACCATGTCGTCGGCGGGCCGGGACACGGCGAGCCAGCCCAGCGCGATGGCCCGGAAGGAGGCGTGGTCGACGGTGACGCCCTTGGCCTGCCCGGTGGTCGCGGAGGTGTGCAGGATCGCCGCGGGGGCGTCGTCCGGGATGTCCTCCAGGGCCGGGCCGCCGTCGGCGCCGAGCGCGGCGAACGCCTCGTCGTCCAGGGGGATCCGGGTGGCCACCGGCAGGTCGGGGTGGCGGGCCAGCAGCGTACTCTCGCCGATCACCGCGACGGCGCCGGTCCGTTCGACGATCCCGGTCACCTCGGCCTGGGTCAGGCTGTGGTTGAGCGGCACGAACAGCGCCCCGAGGCGGGCGAGCGCGAAGTAGGACTCCAGGACCTCGATACGGTCCAGGGAGAGCACGGCGACGCGGTCACCGCGCCGGATGCCGAGCCCGGCGAGCCCGTGGGCGAGGCTGACGCCCCGGTCGTGGAACTGGGCCCAGGTGACGGAGCGGTGCTCGTCCACCAGGGCCGTCCGGTCCGGGAAGCACTGGCGGTTGCGCTCCGCCAACTGGGTCAGCCACATCAGGCGGCGCCCGGCTGCGGGGTGGCGGCGTCGCGGGCCGCGACGAACCGCTCGTAGTCGGCGATGGTGGTCAGGCCCTCCATGTCCTCGGCCGTCACCTCGACGCCGGTGCGCTGCTCGATGAGCAGGATGAGGCGGACCAGGTCGCCGGAGTCGATCCCGCTGGCGCTGAGGTCCTCGTCGTCCCCGATGGCCTCGGCGAACTCCGGTGTGCCGGTCAGCTCGACCAGCATCGTCCTGATGGTGCTCATGGGCGTACCCCTCTCGTTGCACTGACTACCGAAGAGAGAGGCGTCCTTCGCCGCGCACACTCCCCCGCCCCCGCGTGACCTTCGTCACGGGCCAACGGCATGTGCACGGGGATTGAACGCCCCAGGTCAGACCTCTTCATCTGTGAAGGCACCGCCACGGCGGCGGTCCTGGACGAAGGGGTGGTCGACGGCGTGGAGCAGCTCAACGCGCACTTCGAGGCGCTGCTCGCGGCCGGGGAGCAGATCGAGCCCCGGGACTGGATGCCCGACGGCTACCGGCGGATGCTGATCCGGCAGATCTCCCAGCACGCGCACTCCGAGATCATCGGGATGCAGCCCGAGGGCGGCTGGCTCACCCGGGCGCCCTCGCTGCACCGCAAGGCGAGTCTGCTGGCGAAGGTGCAGGACGAGGCGGGCCACGGGCTCTACCTCTACTCGGCGGCCGAGACCCTCGGGGTCTCGCGCGCCGAGCTCCTCGACGCCCTGCACAGCGGCCATCAGCGCTATGCGGCCACCTTCAACCACCCCGCGCTGACCTGGGCCGACACCGGCGCCATCGCCTGGCTCACGGACGGCGCGGCGGTCGTCAACCAGGCGCCGCTGTGCCACACCTCGTACGGCCCGTACGCGCGGGCGATGCGCCGGGTGTGCCAGGAGGAGGCGTTCCACGTCCGCCAGGGCTACGACGTGCTGTGGTCGCTGTGCCAGGGCACGCCCGAGCAGAAGCGGATGGCGCAGGACGCCGTCGACCGCTGGTGGCTGCCGGCCGTGGCGCTGATGTTCGGCCCGCCGGACACCGTGGCGGGCGGCGCGGACGCCCGCACCGCCGCCATGGGCGCCGCCGTCTCCCAGCGCTCGATGGCCTGGGGCATCAAGCGGCACACCAACGACGAGCTGCGCCAGCGGTTCGTCGACAACGTCGTGCCGCAGGCGGAGCGGATGGGGGTGACCCTGCCCGACCCGGCGATCCGCTGGAACGAGGAGCGGGGCCACTACGACTTCAGCCCGATCGACTGGCAGCTGTTCCGCGGCGCGCTCGGCGACGGTTCGCACGTCAGCCGGCAGCGGCTCGCCCACCGGGTGGCCGCGCACGAGGACGGCGCCTGGGTGCGCGAGGCGGTCGACGCGTATGCGGCGGGGCTCGCCGACGGGGCGGAACAGGACGACGAGGAAAGGCGCGTGTCATGAGCGAGCGGTCCGCACGGGTGCTGACGCCGTGGGAGGTGTTCATCCGGCCGCGCCGGGGCCTGGCCCACCAGCACGTGGGCTCGGTGCACGGCGCCGACGCCGACATGGCCCTGGCCAACGCCCGGGATCTGTACACCCGTCGGGGCGAGACGGTCTCGGTGTGGGTGGTGCGCTCGGACGCGGTGCACGCCGCCTCGCCGAGCGAGAAGGACCCGTTCTTCAGCAACGCCGCCCACAAGCCGTACCGCTACCCCGAGCACTACATCCCGCTGAACGAGGAAAGCGGCCATGACGGTTGAGCACACGGCTGTGGACGAGGACCTCGCCGCGTACGTCCTGCGGCTCGGCGACGACGCGCTGGTGCTCTGCCAGCGGCTGTGCGCGCTGGTCACCCGGGCGCCCACCATCGAGGAGGACCTGGCGCTCGCCAACATCGCGCTCGACCTGCTCGGACACGCCCGCACCCTGCTCGCGTACAGCGGCCGCCTCGACGGCACCGGCCGCACCGAGGACGAGCTGGCCTACCACCGCACCGAGCGGCAGTTCCACAGCGCGCTCCTGGTGGAGCTGGTGCCCGGCGACTTCGCCGTGACCATCGCCCGCCAGCTGGTGTACGCGCACTACAGCAGGCTGCTGTGGAGCGCGCTGGAGAAGAGCTCGGACGACACCCTCGCGGCCTTCGGCGCACGGGCCTCCCGCGAGGTCGAGTACCACCAGATGCACGCCGACCAGTGGACCGTGCGGCTGGGCCGGGGCACCGCCGAGAGCCGCCGCCGGATGCAGGCCGGGCTGGACCTGGTGTGGCCGTACGCGGCCGAACTCTTCGCGGCGGACGCCCTGGTGGACCGGCTGGACGCGCGGGGGAGCGCCGTCGCCCCGGCGCGGCTGCGCGAGGAGTGGGAGCGGGAGGTGGCCGCCGTCCTGGACGAGGCGCGCCTCACACCGCCGAAGCCCTCGTGGCAGGCGACGGGCGGCCGGGAGGGGCTGCACACCGAGGCGTTCGCGCCGCTGCTCGCCGAGTTCCGCTCGGTGCGCCTGCAGTACCCCGGAGGCACCTGGTGAGCGCCCGCCGGCTCGACGCCGCGCAGGTGCGGGCCCGGGTGAACACCGTGCCCGACCCCGAACTCCCGATGATCTCGCTGGCCGACCTGGGCGTCATCCGCGCGGTGGAGGCCGCGCACGACGGCACCCTGGAGGTCGTCATCACCCCGACCTTCCTGGGCTGCCCGGCGATGCCCGCGATCGAGGCCGGGATCCGGGCCGTGCTCACCGAGAGCGGCCACCCCGACGGCCGGGTACGGCAGGTGCTCTCGCCCGCCTGGACCACCGACTGGATCACCGAGGAGGGCCGCCGCAAGCTCGCCGAGCACGGCATCGTGCCGCCGGGCCCCGCCCGCGCGCCGCTGTCCGTCCGGGTCGGGCTCGGGGTGCCCTGCCCGCACTGCGGCTCGGTGGCGACCCGGCCGCAGAGCCCGTTCGGGGCGACCCGCTGCCAAGCCGTCCTGGTGTGCACCTCGTGCCAGGAGACCTTCGCGCATCTGAAGGCGATGTGACGCCCCATCATGACGACAGCGACGACTAGCGGCACGACAGCGCCCGTACGCCGGGCCACCGGCTGGTACCGGCTGCCGGTCACCTCGGTGGAGCCGGTCGGCGACGAGTCGGTGGCGATCGGCCTCGCCGTGCCCGGCCCGCTCGCGGACACCTTCGCTCACCGGGCCGGCCAGCACGTGGTGGTACGCCACCGGCCCGAGGGGCGGGAGCTGCGCCGCAGCTACTCGGTGTGCCTGCCGCCGCGCGGCCCGGCCGGGCTGCGGATCGTGGTCAAGCGGCTGGGAGCGGACGGCTTCGCGGAGTACGCCACCACGGAGCTCGCCGTGGGCGACACCCTCGAGATCGGCCCGCCCACCGGCGACTTCCGGCTCGCGGAGGTGCCCGGCGCGCACCACGTCCTGGTGGCGGGCGGCAGCGGCATCACGCCTCTGCTCAGCATGGCGGCCGCCGCGCTGCGGAACGACCCGCTGTGCCGGGTCTCGCTCGTCCACGCCAACCGCAGCGCGCAGACCGTGCTGCTGGCGGACGAGCTGACCGACCTCAAGGACGCCCACGTCGGCCGGTTCTTCGCCCTGCACGTGCTCTCCCGCGAGCAGCGCGAGAGCGAGCTGCTGTCGGGGCGGATCGACGCGGACCGGCTGCCCAAGCTGCTCGCGCTGCTCGGCGCCGAGCCCGACGAGCGCACCCACTTCTACCTGTGCGGGCCGTGGGGCCTGGTGGAGACCGTCCGCGAGGCGCTCGGCCGGTGGGGCGCGGACGAGGCCCGGGTGCGCTTCGAGCTCTTCTCCACCGGCGGCGGTCTGCCGCCCGCTCCCCCGCCCGAGCCGCTGGGCCGCACCGGTCTCATCTCCGCCCGGCTGGACGGCCGCACCACCGAGACGGTGATGCGGCCCGAGGACCGCGTGGTGCTCGACGCCGTGCTGCGCGCCCGGCCCGAGACCCCGTACTCCTGCCGCGACGGCCTGTGCGGCAGCTGTCGCGCCAAGGTGGTCCGGGGCAGCGCGGTGATGGACCGTCAGTACGCCCTGGGGCCAGCCGAGTTGACGGCGGGTTACACGCTGCCCTGCCGGGCCCGGCCGGAGTCGGACGAGATCGCGCTCGACTTCGACGCCTGAGCGCCCCCGCCGCCCCGCCCGGACCTCCGCGCGCGGCGCATGGATTGCCCTTCCCCGACCGTCGCGACGACCGCGCGGTCCCCCGATCACAGGAGTGTGGAGCATGACCAGTACGGGCAGGCTGAGCGACCGGACGGCGCTGGTGACCGGGGGCAGCCGGGGAATCGGCCGGGCGATCTCGCTGCGGCTCGCCGCCGAGGGCGCCCTGGTGGCCGTCCACTACGGACACCGCACCGAGGCCGCCGAGGAGGCCGTCGCCGAGATCGAGGCGGCGGGCGGGCGGGCGTTCGCGCTCCGGGCCGAGCTCGGGGTGCCCGGCGACGCCGAGACGCTGTGGAGCGCCTTCGACAAGGGGCTCTCCGAGTACGGCGCCCGGCCCGGCCTGGACATCCTCGTCAACAACGCCGGGATCACCCTGCCCAAGCGGATCTCGGACGTGAGCGAGGAGGAGTACGACCGGCTCTTCGCCGTCAACGTCAAGGCCCCCTTCTTCGTGATCAAGGAGGGGCTCACCCGGCTGCGCGACGGCGGCCGCATCATCAACATCTCCTCCGGCGTCACCCGGATCGCCATGCCGAACATCTCCGCGTACTCGATGACCAAGGGCGCCCTGGACACCCTCACCCTCGCCCTCGCCCCGGAGCTGGGCCCGCGCGGGATCACCGTGAACGCGGTGGCGCCCGGCTTCACCTACACGGAGATCAACCCGACGCTGAAGGTGCCGGAGGTGCTGAACGCGTACGCGGCCACCTCCGTCTTCAACCGGATCGGCCGCCCGTCGGACATCGCCGACGTGGTGGCGTTCGTGGCGAGTGACGACGCGCGCTGGGTCACCGGCCAGTTGCTGGACGCGACCGGGGGCGCGCACATCGGAATGCCGGCCTGACCGCCCGGCCCGCCCCACGACCTACGGAGACCCATGACCGAGCAGACCAGCGCCCTCGCCGCGCCCTCGGCCGCCGACGAGGCGCCCCAGGTGCGGTTCGAGGGGGCGACGCCGTACGACGACTACGTCCACGCCTCCCTGCTGTCCTCCCTCCAGCGGCCGCTCTCCAACGACCCCGGTGAGATGGGGTTCATCGTCACCACCCAGGTGATGGAGCTGTGGTTCACCCTCATCGTGTACGAGTGGCGCACGGCCCGGGACGCCCTGTCGAAGGACGACCTGGAGCAGGCGATGGAGGCGCTGCGCCGCAGCCGCCGCTCGCACCAGGCGCTCAACGACTCCTGGGCCCCGCTGGCGGCGCTGACCCCGGCCCAGTTCAACGGATTCCGCGCGGCGTTCGGCGAGGCCTCCGGGTTCCAGTCGGCGATGTACCGGCACATGGAGTTCCTGCTCGCCGACAAGTCCCGCTCCATGGTGCAGGCGCACCGCGGGGACCCCGCCGTGTACGCCGAGTTGGAGGAGGCGCTGGCCGAGCCCTCCCTCTACGACGAGGTGCTGCGCTTCCTCTACCGGCGCGGGCTTCCGGTGCCGGAGCACGTGGTGGAGCGCGAGGTGACCGAGCCCTACCAGCCGGACTCCTGGGTGGAGGAGGTGTGGCGGCAGGTGTACGCCGGGCCGCAGGACAGCCCGCTGGTGCGCCTCGGCGAGGAGCTCACCGAGGTCGCCGAGCTGGTGCTGCGCTGGCGCCATGACCATCTGCTGGCGACCCGCCGGGCGATGGGCGCCAAGGCGGGCAGCGGCGGCTCCCCCGGGGTCGCGTGGCTGGAGAAGCGCGCCCGCCGGTCCGTGTTCCCCGAGCTCTGGACGGCCCGCAGCTATGTCTGAGACCCCCGCTGTGTCCGAGACCCCCGCGCCCGCGCGCCGGACCCCTTCCGCGTTCGCGCTGGAGGAGGAGCGCCGGGTGCTGAGCATCCGGCCGGTGCTCGCCCCCGTACACCGCAAGTACGGCTCGCATCCGCACCAGGTGTACGACCTGTGGCCGGCCGAGGACCCGGACGCGCCGATGGTGATGCTGCTGCACGGCGGCTACTGGCGCTACGACCGGATGCATCTGACCCCGTTCGCGGCCCATCTGGCGAAGGCCGGGTTCACCACGGTGCTGCCGGGCTTCCGGCGGTCGGGCGGGGCGGGCGGCTACCCCGCCACCTTCGACGACATCGCCCTCGCCGTGGACACCATCCCCGAGGGGCGGCCGTACGTCCTGGCGGGCCACTGCTCCGGCGGACATCTCGCCCTGTGGGCCGGGGCGCGCGGGCTGCTGCCCGAGAGCTCGCCCTGGTACACGGACCGGCTGCCCACCGCGATCCTGGGTCTCGCCCCGATCACGGACCTGGCGGCGACGATCCGCGACGACCTCAGCGACGGGGCGGGGCTGCAACTGCTCGGCGGCGCCGAACAGGCCGGGGCGCGGCTCCCGCTGGTCGACCCGCTCACGATGCTGCGGGGGAAGGGGTCGACGGGGGTACGGACGGTGGTGCTGCACGGGGCCGTGGACGAGGAGGTGCCGCTCGGGCAGTTCACGGACTACGTCGCGGTGCATACGGATGCGGAGCATGTGGTTCTGCCTGACACCGGGCATTACACGCTGATCGAGCCGGGGTCGGAGGCGTCCGGTGCGGTGATCGCGGTGCTCCGGCGGCTGGCTTCGCGGGGCTGAGTGCGAGGTAGCTCGTCTGCGGGCCGTCGTCGGCTGAGCGCGCAGTTCCCCGCGCCCCAGGGAAACGGGGCGCGGGGGGTGCACAAGCGTTTACCCTGATGGGGGGTGAACAGTTGTGCACCCCCTTTTCGGCCTCTGGAGCAGCATGACCGCGGTGACCGCCACCCCCGCCCCCTCGCCCCGTGCCCGGTTCGTCGTGCCGGTGCTCGCCTTCTGCGGTGTGGTCGTCGCCGTGATGCAGACGCTGGTCGTGCCGCTGCTGCCGCACGTGCCGGAGCTCACCGGGAGCACCCCGGGCGCCGCGGGCTGGCTCGTCACCGTCACGCTGCTCACCGGCGCGGTCTTCACCCCGGTCCTCGGCCGGGTCGGCGACATGTACGGCAAGCGGCGCGTCCTGCTCGCCTCGCTCGGTGTGCTGACCGCCGGGTCCGTGCTGTGCGCGGCCACCTCCGACATCGGTGTGCTCATCGCGGGCCGGGCGCTCCAGGGCGCCGCCCTCGCCGTCATCCCGCTCGGCATCAGCATCATCCGCGACGAGCTGCCGCCGGCCCGGGTGCTGCCGTCCATAGCCCTGATGAGCTCCACCCTGGGCATCGGCGCCGCCGTGGGGCTCCCGGTGGCGGCGCTGGTCGTGGAGAACTTCGACTGGCACACCATGTTCTGGGCGTCGGCCGCGCTCGGCCTGCTCGATCTGCTCCTGGTGCTCTGGGTCGTGCCGGAGTCCCCGGTGCGCACCCCGGGCCGCTTCGACGTGCTCGGCACCCTCGGCCTCACCGCCGCCCTGGTCGGTCTGCTGCTCGCGATCACCCAGGGCGCCGACTGGGGCTGGACCTCGGCGCCCACCCTCGGGCTGCTCGCCGGTTCGCTGGTGGTGGCCCTCGTCTGGGGGCGCTATGAGCTGCGTACCGAGTCCCCGATGGTCGATCTGCGGGTCTCGGCGCGGCCCACGGTCCTGCTCACCAACCTCGCCGCTCTCTTCATCGGTTTCGCCTTCTACGCCAACTCCCTGGTGACCGCGCAGATGGTGCAGGAGCCCGAGGCCACGGGATACGGGCTGGGCGCCTCCATCGTGGTCAGCGGGCTGTGTCTGCTGCCCGGCGGGCTCTCGATGGTCGCGCTGTCGCCGGTGTCGGCCAAGATCTCCGCGAAGTACGGGCCCCGGACCGCCCTCGCCCTGGCCGCCTGCGTGATGGTGGTCGGTTACCTCGTACGGTTCTTCACCAGCCACAGCCTCTGGCTGATCGTGGCGGGCGCCACCGTGGTCTCCGCCGGGACCGCCATCGCGTACTCGGCGCTCCCGGCCCTAGTGATGCAGGGCGTCCCGGTGAGCGAGACCGGCGCCGCCAACGGCATCAACACACTGATGCGCTCGGTGGGTCAGGCGTGTTGCAGCGCCGTGGTCACCGCGGTCCTGGCCAATGTCACCTTCGTGGCGGCCGGGCGCACCGCGCCCACCCTGCACGCGTATCTGCTGATCTTCCTGATCGCGGCGGGCGCCGCGCTCGCGGCCCTGGTGGCGACGGCGTTCCTGCCCGCGCGGCGGCCGGAGCGCGCCACGGCCGCGCCCGGTACGGTCGCGGGGACGACATCGGTGCCGGCGGCCCAGGAGGGCAGATGACCACCGCCCCTGGGGACGGTACGGCCCCCGAGCAGGGCACCGGGCGCGACGCCATCCTGCGGGCCGCCCGCCGCGCCTTCGCCCTGCGCGCCTACGCCGAGGTGACCCTGCGGGGCATCGCGGCCGACGCGGGGGTGAGCCCGTCCCTGATCGTGAAGCGGTTCGGCAGCAAGGAGCAGCTGTTCCACACCGTGGCCGACTTCCAGCCCGTGGCCGACGAGCTGTTCGCGGCGCCGCCCGCCTCGCTGGGGCGCCATCTGGTGCTCACGCTGCTGCGGCTGCGTGACGAGTTCCGGGGTGATCCGCTGCTTCGGGTCGTCTTCTCGCTCGGGCGGGACGACGAGCGCACGCTGCTGCGGGATCGCTTCCGGGAGCAGGTGACGTCCCGGCTCTCCGGGCTGCTGCCCGGGCCCGACGGGGAGTTGCGGGCCGAGTTGATCGCCGGACAGTTGCTGGGGCTGGGCGCGACACTGAGCCTGCACCGGCCCGGTGCGGGCAATCTCGCCTCGCCCGAGCGGGTCGCGGATCTGTATGCGCCGGGCTTGCAGCGGCTGATCGAGGGCGACTAAGCACCTGCTGCGGGAAAGGTCACCCGCACGGTGAGGCCACCTCCTTCCCCGTTCGCGTACGCCGTAGCCCTCCCCCCGTGTGCCCGGGCGATCGCCTCGACGATCGACATGCCCAGGCCCGCTCCCTCGCCGGGGGCGTGGCGGTGGCGGGGAGTGAGGCGGCGGAAGGGTTCGAAGAGGAGGTGGACCGTGTCCGGGGGGATCTCCGGGCCGGTGTTGGACACCGTGAGGCCGTCGGGGCCGGTGTGGACCTCGACCCGGCCGTGCGGCACGTTGTGGCGGATGCCGTTGGCCACCAGGTTGTGCAGCAGCCGGTCGAGGAGGACCGCGTCCCCGGACACGGTCAGGGGCTCGGCCCGGAGTGTCACGGTGACGCCTCGCTCCTCGGCCTCCCGCGCCAGCGCGTCCACCGCCTGACGGGCGACCTCGTCCAGCGCCACCGGCTCGCGGCGCTCCAGGCCCTGCTCGGAGGCGGCGAGCAGCAGCAGCCCCTCGATGATCCGCTCGCTGTCGTCGGCGACGGCGATCAGCTTGGCGCGGATGCGGGCCACCTTGGGCGCGTCCGGTTCGCCCGCGAGCCCGATCTCGGCCGCCGCCCGCTGGACGGCCACCGGGGTGCGCAGCTCATGGGCGGCGTTGGCGGCGAACCGCTGCTGGGCCGAGACGAGCTGCTCCATCCGTCCGAGCATCTGGTCGAAGGTGTCCGCGAGCTCCTTGAGCTCCCCCGGCGGCGCCTCCAGGGCGATCCGCTCGTGCAGGTTCTCGCCGGACAGCCGCCGCGCGGTCTCGGTGATCACGGCCACCGGGCGCAGCACCCGGCCCGCCAGCCACCAGGCCAGCGCGACGGAGAGCACCGCGTACGCGCAGAGCACGATCACCGAGACCGCGAGCAGCCGGTTGAGCGCGGCGTCCTCGGCCGCGTCGCTGAGCGTACGGGTGACCGCGAGGCCCCGTACGGCACCGGGCGGCAGCGGGGCCGGGCTCGCGGGTACGGCGCTCTGCCGGGGAGCGGCGGTGGGCAGGTCCTTCAGCTCCCTGGCCGGCACGGCGGTGGTCACGGCCGTGCTGATGGAGGTGTAGAGCCCCTGCTGGACCAGTACGTACACGACGCCCGTGAGCAGCGCGCCCGCCAGGACGAGGAGCCCTCCGTACAGCGCGGTCAGCCGGGCCCGCTCGGACTTCACGCGCCGATCCGGTAGCCCGCGCCGGGCACCGTCTCCACCACCGGCGGCTCGCCCAGTTTGGCGCGCAGCTTGCTGAGGGTGACCCGTACGGCGTTGGTGCGGTAGCTGGTGTGCTCCTCCCACACCTGCTCGATGAGGTCCTCGCCGCTGACCACCGCGCCCTCGGCCCGCAGCAGCGCCTCCAGGACCGCGAACTCCTTGCGCGACAGGTGCAGATGGCGTCCGTCGCGGCTGGCCTGGCGGCGGGCGGTGTCCAGGACGAGCCCGGCGCGCTCCAGGACGGGCGGCAGCGCGGGCCGGGCCCGGCGGCCGAGCGCGAGGACCCGGGCGAGGAGTTCGTCGTACGCGAACGGCTTGGCGAGGTAGTCGTCGGCGCCCAGGCCGAGGCCCTCCACCCGGTCGCGCACGGTCCCGGCGGCCGTCAGCATCAGCACCCGGGTGAGCAGCCGCTCCTCGACCACGTGGCGGCAGACCTCGTCACCGTGCAGACCGGGCAGATCGCGGTCGAGGACCAGCACGTCGTACGCGCCGAGGGCCAGTTTGCGCAGGGCCTCGGGGCCGTCGGGGGCCACGTCCACGGCGAGCGCGTCACGGCGCAGCCCCTCGGCGATCATCTCCGCCAGGAATTCCTCGTCCTCCACCACCAGTACGCGCATTCCCCCTGTGTATCCGAAAGCGGCCTTTCGCCGTTGTTAACGCATCCGCTGAGAGAAACGAAACACCCCCGCGCGCCAGGCTCCGGGCCATGACGACTTCGCAGCGACACCTCGGCAGGATCCTGGCGGCCACCGCCCTGTGCGCGCTGGCGCTCGCCGCCACCGGCTGCTCGGGCGACAAGGGCTCGAACGGCGGCGACAGCGTGGGCGACGCGGGCAAGAAGGCCGACCAGGCCCTGGAGCACCGCAAGTGCCTGCGCGAGCAGGGGCTGAACGTGCCGGAGCCCGAGCCCGGCCAGGACGAGCGCGCCGTGAGCATCTCCGGCGACGGTATGAGCAAGGAGAAGATGGAGAAGGCACTCAAGGCGTGCGCGGGCAAGGGCGGCGGCGCGGGTGGCGGCCAGGGTGCCACCCAGGCGGACAAGGACAAGATGCTCAAGTACGCCCGGTGCATGCGCGAGAACGGCTTCAACATGCCCGACCCCAAGTTCGACGGCGGGATGATGTCGGCCCAGCGCATCCCGGAGGGCGCCGAGAAGGCGAAGTTCGACAAGGCGAACAAGGCGTGCGAGAGCGTCGGCCGATGAGCCGCCGCCGACTGGCCGTCGCGCTCACCACGATCGTCCTGGTCGCCGGGGGCGGCGTCGCCGTGACCGCCCTCGGCACCCCCGACCACAAGAAGTCCGAGGACCGCTCCGGCCTTCCGCCCGCCACCACGCCCGTCACCCGCGGCGACCTCAGCGACAGCTCCCAGCAGGACGGGACGCTCGGCTTCCTCGGCGAGCGCCGGATCAACGCGGGCGCCGACGGCACCCTCAACTGGATCGCCGCTACGGGTTCGACCGTGCGGCGCGACGGCCGCCTCTACGAAGTGGACGGCAGGCCGGTGCGGCTGATGTACGGGTCGGAGCCGATGTACCGGACACTCAAGAGCGGCGACAAGGGCAAGGACGTGCGCCAGGTGGAGGAGAACCTGGCCGCGCTCGGCTACACCGGCCTCACCGTCGACGACGAGTACACCGCGGCCACCGCGGCCGCGGTCAAGCGCTGGCAGAAGTCCCACGGCCTCTGGCAGACCGGGCAGCTCGGACCCGACCAGATCGCCTTCGCGGGCAGCGCCCTGCGGATCAAGGAGGCGGGTGCGGCGCCCGGCGACCCGGTGGGCCCCGGCAAGCCGGTGCTCACCGTCACCGGCTCGGAGCGGGTCGTCCGGTTCAAGGTGGCGGTGGCGGACGCGGGGCTCGCGAAGACCGGCACCAAGGTCTCCGTACAGCTGCCGGACGGCACCAGGGCGCCGGGCCGGGTGAGCGGTGTCGGAAAGACCGCGAAGCCCGGCGACGACGCCCAGGACAGGACGCCGAAGATCGAGATCACGGTCTCCTTCGACGACCCGAAGAAGGTCGACGGCTTCGACCAGGCGCCCGTCACCGTCGAGCTGACCGGCGAGACGAGGAAGGACGTCCTGTCCGTCCCGGTCAACGCGCTGCTGGCGCTGCCGGGCGGCGGCTTCGGGGTCCAGGTGGTGGAGCACGGCACCGCCCGCGAGGTCGCGGTCGAGCTCGGGATGTTCGGGCAGGGGCGCGTGGAGGTCAGCGGCAGCGGGCTGCGCGAGGGAACGAAGGTCGGGGTGCCGTCCGTATGAGCACGGTCGTCCGGCTCTCGGGGGTCACCAAGGAGTACGCGGGAGGCGTCCGGGCCCTCGACGGGGTCGATCTCACCGTCGCGCGGGGCGAGTTGCTGGCGATCGTCGGCCCGTCCGGCTCCGGCAAGTCCACCCTTTTGCACATCGTCGGCACCCTGGACCGGCCCTCCGCCGGGACCGTGGAGATCGCGGGCCACGACGTGGCCTCGCTGACCGACCGGCGTCTCTCGGCGCTGCGCGCGCAGCACATCGGCTTCGTCTTCCAGGCGTTCCATCTGGTGCCGGGCGTCAGCGCCCGGGACAACGTGGCCGAGGGCCTGCTCTACTCGGGGCTCCCACGCGCCCGGCGCCGCTCCCTGGCCGCCGACGCGCTGGCCCGGGTGGGCCTGGCGGACCGGATGAAGCACCGCCCGCACGAGCTGTCCGGCGGGCAGAAGCAGCGCGTCGCCATCGCCCGGGCCGTGGTCGGCGAGCCCGATCTGCTGCTGGCGGACGAGCCGACCGGGGCGCTGGACTCGGCGTCCGGTCAGGCCGTGATGGAGCTGCTGCACGCACTCAACCAGGAGGGGGCGACCATCGCCGTCATCACCCATGACACCGAGACGGCGGCGGGGCTCCCCCGCCAGGTCCGCATCCGCGACGGACGGGTCGTCGCGGACACCGCACGGGGAAAGGTCGCGGCGTGCTGACCTCCAGTGCCTCCGGCACACCTGGTTCCCCTCGTTCGGGCGGCACGCGTCTCAGGGCGGCGCGCCTGGGCCCCCGGGACGTGCTGCACGTCGGCTCGGCCGGGCTGCGCAGCCGTCCGGTGCGGGTGGTGCTCTCGGCACTGGGGATCGCCATCGGCATCGCGACGATGATCGCGGTGGTCGGTATCTCGGCCTCCAGTCAGGCGCAGCTGATGCGCCGACTGGACGCGCTGGGCACCAACATGCTGGTGGCCAAGCCCGGCGAGAGCATGTTCAGCGGGCAGCAGGTGAAGCTGCCCAAGGACGCGCCGGGCATGGTGGGGCGCATCGCCGGGGTGCGGGAGGTGGGCGCCACCGGTGACCTCAAGCAGTCCGTGCGGCGCACCGAGAAGATCCCCAAGGGCGAGACCGGCGGGATCGCGGTCAAGGCGGGCAGCGAGCGGCTGCTCCAGGTGCTGCGCGGCAAGGTCACCTCGGGCACCTGGCTGAACGCCGCCAACGGCCGCTATCCGTCCGTGGTGCTCGGCCATGTCGCCGCCGGCCGGCTCGGCGTCACCGGCCCGGGGCAGCAGGTGTGGATCGGCGACCGGTACTTCACGGTCGTCGGCGTCCTGGACCCGCTGCCGCTGGCGCCCGAGATCGAGCGGTCGGCGCTGGTCGGCTGGGCGGCGGCGCAGCGGCTGCTCGGCTTCGACGGCCACCCCACGGCCGTGTACGAGCGGTCCACCGACGCCTCGGTGCGGCAGGTGCAGAAGCTGCTCGCCCCGACCGTCGACCCGCGCAATCCGCAGAACGTCTCCGTCAGCGATCCCTCGGCTGCCCTCCAGGCGAAGGCGGCGACCGAGGGCGCCCTGTCCACGCTGCTGCTCGGGCTGGGCGGGATCGCGCTCCTGGTGGGCGGCGTCGGGGTGGCCAACACCATGATCATCTCGGTTCTGGAGCGCCGCCACGAGATCGGGCTGCGCCGTTCGCTGGGCGCCACCCGGGGCCAGATCCGGATCCAGTTCGTCGCGGAGTCGCTGATGCTCTCGGGCCTCGGCGGGCTGGCGGGTGTGGGTCTCGGCGCGGCCGCGACCGGGGTGTACGCCTCCTCGGGCGGGCTGCCGTGGGTGGTCCCGCTGTGGGCGGTCGCCGGCGGCTTCGGGGCGACCCTGCTGATCGGCACGGTCGCGGGCCTGTATCCGGCGGTACGGGCGGCACGGCTCTCCCCCACGCTGGCGCTGCACGCGGCGTAGGGGGAGACGGCGAGCGGGCGGCGGGTCGTCGTGGGGGACGGCCCGCCGCCCTCGCGCCACGGGTCAGAACGGCTTGGTCGGCAGGTACTTGCCGTCCAGGGTGATCACCGCGCGCTCGCCGCCCTCGGGGTCGGCGACCTTGCGCACATCCAGCCTGAAGTTGATCGCGCTGATGATGCCGTCCCCGAACTGCTCGTGGACCAGTGCCTTCAGCGTGGTGCCGTACACCTGGAGCATCTCGTGGAAGCGGTAGATCGTCGGATCGGTCGGGGTGCCGCCCTGGAGGGAGCCGCGCGTCGGGATGGTCGTGAGCAGCATCGCGGCCTCGTCGTCCAGGCCCAGGAGCTCGGCGACCGCCTTGGCGGCGTCGGCGGGCAGGGCGTGCTGGCCGAGCACGGCGGCGGTGACGAAGGCGACCGACAGACCGGTGACGTCGGCTATCCGCTGCCAGGAGAGGTCCTTGCGGAGCTTGGCCTCGACGGCGGTGACGGCGAGGGCCTGGCGGGCGGCGGGGTCGAACTGGGCGTGCTGCATGGGGAGTTGGTTCCTTCCGAGAGGATGGGTGAAGTGGGGTCCGGTCAGGCGGCGGTGGCGGCCGGGCGGGCGCCGAGTTCCTCGACGGTGCCGGTGGGGATGTCGTAGACCCAGCCGTGCAGGGTGAGGGTGTGCCGGGCGAGGGCGCGGGCCACCGAGGGGTGGGTGGCGAGGTTGGCGAGCTGGGCGCGGACGTTCTCGCGCACCAGGGCGCTCACCCGGTCTCCGCCCGTGGCGGTGGTGCGTGCCCGGGAGGCGTCGGCATGGCGCAGCCAGTCGCCGACGGCCGGCAGGCCCTCCAGGTCGTGGCCCTCGGCGAGCGCGGTCATCGCCCCGCAGGCGGAGTGCCCGCACACCACGACGTCGGTGACGCCGAGGACGGCGACCGCGTACTCCACGCTCGCCGCCACCCCGTCGCCGGCGGGGCCGTGGGCCGGGACGAGGTTGCCCGCGGTGCGGATGACGAACAGGTCGCCCGGCTCGCTCTGGGTGATCAGCTCGGGCACCACTCGGGCGTCGGAGCAGCCGATGAACAGCGTGCCGGGCCGATGGGTGCCGGCCAATGTGGCGAAAAGGTCCGCCTTGGCCGGGAAGACGTCACGGCGGAACCGCGCGACGCCCTCGGTGAGGTCGTGCATGTCACTCCCTTCAGTGGCTGTCGCCCTTGCGGGCTGACGAGATCCACCATGCATGACCTGGACCTATAGCGTCCAAGACGTACTGAACATCTCTTCTATTGGTCTCATCTATAGTTGGTCTCATGGCTCCGGAACTGCGTCATCTGCGCTATCTGCTCGCCGTCGCCGAGCACGGCGGCTTCACCCGCGCCGCCGAGGAGCTGCGGATCTCCCAACCCACGCTCTCCCAGCAGGTCAAACAGCTCGAACGCACGGTGGGGGCGCAGCTCCTGGACCGCACCGGCCGGACCGTACGGCTCACCGACGCGGGCCAGACGTACGTCCACTACGCCCGCCGGGCGCTGCGGGAGCTGGCCGCCGCCGAGCGGGCCGTCCTGGACGTGGCCGACCTGTCGCGCGGCGGTCTGCGGCTGGCGGTGACGCCGACCTTCACCGCGTATCTCACCGGCCCCCTCGTCGCCGAGCTGCACGTCCGCCACCCCGGTCTCGCCCTGGACGTCAGGGAAATGGCGCAGGACCGGATCGAGGCCGGGCTGCTGGCCGACGAGCTCGACCTCGGCATCGCCTTCGACCGGCCCCGTCTGCCCGGTGTCAGCGGGGCGCCCCTGTTCACCGAGACGCTGACGCTGGTGACCGCCGACGCCCCCGACACCCCCGGTCCGCTGCCCGTCCATGAGCTGGCACACCGCCGACTCGCCCTGCTCAGCGGCGACTTCGCCACCCGCGGCCACATCGACGCCTACCTCACCGCACACCGGGTGCGGCCGGACATCGCCGTGGAGGCCAACTCCGTCCAGGCGCTCACCGAGATCGTCCGGCGCACCCCGCTGGCCACGGTGCTGCCCGACGCGGTCACGCACGACCACCCGTATCTGCGCCCGGTCCCCCTCGAACCCCCTCTGCCCGCCCGCACGGTGACCCTGTTGCGGCGCGAGAGCGCGTACGAGAGCGCCGCCGCCCGCGCCTTCACCCGTCTCACCCTCGAGCTCGTACGCAACCGCGCCTATCCGCCCGCGTGAAGCGGCGTCGGCGTCCGATGGGGCACTGTAGGGGCGCCCGGGCGAGGGCCCGTGGGAGCGGGATCGAGGGGAGAGGGCCGTCTGATGAACCAGCCGTTCGGTTTCTACCAGAACGAGATCTACTTCGAGGGGCTCGGCGGTGTGTCGCCGCGCTTCCCCCTCACGTACGGGGAGTTGGAGTCCCGCGCCGAGGCGGCGCTCGGTCCCTCCCTGTGGTCGTACGTGGCGGGCGGCGCGGGCGACGAGCACACCCAGCGGGTCAACGTCGGCGCCTTCGAGCGCTGGGGGCTGTATCCGAGGATGTTCGTCGGGGCCGCGCGGCGCGACCTGTCGGTGGAGCTGTTCGGGATGACGCTGCCGTCGCCGCTGTTCATGGCTCCGATCGGGGTCCTCGGACTGTGCGCCCAGGACGGGCACGGCGATCTGGCCACGGCCCGGGCGGCCGCCCGCACCGGCGTCCCGATGGTCGCCTCGACGCTGACCGTCGACCCGATGGAGCAGGTCGCCGCCGAGTCGGGCTCGACGCCCGGCTTCTTCCAGCTGTACACCCCCACCGACCGCGAGCTGGCCGAGAGCCTGGTGCGGCGCGCCGAGAAGGCGGGCTTCAAGGCCGTCGTGGTCACCCTGGACACCTGGGTGACGGGGTGGCGCCCGCGCGACCTGAGCACCGGCAACTTCCCCCAGCTGCGCGGCCACTGCCTGGCCAACTACTTCTCCGACCCGATATTCCGGGCCGGGCTCGAGCGCACCCCGGAGGAGGACCCCAGAGCCGCCGTGCTGCGCTGGGCGCAGCTCTTCGGCGCTCCGCTCACCTGGGACGATCTGCCCTGGCTGCGGTCGCTGACGGAGCTGCCGCTGGTCGTGAAGGGCATCTGCCACCCGGAGGACGCCCGACGCGCCCGCGACGGCGGCGTGGACGGCATCTACTGCTCCAACCACGGCGGCCGCCAGGCCAACGGCGGGCTGCCGGCCCTCGACGCGCTGCCCGGTGTGGTCGAGGCGGCCGGGACTCTGCCCGTGCTGTTCGACTCCGGTGTCCGCAGCGGGACGGACGTGGTGAAGGCCCTCGCGCTGGGCGCCACAGCGGTGGGAGTGGGGCGCCCGTACGCGTACGGACTGGCGCTCGGCGGTACCGACGGCGTCGTCCACGTACTGCGCTCGCTGCTCGCCGAGGCCGATCTGCTGATGGCCGTGGACGGCTATCCCACGCTCGCGGACCTCACACCGCAGTCCCTGCGGCGGGTTCTCTGACCTCGTGCGCCGGCTCGGGGTGCGGTCCGAGCCGACGCGGTCCGGGGGTGGTTGGAGGACAGGGTCTCAGCGCGCCGACGCCGTCACCCCGACGGCTTCCAGCCTGGCCGGATCGGCCCGCAGGATCGCCTCCTGGGTGAGCCGCAGCGGCGGGCCCGGCTCGACGCCGAGCTCCTCCCGGATCACCTGGCGGGCGCTGCGGTAGACGCCCAGGGCGTCGCCCTGGCGCCCGACGCGGTAGAGGGCGGCCATCAGCTGCCGGTAGAACGGCTCGCGCAGCGGGTGCTGGACGACCAGTCCCTTGAGCTCCTCTATCACCGCGTGATGGCGGCCCAGCGCCAGGGCTGATTCAATATTCAGCTCGATGCAGTTCAGCCGTTTCTCGTCTGCCACGGCGGCGAACGAGCTGATCTCCGAAGAGCCCGACATGCCGTCCAGAACGGGCCCCCGCCACAGGGCGAGGGCATTTCTCAGACACTCGGACGCGGCCGGGTAGTCGGCCGCCAGGTAACGTGCCCGGCCGCTTTCATACAGCCGCTCGAAGATCCGGACATCGAGTTGGTTCTGGCTGATGTCGAGAATGTAACCCGGGGAAACGGTGACGATCGGCGACGCCCGCCCCGGTGTGGCGAGCAGCTTGCGCAGCTGCGACACATAGACCCGCAGGCTCGCCGCCGCACAGCGCGGCGGATGCTGTTCCCAGAGCTCCGCCATGAGTTTGTCGCCCGGTACCGTCTCCCCTGCCCGGATCGTCAGCAGAGCCAGCAGCTTGCCGATCTTCGGTGGCGCCGGCGTCAGATCGACGTCGCCGCAGGTCACCCGCAGTCGCCCCAGCACCTCGTAGCGCAGCGGATGACTCGTTCGTGCATAGGACAGGGACACGTGACGCAACCCCCTTGAATGCATGCCGGGCATTCAACTAGTTCGGATCTCCCCGTTCACCCCAGGCCCTCGCGCCCAAGATTCACGCGATTGCCGATAAACATCGTAGTCGAGCACTCGTTACGTAACCATTAAAAGGGCGATAACACCTGGAGCGCAGCACCCAGGAGCCATTTCGGCCATCAATCAGCGAGAATTCGATTACTAATTCAGAGGGCCGCATACAGAAGTGCCCGAGGCGGGCGGCCGGGTGTCCCCCGGGCCGCCCGCCTCGGGCGTGCGTGTGCCGACCGTCAGACGGACGGCACGGGTTCGGGCTCCGCGGCCCCGGCCTTCGGCGCCTCGGCCAGCCAGGAGAAGACCCGGTCGTGGAAGAGGCTCATCGAGCCGGAGTGGCAGTGCGCTCCCCCGCCCCCGTCCGCGGTGAAGACATGCAGGGTCTTGGGGCTGTTCAGACCGGTGTACACCTTCTTGGCGTGTTCCAGACCGGCGAAGAACATGTCCTCCTCGGCGTCGAGCACCAGCACCGGACAGCGCACCCGCCCCACCACGTCCGCCAGGCTGAACGCGGGCATCCTGCGCAGCAGCTGGGCCGGGCTGTCCGCCCCGAACGTCCACATCGCCTGCCGCAGCAGCCAGCGCGTGAAGGTCTGCTGGACGGCGATCCCGTACATCACGGGGTTGGCGAAGTCGTCGCAGCCCTGCTCCACCCATTCGAGGACGAACGGCGGCAGCCACACCACGTCGCCCAGCTGCCAGACGGCGTCATGGGCGACGCACCCCGCCAGCCGGTGCTCGAAGGCGGCGGCGCGCACCGCGAGCAGCCCTCCGAGGCTGGTGCCCACCAGGGTGACGCGGTCGGGGTCCACCCCCGGCTGCGCGAGCGCGAAGTCGACCACGGGCGTGACCACCTCCTCCCAGTCCGGCCGGAAGGTGAGCTGCTGCTCGCGCAGCACCGAGCCCTGCCCGGGCCCCTCGAAGCAGAGGCAGTGGTAGCCGCGCGCCTGGGCGGCGGCCGCGATGAAGAAGTGGCCCTCTTCGAGGGTGGAGTCGATGCCGCCGTGGTGGATGAGCGTGGGGCGCGGCCCCTCGGAGTCGTCGGCCCGGTAGAAGTACCCCGGCAGCGAGCCGTCCCCGTACGGGATGCGGACGAACTCGGGCGGGCGCTCCATGAGCCGGGCGGCCTCGGCGAAGGTCTCCTTGGAGAGCCGCATCAACCGCGCCGCCTCGGGGTCGCGCAGCGGGTCGTCGCGCAGGAAGAACTCGGCGGTGCGGTAGTACGTGTGGGCGCGCAGCAGCGCGGAGCGGGCGTCGACGGTGCGGTGCTGGGCGAGCGCGGCCGTGGCGAGGCCGTGGACGCGTTCGGCGAGCGCGGTCCACTCGCGCCGCCAGGCGTCGGTGTCGCCGCCGGGGATGCGCGAGGCGACCGCGATGACCTCGCCGAGCTGGGCGCCGCCGAAGTCGGCGTAGCCGGCCGCGCGTAAGGCCTGGTAGTCGAAGGCGGGGTCGTCGAAGAGGAACTTCATGGTTGCGGCTCCTGGGTGGGGAGGTGGTTCGGGACCCGTCCGCGGGGACGGGCGGATGGCTCCGCGCGGCTGCGCGGCCGACCAGTGCGTACGCCGGTGCCCGGCCAGGGAGGCGGCCGGGCTACCGGGGTGTGGGGTGGGTCCTGGTGCCGTCGAGGAAGGTGTCGACGATGGCCTGCGCGAACGCGACCGACTCCACGGGCCGCTGACGCAGGATCAGCCGCGCCAGCATCGGCCCGGTGAGCAGCTCGATGGCCTGGTCGACGTCGAGACCGGGGCGCAGTTCCCCGCTGTCCAGCCCGTCGCGCAGCACCTGCCGCATGGCGTCCCTCCGTGCGGCGACCGCGCTGTCCTCGTAGCGCTGCACCAGCTGCGGCCGGTGCACCGCCTCCCCGAGGAGGCCGGCGAGCAGGCGGTGCAGATTGGTGTCCTGGCCGCGGTGGCGGATCTGGTCGACCAGGTCCACGAGACGGTCGCGCAGGGGCAGTCCGTCCGAGGGGGTGACGGGCACGTCGAGGCTGCTCAGGGCCGCGAGCACCAGCTCCTCCTTGTTGCGCCAGCGGCGGTAGACGGTGGCGCGGGCGACCCCGGCCCGCTGCGCCACCAGGTCCATCGACAGCGCGCTGAAGCTGCACCCCTCGCCCAGCAGGCCCAGGGTGCTCTCCAGGATCGACCGGTCGGCCGCGGGGTCGCGCCGGCGTCCGCCGCGGCCGGGGGGCCGGGCGGTGGGCGTGGACACGGGGCGGAGGCCGGCGGGCGCGGCGCCCTCGGCCTCCGGTGGAACGGGTGGTGGCATGCTCAGACCTCCGAGGAGTGGTGGACCCTGGCGGTTTCCTCCGCCCCGACGGGCCCGTCCGGGGTGCGGGCGGGCAGCAGGAGCAGGCTGACGAGGGCACCCAGGAAGGTGACCCCCGCGGCGACCAGTGCGGTGAGGTGCATCGCGGAGACGAACGAGGTGACGGCGTGGTCCGCGAGGGCGGCGCCGCGCGGGCCGAGCGCGTCGGCCACGGCGAGGCTGCTCTGGACGGACTCCCCCGCCTTGCCGCGCAGCCGGTCCGGCACGGCGTCCAGGTGGTCCGTCATCCGCGAGCGGTACGCGGTGGACAGCACCGAGCCGAGGACCGCGACCCCGAGCGCGCCGCCCACCTGGCGGAAGGTGGTGTTGACGGCCGAACCGGTGCCCGCGCGCTGCCGGGGGAGCGCCGACATGACGGCGGCGGTGGCGGGCGGCATCACACAGGCGATGCCCACACCGAGCACGAAGAAGACGGATTCGAGCAGCCACAGCGAGGTGTGCTCGTCGACGGTGGCGACGGTGAGGAACGCCAGGGTGGTCAGGGCCATCCCGAAGGCGCACACCGGGCGCACCCCGATCCGCTTGGCGGCGAGGGTGGCGGGCGGCGAGAACGCCAGCTGGGCGACGGCCAGCGGCAGCAGGCAGTACCCGGCCTGGAGCGGGGTCCAGCCGCGCACGCTCTGGAGGTAGAACACCAGGAAGAAGGTGGCGCCGAGGAGCGCGAAGAACACCAGGCCGATCACGGTGACGGCGGCCGAGAAGCGCGGCACGCGGAACAGCGCCACGTCCAGCGCGGGGCGCCGGGCCCGCCGCTCCCACAGGACGAAGGCGGCCAGCACGGCGAGCCCGCCCAGCATCGTGCCCCACACCCGGCCCGCCGCCCAGTCGTCCGACTCGCCGCCCTGGATCACCCCGTACACCAGCAGGGTCAGTCCGGCCACGGACAGGGCGACGCCCAGCGGGTCGTAGCCGCCGCGCCCGGGGTCCTTGGACTCCGGCACCACGACCAGCGCGGCGACCGTGCCGATCACCACGATCGGGATGTTGATGAGGAAGACCGAGCCCCACCAGAAGTGCTCCAGGAGCGCGCCGCCGGTGATGGGGCCGACCGCGACCGCGAGGCCCGCGGCCCCGGCCCAGATGCCGACGGCCTTGGCGTGTTCGGCGGGCGGGAAGACGTTCATGATGATCGCCAGGGTGGCCGGCATCACCAGCGCGCCGCCGACGCCGAGTCCGGCGCGGGCCGCGATGAGTTCACCCGCGCTGCCCGCGTAGGCGGACCAGAGCGAGCAGCCGCCGAAGACGACGAGCCCGGCCACCAGGGTGCGTTTGCGGCCCCAGCGGTCGGCCAGCACGCCGGTGCTGAACAGCAGGGCCGCGAAGACCAGCGTGTAGGAGTCCACCGACCACTGGAGCGCGCTGGAGGAGGCGCCCAGGCCCCGGGGTGCGGGCTCGGCGAGCGTCTTCAGGGCGACGTTCAGGATCGAGGTGTCGAGGACCACGAGCAGGAGGCTCACCACGAGGACGCCCAGGACCCACCAGCGGTGGGCGGCGGCCTGGTCCTGCTCGGTCGTACCGGTTGCGAGCTGAGTGGTCACGGGTGCCGCTCCTCGGAAGGAAGAGGGTGCTGCGTGAACTGCCGTCTGTGGCCGTGCGGTTGACGACGCTAGACCTGCCCGCCAATCGAGTCAATGGCGTATCGAAACAGTGTTGACTCACATCTGGGTGACGGGAGAGTGAGGAGAGCTTGCGGCACTGGGTGCCAACTTCTCCTTCCTCCACGTGTGAACACCCCTCGCTCTCCCCCTCCCCCGCGCACCCTGCGGGAACCTCCGAAGCTGCGACGTGCACCTCAAGGCTGCCTTTACACGTCCTTTTCGCTTCCCACCAACGATGGTTCGACAGATGGCACTTGGTGCCGCGCCAGCCCGGACAGACCGACAGGGGAAGAGATGCACCAGACGTTGACCGAGGCCGTACGCGCCGGAGCCGAGCAGCACCCCGACCGGCCCGCGTTCGTGTACCTGCACGAGGACGGGCGGGACATGCGGCCCGAGGAGCTCAGCTACGGCGAGCTCGACCGCCGCGCCCGGCTCGTCGCCACCCGGCTGCGCCAGGAGTCGCTGGGCGACCCGAGCCGCCCGGTGCTGCTGCTCTACCCGCCCGACCTGGAGTTCGTCACCGCGTTCCTGGGCTGCTTCTACGCCGGGCGGACAGCCATCCCGGCGCCGCTGCCGGACGAGCCCGGCGAGCGGCTCGCCCGGGTCAGCGGCATCCTGCGGGACGCCTCGGTGGGCGCCGTCCTCACCGTGCCCGAGCAGCGCCAGGCGCTCGCCGCCTGGCTGGCCGCCTCGGGCGAGCAGGACGTGGTGTGTCTGACGACCGAGGACGACGGCGAGGACCCCGCGCTGTGGTTCCCGCCGCAGGTCCGCGACGACGACGTCGCCTTCCTCCAGTACAGCTCGGGCTCCACCAGCCGCCCCAAGGGCGTCATGGTCACACATGCCAACCTGGCCGCCAACCAGGAGGCCATCCACCGCGCGATGCTCACCGGACCCGGTGTCGTCACCGGCAGCTGGCTGCCGCTCTACCACGACATGGGTCTGATCGGCATGACGCTGCACCCGCTGTGGATGGGCGGCACCAGCGTCCAGATGTCGCCCATCTCCTTCATCAAGCAGCCGCACCGCTGGCTGCGGATGATCCACGACTACCGCGTCGAGGGCACCGCCTCGCCCGACTTCGGCTACGAGCTGTGCGTCCGCCGCACCACCGAGGAGCAGGCCCAGGGGCTGGACCTGTCCAGCCTGCGGGTGGCGCTCAACGGGGCCGAGCCGGTGCGCGCCGCCACCATCCGCACCTTCACCGCGCGGTTCGCCGCCAACGGGCTGCGCCCCGAGGCGCTGTTCCCCTGCTACGGCCTGGCCGAGAACACCCTGCTCGCCACCGCCGGGGACACCACCACCCGGCACGTCGAACTGGACGTGGACGCCCACCAGTTGGAGCAGCACGAGCTGCGGCCCGCCCGCCCCGACCGCGCCTCCAGGACCCTGGTGGGCTGCGGCGCCCCGGCGAGCAGCGAGGTGCTCATCGTCGACCCCATGACCCGCGAGGTGCTGGCGGACGGACAGGTCGGCGAGATCTGGCTGCGCGGCCCCTCGGTGGCGCGCGGCTACTGGAACCGGCCCGAGGCCACCGACGAGACCTTCCGCGCCGAGACCGCCGACGGCCGCGCCGGCTTCCTGCGCACCGGCGACCTGGGCGCCCTCGTGGACGGCGAGCTGTTCGTCACCGGCCGCATCAAGGAGATGCTCATCCACCACGGCCGCAACCTCTATCCGCAGGACATCGAGCAGGCCGTGCAGGACTCCGGGCCCGCCCTGCGGCGCGGCGGCGGCGCGGTGTTCACCGTCGGCGAGGAGGAGGGGGACCGCTCGCACGTCGTGGTGGTGCAGGAGGTCCGCCCCAGCCCCCAGGGCGAGCACGACCTGCCCGCCCTCGCCGCCCAGGTCCAGACGGTGCTCAGCCGCAGGTTCCAGCTCCCCGCCGCCAGTGTGGTCCTGGTGCGCCCCGGCGCGGTCCGCAAGACCACCAGCGGCAAGACCCAGCGCACCCTGATGCGCCGTCTGTTCACCGACGGCGCCCTGCCCGTACTCCACCAGCGCCTGGAACGGCCGGTGGCGGCCCTCGTCGCCCGGCCGGCCGAGAGCGCCGAGCAGTCCGCTCCGCTGGCCGCCCCCGGCCGCTGAGCCCGCCCGGCCCACCGAGCGCCCCCAAGGACCCAAGGAAGAGGATCCTCATGTCCATAGCCCCCGACACCCGCATCGCGATCCGGCCGCAGACCCCCGTGCTGGCCCCCGCGGACCTGGAGAAGTGGCTCACCGACCGGGTGGCCTTCCATCTGCACCGGCCCGCCCGGGAGATCGACCCGACGACCCCGCTCGCCGACTACGGCATCGACTCGGTGGCCGCGATCGGCATCTGCGGCGAGATAGAGGAGCGCCATCTGCTGGCGGTCCCGCCGACCCTGGCCTACGACTTCCCGACGGTACGGGCCATCGCCGGGCACCTGGCCGAGCTGCTCGCCGTGGGGGACACCGGGGCCGCCTCGTGAGCGCACCCGAACCGGTCGCGGTCGTCGGGCTCGACTGCCGCTTCCCCGGGGCCCGGGACGCCCAGGAGTTCTGGAAGCTCCTCATGGAGGGCCGGGACGGCACCCGGCGCGTCCCCGAGGAGCGCTGGGAGGCGGACCGCTACCGGCTGGCGGACCCGGCCGCCCCCGGCGAGGCCCGGCCCCCCGGGCGCTCCAACACCGTGCGCGGCGGCTTCATCGACGACCCGGACGCCTTCGACCCCGCGTTCTTCGGCATCGCGCCGCGCGAGGCGGCGGCCATGGACCCGCAGCAGCGGCTGCTGCTCCAGTGCTCCTGGCGGGCCATCGAGGACGCGGCCATGGCTCCCGAGGACCTGGCCGGCACCGACACCGGGGTGTTCGTGGGGGTGATGGCCAACGAGTGGGCCCACCTCCAGCTGGCCGACTACGACGGGATCACCGCCCGGCACGGCTCCGGCAACGGCTACTTCATGGGCGCCAACCGCGTCTCGTACCACCTGGACCTCAAGGGCCCCAGCCTGGCCGTCGACACGGCCTGTTCGTCGTCGCTGGTCGCGCTGCACCTCGCCGCGGGCGCGCTGCGGGCCGGCGACTGCGACTACGCGCTCGCCGGCGGCACCAACCTGATCATGACGCCCGTCCTCAACATCTTCTACACCCAGGCGGGCCTGTCCGCGCCCGACGGCCGCTGCAAGCCGTTCAGCGCCTCGGCCGACGGGATCGGGCGCGCCGAGGGCGTCGCCGTCCTGGTGCTGCGCCGGCTCTCCGACGCGCTCGCCGACCGCCAGCCCGTCTACGCGGTGCTGCGCGGCACCGGTGTCAACCAGGACGGCCGCAGCAACGGCATCACCGCGCCCAACCGGTGGGCCCAGCAGCAGCTCATCGAGCGGGTCTGGCGCTCGGCCGAGGTGGGCGCCGACGACATCGGCTTCATCGAGGCGCACGGCACCGGCACCCTGCTCGGCGACATGATGGAGGCCCAGGCGCTCGGCCACCTCACCAGCGGCCGCAGCGGCGGCAGCGTCGCGCTCGGCTCGGTGAAGAGCAACTTCGGGCACGCCGAGGGGGCCGCGGGAATCGCCGGAGTGGTCAAGACCGTGCTCGCGCTGCACCACCGGACGGTGCCGCCCAGCCGGTTCGCCGACGACGAGAACCCGAAGCTCCAGCTGTCCGGGCGGCGTCTGACGCTGCTCAGGTCCCCGCTGCGGCTGCCGTCCGGCACCGTGCACGCGGCCGTCAGCAGCTTCGGCATGGGCGGCACCAACGCGCACGCGGTGCTCTCCTCGCCGCCGCGCGCGGTGCACCGCTCCGGCGAGCGGGTCCCGGGCGTGTTCACCGTCTCGGCCCGCTCCGCACGCCAGCTCGGCCCCAATCTGCTGGCCCAGGCCGACGCGCTGGCCCGGCAGCCCGAGGACCGGCTCGCCCAGCTGTGCTGGACCAGCAACCGCGTCAAGTCCCGGCTGCCGCACCGGGTCGCCGTCGCCGCGGGCGATCTGGCGACCCTGGTGGCGGGGCTGCGCGAGGCGGCCGGCCGCACCCACGACGAGGACGGCGCGGTGCGCCGCACGGCACCCGCGGTGGCGTTCGCGTTCACCGGCCAGGGCGCCCAGCACCCCGGCATGGCGGCCTCCTGGTACACCACCTCGCCCGGCTACGCCCGCCTCCTCGACGAGATCGACGGGCACCTGGCCGCTCACCTCGGCCTGTCGGTGCGCGACGCCGTGCTGGAGGGCGACCCCGGCGTGCACCGCACGGGACTGGCCCAGCCCGCGCTCTTCGCGGTCGAGTACGCGATGGCGGGCGCCCTGGTCGACGCCGGGGTCCGGCCCGCCGCCGTCATCGGCCACAGCATCGGCGAGTTCGCCGCCGCGTGCGCGGCCGGGGTGCTCGACCCGGCGGACGCGGCGCGCCTGGTCGCCCGCCGGGGCGCGCTGATGGAGGCGCTGCCGGACGGCGGCGGCATGCTCGCCGTACCGCTGCCCGAGGCGGAGGTGGAGGCGCTGCTCACCGCCCCCGGGCGGATGTGCGTCGCGGCTGTCAACGGGCCGCGCAGCACCGTGGTCGCCGGTCACCTGGACGAACTCGCCCTGATGCGAGCCGCGTTGGCCGACCGGGGCGTCACCGCCCGCCCGCTGACCGTCTCGCACGCCTTCCACTCCCCGCTGATGCGGCCCGCCGTCGAGCCGTTCCGCGCCGAGGGTGCGGACGTGCAGGTGCGCGAGCCCGCCCTGCCGGTCTTCTCGACCGTGTACGGACGGGTCATGGGCGGCGAGGAGCGGATGGACGCCGCATACTGGGCACGCCAGCTCACCGCGCCGGTACGGTTCGCCGACGCCGCCGCCGAGCTGTACGCGTCTGGTGTCACCCACATCGTGGAGGTCGGCCCGCGCGCCGTGCTCACCCCCCTGCTCACCCGGCTCCGGCCGTCCGGCGCGGAACCCGTGAGCTGCCTGGCCGCCCACCCGGGCGAGCGCGCGCCCCGCCACCCCCTGCACCATCTGCTCGGGCAGCTGTGGAGCGCCGGGGTCACCCCCGCCTGGGACAGCCTGTACCCGCCGGCCGACCGGGTGCCGCGCCGGCTGCCGCCGTACGTCTTCGACGACAGCTTCCGCGCCTGGCGCTCGGCCACCGCCCCCGAACTGCCCGCGCCCCGCCTCCCCGCCACGGACGCGGCAGCCGCGGAACCGCCTGCGGCGGCCACCGCGGAAACGTGCCCGCCGATCCCGGACGGTGGTTCCCCCCACCGGGTCTCCGAGGTGACGCGCCGTCTGGTGTGCCGGGTCGGCGGGCACGACCCCGCGGCGGTACGGGACCGCTCCCGCCTCGCCGAGGACCTCGGCTTCGACTCGATCCAGGTCATGGAGCTCAAGACGCGCATCGAGAACGAGCTGCCCGAGCTCGGCAGCCTGCCCGTCGAGGAGCTGCTGGCGAGCCTGGAGACCGTCGGCGACCTCAGCCGCTATCTGGGCGAGCGCCTGCTCGTACCGACCGCTTCCACCGCCCCGTCCGAGCCGTCCGCCCCGGAAGGACCGCGCACATGAGCCCGTCACCCGCCCCCGTCGCCCATCTGGTCTCGGTCGGCACCTGTCTGCCGGGCGAACCGGTGGACAACGCCACCCTGGCCAAGCTCGTCGGCGTCGACGAGCAGTGGGCCGAGATGTTCATCGGCAACGTCAGCCGGCACTTCGCCGTCGACCTGGCGACCGGCCAGGTCCGCCACTCCCTCGCGGACATCGCCGCGACCGCCGCGGACCGGGCGCTCGCCGCGGCGGGCCTGGAGGCCGTCGACATCGACTGCGTCGTGATGGGCACCGCCACCCCGGACCAGCTGATGCCCGCCACCGTCAACCTGGTGGCCGACCGCCTCGGCATCGACAACGTCCCCACCTACCAGCTCCAGTCCGGCTGCGCCGGGGCCGTGCAGGCGCTCGACGTGGCCCGCACCCTGCTGCTGGCCGGGCGCTGCTCGACCGTCCTGGTGATCGGCGGCGACGTCTGCGCCAAGCATCTGGAGACCGACTTCGACCCCGGCTCGCGCACCTCCGCCGAGCTCGTCAACTACATCCTGTTCGGGGACGGGGCGGGCGCGGCCGTGCTCAGCGCCGAGCCGCTCGGCGAGCGCGTCGAGATCCGCCAGGTGCTCAACCGCCTGGTGGGCCTCGGCAAGGCGCCCGGCCAGGTCATCGACTGGTTCGGCCTGGGCGACCGGCACAGCGACCGCACCGCCGTCTCCGAGGACTACAAGGCGATCGAGGCGGCCGTTCCGGTCCTGGCCACCCAGATGTTCTGGGAGCTCGTCGGGGATGTCGGCTGGACGGCCGACCAGGTGGACTACCTCCTGCCGCCGCAGCTCTCCGGCCGGATGAGCGACCGTATCTCCGAGGCGATGCCCGCCCCGCTCGCCCGGCGCGTCAACGTGGTGCGCACGGTCGGCAACAACGGCAACGCGCTGCCCTTCCTGCAACTCGCCGAGCTGCTCGGCCAGTGGCAGGGCGGCGGGCGCGCCGTCACCGTCGCCGTGGAGTCCAGCAAGTGGATCAAGTCCGGCATCGCCCTGGAGCGCGCATGACCACCATCGAACCGCTCGACGCACCCGCCACGGGCGGCGGTTGGCGCGACCCCGAGGCGCTGAGCACCCTGCGCGGCCTGTACGCGGCCGGACGGCTGGAGGCCGAGTACCCCTCGGTACGGGCCCTGCTCGCCCGGCTGCCGGAGCCGCGGCTGCCCGCCGCCGGACAGCTGCTCGCCCGGCTCGACCGCGAGGAGGTGGCCCGCCACCACCCGGACGTGCCGGTGGTCCGGGTCGCCGTCACCGGCCAGTCCACCGTCGCCCCGCTGGTCGCCCCGCTCACCGCCGAGCTGGCGCGCCACGGGCTGCTCCTGGACCCGGTGGTCTCGCCGTACGGCTCGTACCTCGCGGACCTGCTCGGGCCCGGCGGCTCCGGGTCCGGTCCTCGGCCGCGCCTCACCCTCTGCCTGCTGGACGCGCAGACCGTCTTCGAGGAGGTGCCGCTGCCCTGGCGGGTGGCGGACGTCGAGGCCGCGGCCCGCTCCCGGCTCGACCTGATCCGCCGGGCCGTCCGCGCCCACCAGGAGAGCGGGCGCGGCCCGCTGGTCCTCAACACCGTCCCGCTGCTGCACGGCCACGCCCGTCAGCTGGTGGACCTGCGCTCGCGGGCCCGGCTGGGGGTGGTGTGGCGGGAGTTCAACAGCGGGCTGCTGGCCCTCGCCGAGGAGCACCCCGGGCTGATCGTCGTCGACCTCGACCCGCTGGTCGCCCAGGGCACTCCCGCGTACGAACCGCGCACCGGCCTCTACGCCAAGGCGCGCCTCGCGGAGGGGCTGCTCGCGAGCTACGCCCGCGACGTCGGCCACCTCGTCACCGGGCTGCTCGGCCGCACCCGCAAGTGCCTGGTCCTCGATCTGGACGGGACGCTGTGGGGCGGGGTGCTGGGCGAGGACGGCGTGGACGGCGTGGAGCTCGGCGGGGGCTTGCGCGGCGAGGCGTTCGTGGAGTTCCAGCGCGTGGTGGCCCAGCTCGGCTCGCAGGGCGTACTGCTCGCGGTGAGCAGCAAGAACGACGGGGACCGGGTGCGCGAGGCGCTGCGCGAACACCCCGCGATGCTGCTGCGCGAGGACGACTTCGTGCGCGTCAACGCCAACTGGTCGGCCAAGCACGACAATCTGCGCGACATCGCGGAACGGCTCGGGATCGGCCTGGACAGCTTCGTCTTCGTCGACGACAGCACCTTCGAGTGCGGTCTGGTACGGGAGCAGCTGCCGCAGGTCGCGGTGGTCCGGGTCGACGAGGAGCCGGCCCTGCACCCGGCCGCGCTGCTCGCCGACGGCTGGTTCGACCTGCCGGTGCTCACCGACGAGGACCGCGAGCGGGCGGGCCGCTACCGCACGGAGGCCCGGCGCCAGGAGTTCCGCGAGGACGTCGGCTCGTACCAGGACTATCTGGACGGGCTCGGCATCGAGGTGACCGTACGCCCGCCGGAGCCCCAGGAGCTGCCCCGGGTCTCCCAGCTCACCCTGCGCACCAACCAGTTCCACCTCGCGCCCGAGCGGCTCCAGCTGCCGCAGGTGACGCGGTGGGCCGAACGCCCGGACGGCGGTGTGCTGGTGGTCCACGCCCGGGACCGGTTCGGCGACCACGGCCTGGTCGGGGCGGTGTTCCTGCGCCGCGACGCGCACGACGTGCACATCGACAACTACGTGCTGAGCTGCCGGGTGTTCTCGCGCGGCATCGAGCACGCCTGTCTGGCGGCCGTCCTGGAGCACGCGGCGGCCACCGGCGCCCAGGGCGTGACGGCCCGCCACCGCCCCACCGCGCGCAACGCCGCCTTCGCCTCCTTCTACATCGACCACGGCTTCGTCCCGGCGGGCGTGGTCCCCGACGACCCCACCACCGTGGTCTTCCGCCACACCCTGCGCGCCATCACGCCCGCCCCCGCCCATCTGCTGCTGCACACCGCCTTCGAGGAGAGCTGACATGACCGCCACCGCCATCGCCGACACCGCCGAGTTCTGCGCGCTCCTGGAGGACGAGCTCGGCATCCGGCTCGCCCCCGACGACCTGGACCGGCCGCTGGACGAAGTGGCCGAGTGGGACTCGGTCCATCTGCTGCGGCTGGTCACCGTGGTGGAGAGCGTCACCGGCCGCCGCGTCCCGGTCGCCGACCTCCTGGAGGCCGCGACCTTCCAGCAGATGTACGAGGTGGTGCGCGCGTGAGCGGCCCGGCCACCGCCTCGGCGGCGGGCTGCCTGGTGCGGACACCGCGCGAGGACGCGCCGCTGCGGCTGTTCTGCTTCCACCACGCGGGCGGCGGGGCGTCGTTCTTCGGCCCCTGGCCGGCCCGGGTGGTGGACGGCGTCGACGTCCTGCCGGTGCAGCTGCCCGGCCGCGAGTCCCGGTTCCGCGAACCCCGGTTCCAGGAGGCCGGGACGGTGGCCGGCGCCCTGGCCGAGGAGCTCGCCCCCTGGCTGGAGCGCCCGTACGCCTTCTACGGGCACAGCATGGGCGCGCTGATCGCCTTCGCGGTGGCGGCGGCCAGGACGCGGGGCGGGGGCCGGGCGCCGCTCGCGCTGTTCGTCGGCGCGTACGCGGCCCCGCACCTCACCCCGCCGCTGCCGCCCGCCGATCTGTACGGGGACGCCGAGCTCGCCCGGCTGCTGGTGGACATCGGCGGGCTGCACCCGCAGTTCCTGGGCCGCGACGACTGGCTCCGCGCGCTGCTGCCCATCGTCCGGGACGACCTGCGGATCTGCGCCAGCCACCGGGAGGCGGGGCTGCCGGAACCGAGGGACCCGAGGGACCCGGGGGACCCCGAGGACGCGGCGGGCCCGAAGGACGCGGCGCAGCGGCTGTCCCTGGACGTCCGGGCCTTCGCGGGAGCCGACGACGCGCTGGTGGACGCGGCAGCGGTGTACGCCTGGGAGCGGTACGCACGTGAGTTCCGGCTCACCACCCTGCCGGGCGGCCACTTCTTCCCGCGCGACGCCCCCGGGCCGTTCTTCGAGGAGCTCAACCGCTCCCTCACCGAACTGCTCACCCGGGCGCGGGCCACCGCCTGACCGGCCGCCTCACCGCGGACGCACCACCCGCGGCACCCCGGCCATGCGCCGCCGTGCCTCCTCGGCGTTCTTCTCGTACAGCGCGCGCTGCTCGTCCACCCCGGGCATCACCCACAGCGGGCGCGAGGAGCCGTCGGCGAAGGCGAGGCCTTCGGTGTCCGGCCGCAGCCCGGTCACGGTGAGCGCGAACGGCTCCTGGTAGTCGACGGCGCCGTCGGCGGTGAGGCGGAACGGGCGGTCGTGGCCGGGGTAGATGACGTCGGCCGTGCGCACCACCCGGTCGATGCTGCGGGCCGCGAGGTCGGCGTCCCAGAAGACCAGCGGGTTGCGCCGGGTGGTGGCCACATACGCGAAGTGCAGGGCGTCGCCGGTGATGGCGGCCACCCCGGCGTCGGTGTCGACCAGGACGCCGATGCTGCCGGGCGAGTGGCCGGGCAGGGCGATCACGCTGACGCCCGGCAGGATCTCCTCGCCGTCCGCCACCTCGCGGATCGGCAGCTGTTCGAGCAGCAGCCCGGTCCAGGCCGGGGTGGCCCAGTCGTTGGAGTGCGGCGCGTGGGCGTAGCGCCGCTCGTCGCCGTGCAGGAGCAGCTCGGCGCGGGGGAACAGGTCGATGTTCTGGACGTGGTCCCAGTGGGCGTGGGTGAGCACCACGGTGTCGATGTCCGCCGCCGTCAGACCGTGGGCCGCGAGCGCGGCCCACAGATGGGGGCGGCGCCCGACGTGGGCGGCGTCGACGAGGACGGTGCGGGGGCGGCCGCCCGCGTCGGCGCCCCGGACGAGGAAGACACCGCAGAAGGCGGGGTAGCCCTGGTCGGTGTCGATGGCGAAGCCGGGCAGGAGAATGTCGATCGTCGGCATGGCACTCCCTTGTGTGGGGCCGCTGTTCGCTTCGTACTCGGGCGCGGCCGTGGTCCGGTGTCAGGGCCGGTCTTCACACCCCCGTCCGCTCTCAGCCGTCGGCCGCCCCGTCGTGGACGGCGGCGCGCAGGGCCTGGAGGCTGTGCGGGTTGGCGAGGGTGGACAGGTCACCCGGTGCGTCCTGGGTGACGCAGTCGCGGATGAGGCGGCGCATCACCTTTCCGGTGCGGGTGCGCGGCAGTTCGGGCAGGGCGACCACCCGGCTGGGCCGGAAGGCGGGCCCGAGCGCCTCGGCGACGCGGGCCCGGATCCGCTCGGTCTCCGGCGCCGACAGCGTCCCGCCGGCGGGCACCACGAAGCACCACAGGGCCTCGCCCTTCACCGGGTGCGGCACCCCGACCGCCGCCGCCTCGGCCACCGCGGGGTCCCCGAGCGCGGCCTCCTCGACCTCGGCGGGGCCGAGCCGTTTGCCCGCCACCTTCATCACGTCGTCGAGGCGGCCGTGCACGAACCACTCCCCGCCGGAGCGGGACGCGAGGTCGCCGTGGGACCAGCGGCCGGGCCGGCGGCTGAAGTAGGTGTGGGCGAACCGCTCGGGCGAGCGCCACAGGCCCCGGGTCATCCCCGGCCAGGACTGGCGCACCACCAGCTCGCCCATCTCCCCCTCCGCGACCTCGGCGCCGTCCGCGTCCTCGATGACCGCGTCGATGCCCAGACAGGGGCCGGCGAAGCCGCACGGCGACTGCGGCACGGTGGGCGCGGACGCCAGCAGCGAGCCGCCCACCTCCGTACCGCCGCTGATGTTGATGACGGGGCAGCGCCCGCCGCCGACCTCCTCGAAGTACCAGCGCCAGGCGTCCTCGGTCCAGGGCTCGCCGGTGGAGCCGAGGATGCGCAGCCGGGACGCGGCGGGACCGGGCCCGGCGGTGGTCATCATGGCCCGCGCGAGGCTGGGCGAGCTGCCGAAGACGCTTACCCGGTGCTCGTCCAGGAGCCGCCGGAGCCGGGCCGGGTCGGGGTGGTCGACGGCGCCCTCGTACGCGAGGACGCAGGCGCCCGCGAGGGTGCAGCCGACCACGACCAGCGCGAACATGATCCACCCCGGGTCGGTGACCCAGAACGCCACGTCGTCGGGCCGCACGTCCAGGTTGTAGCGGACCTCGGAGCCCACCTGTACGGGGAACCCGCCGTGGGTGTGCACGGCGCCCTTGGGGCGGCCGGTGGTGCCGGAGGTGTACAGGAGGAGGAAGGGCGCGCCGGCGGGCAGCGGTACGGTCTCGGCGGGCGCCGCCTCGCCGAGGGCCCGCCAGGTGGTGGTGGCCACGGTGGACGGCCGCGCGTCCTCGGGCGGTTCGTCCGCCACGACCACCAGGTGGCGCACCTCCGCGGCCTTCTCCGCCGCGGCCCGGGCGACCGGCAGCATCTCGTACCGCTTGCCGCGCCGGGTGGTCGCCGAGGCCGTCACCAGCACCCGCGCCCCGGCGTCGGCGAGGCGCACCGCCAGCGCGTCGGCGCCGAAGCCGGAGAACATCGGGACCAGTACGGCGCCGATGCGGGCGCAGGCGAAGAGCAGCAGGAAGGCCTCGGGGCCGGGCGGCAGATAGCCCGCCACCCGGTCCCCCTCCCCCACCCCCAGGCCGCGCAGTCCCGTGGCGACCCGGGCGCTGAGCCGCGCCGTCTCGCGGTAGCCGAGCCGCCCGCGTGTGCCGTCCTCGCGCTCCCACCGCAGCGCGGTCGCGTCCGGGCGGCCCCGGCGCACATGGCGCTCCAGACAGGAGTCGACCAGATTGGTGCGCCCGCCGGGGAACCAGCGGGTGGCCGCGATCCCGCCCCGCCCGTCGCGGGCGCACAGCGGCTCCTCGTGCCACACCACACCCATGTCGCGGGCGGCGCTGGACCAGTACCACTCCGGGTCGGCGACCGAGCGGCGCTGCAGCGCGCGGTAGCCGTCCAGGCCGTGGGCCCGGCAGAACCGGGCGACGTTGCTGTGCTCGGTCAGCTCCCGGCCGGGGTACCAGGCGTACTCGCCCATCAGCGCGCCTCCGGGTTCTCGATGAGTGCGGCGATGCCCTGGCCGCCGCCGATGCACAGCGCGACCACGCCGAACCGGCCGCCGGTGCGGCGCAGTTCATGGGCGGCCTTGAGCAGCAGGATCGTTCCCGTGGCGCCGACGGGATGGCCGAGCGCGATCGCCCCGCCATTGGGGTTGACCCGCTGGGGGTCCACTTCGAGGTCGTCGAGTACGGCGAGGACCTGCGCGGCGAACGCCTCGTTGAGCTCGACCACGGCGAGGTCGCCGACGCCGAGCCCGGCGCGCCGCAGCAGCTTCCTGACGGCCCCGGCGGGCGCGAAGCCCATGATCTCCGGCTCCAGCGCGGTGACCACCACATCGCGCAGCCAGCACAGGGGGACGGTGCCGGCGCGCAGATCCGCACCGCGCGTCAGCACCACGGCGGCGGCCCCGTCGTTGATCCCCGCCGAGTTCCCGGCGGTGACCGTGCCGTCGGGGGCGAACGCGGGGTCGAGCCGGGCGAGCCGCTCCTCGGTGGTGCCGGGGCGCGGGTGCTCGTCCTGCTCGACCGTGCCGTCCAGGGTGAGGACGGGGACGGTCTGGGCGGTGAACCGCCCCTGTTCCAGGGCGTCGGCGGCCCGCTGCTGGCTCCGGGCGGCCCAGCTGTCCTGGCGCGCCCGCGAGATGGCGAACCGGGCGGCCACCGCCTCGCCGGTGAGCCCCATCGGGCCGTGCGAGAACGGGTCGGTGACCAGGGAGAACGTGCCGTCGATGCGCGACTCCCCGGGCAGCTCGTCGGCGGCCCGCTCACCGTAGTCGAGCAGCGGCTGACGGGTCATCGACTCGTTGCCGCCCGCCACCATCACCCGCGCCTCGCCCAGGGCGAGCGTCTGGGCGGCGGACCAGACGGCCTGGAGGCCCGAGCCGCACAGCCGGTTGACGTTGTACGCGCGGACGCCGACGGGCAGCTGGGCGGCCAGGGCCGCGCGCCGCGCGTTGAACGCGTCCGGCCCCACCTGGCCGACACAGCCGAGGACGACCTCGTCGACGGTGTGCGGGTCGGCTTCGGCGCGCAGCAGCGCCTCCTGGATCACCAGGGCGCCGAGCCGGTGGGCGGGAACCGACGCCAGCGCCCCCTTGAAGCGTCCGACGGGTGTGCGCACCCCGTGGACGACGGCGATGTCGGGCAGCATCAGATCCCCCGCTCGTCGAGCCAGTCGAACACGCGCTGGTGGAAGTGGAGGGCCGCGCCCTCCTGGCAGTGCTCGCCGGCGCCGTCGGCGGCGGCGAACCGGATGAGGTCCTTCTCGGCGCGCAGGGCCGCGTGGACCCGCTGCGCCTCGCCGCGCGCGACCACGTCGTTCTCGGCGTCCAGCACCAGGGTCGGGCAGGTGATCCGCTCGGCCACCCCGTCGAGGTTGTACGGCATACAGGCGCGCAGCGCCTCGGCCGGGGTCTTGGCCCCGAAGGCCCACATCCCGTGCCGCAGGAACCAGCGCAGCTGGGTGCTGTGGGACATGGCCACCGCCAGGGCGGGCCCGGCCACCTCGTCGCGGCTCTCCGCGACCCATTCGGCCAGGTGCGCGGGGATGCCCGTCAGGGGCAGCCGGCAGAAGTCGTAGATGCCGTTGTGCAGGACGCAGGCCGCCAGGCGCGGTTCGAAGGCGGCGGCCCGGGCGCCGAGCAGCCCGCCGAAGCTGGTGCCGAACAGGACGAGCCGCGCGGGGTCGATGCCCGGCAGGGTCAGCGCGTGGTCGACCACGGGCGTGACGACCGCCTCCCAGTCGTGCCGGAAGGCGAGCCGGCGCTCGCGGCGCACCGACTGCTGGCCGGGCCCCTCGAAGGCGAGCACGTGGTAGCCGCGGCGCAGGGCGCCCGCGCCGACCATGAAGTACAGCTCCTCCAGGGTGGAGTCGTACCCGCCGTGGTGGATCACGGTCGGCCGGGGCTCGCCGACGGGCCCGGCGAGGAAGAGGTAGCCGGGCAGGGTGGTGCCCTCGTACGGGATGCTCAGCGGGACGACCGGGGTGTCGAACAGCTCGGTGGCGCGGGCGAACGTCTCCCGCGAGTGCCAGGCCAGCCGGTCCGACTCACGGTCGTGGTCGCGGTCGTCGACGCGGAAGAAGTCGGCCGCGCGGTAGTAGTTGGAGGCTCTGAGCAGCGCCTCGCGGGCGCTCACCCGGTGTCCGGCGGCCAGCGCCCGGTCGCCGGTGCGGTGCAGCCGGGCGGCGGTGGCCGACCAGGCGCGGCACCAGGCGGCCTCGTTGCCGTCGGGGATGCCCTCGCAGGTCACGAGCACCTCCCCGAGGTCCGCGCCGCCGCAGGCGGCGTGTCCCGCCGTGCGCAGCGCCTGGAAGGAGAACGCCTTGTCGTCGAAGAGGAACTTCACCGCGGGCCTCCCGCCGAGCGGAACGGAACGGCACCGTTCCGGCTCGTACGGCGCGAACGTACACCCGCCGGAACACGGAACGCAACCGTTCCGTTCCGTGTTAGCCTGCGATCATGGCCGGCACCCGTGACGACGAGACCAGACGCCCGCCCGCCGGCGCGGGTGTGCTGCGCGAGTCCGTGACCGAGACGATCCGCCGGGCGATGTTCGAGGAGCTCGCGGAGTCCGGGTACGCGCGGATGTCCATGGAGGCCGTGACCCGCCGCGCGGGCGTCGGCAAGGCCGCGCTCTACCGCCGCTGGCCCTCCAAGGAGGCCATGGTCGTCGAGCTGGTCTCGCAGGCGGCGGCCGCCCACATCCCCACGACGACGGACTCGGGGTCGCTGCACGGCGACGTCGAACGGTTCGTCCGGGAGACCCTGCGGGCGCTGCGGCACCCGCTGGTGGGCCGGATCCTCCCCGACCTGCTGGCCGAGTCCGCCCGCAGCGCGTCCCTGCACGACGCGCTCCACCTCACGGTCCTCGGCCCGCGCCGCGCGGCGGTCGCCACCCTCCTCGACCGCGCGACCCTGCGCGGCGAACTGCCGCCCGACATCGACACGGCCCTGGCCACCGACCTGTTCGGCGCGCCGCTGTACTTCCGTATGCTCGCGGCGGGCGGCCCCACCGACGACGCCTATGTCACCCGCCTGACCCACGCCATCGTCGCGGCGGTCGGCGCCAGCCGCTGACGGCCCCGCTCACCCGGGCAGCACGGCCTCCAGGTCGCAGCATCCGCCGCGCCGCATCAGCCGTCCCACCGACAGCCATTCCTCGTCGTCCGCCGCGTGCCGCTCCGGCTGCCGCCGCTCGAACGCGGCCACCAGCTCCGCGGTCTCGTACGGGACTCCGCCCCGCAGCACGCAGACCGTCCGGACCATCGTCGCGAAGTCCTCGAACGGGTCGCCGTCCACCACGGTCAGATCGGCGAGCTTGCCCTCCTCCACGGTGCCCAGGTGCCGGTCGACGCCGAAGAGGCGCGCCGGGTGCACGGTCGCGGTGCGCAGGGCCGCCGCCGGGGAGAGCCCGGCCCGGTGCAGCGCCCGCAGCCCCATGTGCAGGGAGAGGCCGACGGGCACGAGCGGCGCGTCCGTGCCGAGCGCGACCAGGCCGCCGGCCGCGAGCACCCGGCGGTAGACGTCGGTCTCGGTGCTCAGGGTGGCGAGCTGGGAGGCGGTCGGCGGCGCGCCCGCCGTCTGCCGCACCAGCGCCGAGTCCCACGGCGGCATCACCGCGGTGACCCGGGGATCCGCCGCGAGCCCGGGATCGGCGCCGATCAGCGGCGTCGCGGTGAAGGGGGTGGCGATCAGCGCGAAGTGCACGCCGCGCGCCGAGTAGACCTCCACCACGTCCTCGTACGCGCGCCCGGACGCGGTGGTGGCATGCCCGTACTCGGCGCGCTGGGTGGCCTGGAGATGGGTCGTCAGGTCCTGGCCCAGCTGGACGCCGGGCGACAGCAGATGGCTTCCGGCGCGCACTCCCAGGCGCTCGTGCGCGAACCGCGCCGCCTCCTCCATCACCCAGCCGGGCGCCCGCACATAGGTCTTGACGAAGTCCCAGTCGAGCGCGGCACCCCGCTCCAGCGACCGGCGCAGCCCCTCCCGGGTGCGGTGGGCGCGCCCCATGCTGTACGCCACCCGGGAGCCGTCCAGCAGCTCCCCCGTGGTCAGCAGCCGGGGACCGGCGAGCTGCCCGGCGGCCACCGCCTCCCGGATCCGCGCCTGTTCGTGGGCGAACCCGCCGAGCGAGACGGCCGTGGTGATCCCGTAGGTGAGCTGGCCCACCGTCTGGCGGCCGCCGTAGGTGCTCTGCCAGGGGTGGGTGTGCGTGTCCCACAGCCCGGGCACGACCGTACGCTCCGCGGCGTCGATCCGCCGCAGCGCGCGGCGGCCCCGGTGCGGCTCGACGGCGGCGACGCGCCCGTCTCGTACGACGATGTCGACGTCGTCCCGGACGTTCTCGCCGGTGCCGTCCCACAGCCTTCCCGCGTGCACCACCGTGTCGGCGGGCGTGGGCCGGTGCGCCTCCAGCGGGATCCGCACGGTGCGCGCGGGGCCGCCGTCGGCGCCGATGAGCCGCAGCCGTGAACCGGACAGATACAGCAGCGTCCTGGCGTCCCCCGACCAGGACGGGTGGTCGGCCGCCTCGTCGGTCAGGGTGCGCGGCGGGCCCTGCGGGGTGCCGTCGGGGGCGACGGGCAGCAGACAGAGCGCGGACTCGACGATCAGCGCCATCCAGCGCCCGTCGGGCGACCAGACGGGTCCCGAGTCGTACCGGTCGGACACCGACACGTGCGGCGCCACCGCGTGCAGCCGGGCCGTACCGGTCTCGGTGTCGACGACCCGGATGAGGTTGTAGCCCTCCCTGAAGCGGGCGTTGAGGCGGTTGCGGTCGCAGAAGGCGAGGTGGCGGCCGTCCGGCGACCAGCTGGGGCGGCCGGGCAGCCCGCCGCCGCCCAGCGGCGCGGCCAGGACGCGTTCGGTGCCGGCGGCCAGGTCGCGTACGACGAGGTGGCCGGTCATGTCGAGGCAGGCGAGCCGCTTGCCGTCGGGTGAGAGCGCCGGGTGCACCCGGCCGCCCGTCGCCAGCGTGGTCTCCTCGCCGGTGGCCAGATCTCGACGGTGGACGCCGAGCAGTCCGTCGCGGTCGTCGCAGTAGAGCAGCGCCCGCCCGTCGCGCGTCCAGACGGGGCCGAGCAGATAGCGCGTCGGCGTCGACTCGCGCAGCCGCTCGGGCGGCCGCGCGCCCGAAGTGTCGGCCAGCCAGAGCGTGTTGAGGGCGGCGAACGCGATGCGCCCGCCGTCGGGCGAGAGCGCGGGCAGATGGACGCCCCGCACCGGCCGCGCCCGCCCCTCGCCGAGGTCGTACTCCTTGACCCGGTAGCGCGGCCGCCGCACCGGCAGCACGCCCTCGAACGGAATCGTCTCCGGCTCGCCCGGCCGCTCGGGGCGTACGAGCGTGAAGCGCCCGTCGACCGTCAGCAGCAGCTCGCCCCGCGCCGTCCAGCGCGGGGGCACCGGCGCGATGTCCCCGGCGACGGCGACCGGCTTGCCGTCGACGACGAGCACACAGGAGGCGTTCGGCGCGGCGGTGGTGCGCAGATGGGCGAGGCGGCGGCCGTCGGGCGCGAGCGCGGGGCACATCACCTGCGCGGCTTCGCTCTCGGTGTGCACGACGGCGACCGGCCCGGACCCGTCGGCCGCGACGGCGGCCACGGTCCGCGCCTCCACGGCGAGCCCCTGCGCGGTGGTGACGACCTTGGCGCGGACGAACAGCACGCTCGCCCCGTCCGGCGACCAGGTGGGGTCGAAGTCCTCCCAGGGCCCGTCCTGGAGCGGCCCGTCCTGGCCGGTGAGCCCGGTCAGCCGGGTGAGCCGGCCGGTCCGCAGGTCCAGGACATGGACGCGGTACGGGCTGCCCGCCACCGGGTCGCCGGCGCGCTCGGAGGCGAACGCGATCCGTGTCCCGTCCGGCGACCAGGCAGGCCCCCGGTCGTCCCAGGGCCCCTCGGTGCGCTTGCGCAGCTCCGAGCCGTCCGGCCGCATCGTCCACACATGGAATCCGCCGCCCTCGTAGGCGCAGAAGGCGATGAGCGAACCGTCGGGCGCGTGGACCGGGCGGCCCGGTTCCAGGCCCGCCGGGGTGAGCGGGACCGCCGCGCCCCCGCGCCGGGGCAGCGACCACAGCACGCTCTGGACCTCGGCGACGAGCCGGTCCCCGGCGGGCGAGAGAGTCGCGGATCCGTTGGTGGCCGCGTGGAGCGAGAGCGACAGACCGCCGCGCTCGCGGGCCGCCGAGGGGACCGCTCCGACGGCGGTGACGGCCCCGGCCGCTCCGGCGGCGGCGAGCAGTTGACGACGGGAGAGCGAGCTCGCGGCGGCGCCGCCGGTGTCACGGTCCATGCCCCCACACGCTGGCGCACCACGCTCCCCGTGGGCAACCCTGCCATTCAGGCCAAACGGGTGCGGGCTCGCGGAGTCGAGGCTAGATCCGCCAGGAACGAATCCGGTCGGCCGCGTCGTACGCGTCGGTGTGGCCCGCGTCTATGTCGCGGGCGAGGTCGATGAGCGCGCCGTACGGGGCGTCCAGGCCCTCGCCCGCCGCGTTCATGTACGCCACCACCACCGCCGCGCCGAAGAGCGCGTTGCGGGCGGGCAGGGGGCGCAGCCGGATGATCGCGTGCATCAGTGCGCCGGCCCGCCAGGAGTTGTCGACGGTCGCCTCGACCCGCGGGGTGTTGACGCGGTGGCGGCCGACGGCGGCCACCAGGCCGGAGAAGTCGTGGACCGCGGGCTGCTTGGGCAGCACTTCCGTCTGGCGTTCGAGCAGCCAGCGTATGTCGATGTGGAACTCCACCGTCAGGCGGCCCGCCCCGAGGAGTCCCGCTGGTCGGGGGCGTCGTCCGGGAAGGCCTCGTCGAACGCGTCGCCCTGCTCGGCGATGAAGGAGCGGAACACCTCCGCCGCGCCTTCGAGCCGTGGATCGCGCACCGCCTCGTACGCGGCCCGGGTGATGAGCGCCGTCACCGTCGACCCCTCGGCCGCCGCGCGCTCCTTCAGCAGCGCGTGCAGCTGGTCGTCGACCCGGATCGTCACTGACTTGGACATGCTTCGACCGTACAGCAGGCCGTACAGCGCGGAACCCGTTCCCCCGAATCGCCTCCGCGCCGACCGGCCGCTCACCCGGGGACCGAGCGGACCACCACCAACGAGCCCTCGTACGCGGCCTGCCCGCGCAGCGCGCCGAAGCGCGCGTCCCACGCGCCGCTGTCCAGGTCACGGCGCAGCTCCCGGGCGAACCGCTCGCGCACCGCCTCGTCCACGAAGCTCCAGGCCGAGCACGCCTGGCGGGCGCCGGGGTCGAGCAGCATCTCGGGGCGCCCGTAGTACGCCTCGTTGAAGCCGTCGCGGCACTCCAGCGGGATCGGGACCGGCCGCACGCTCACCCGGCCGCCCAGCGCGTCGGCGATGTCCGCGATCGCCGGGTAGCGGCGCGCCTCGGCGTCCAGCACCTCGGGCGCGTACGCGTACAGCCAGAAGTCGCGCACCAGCGCCGGGTCGCAGGTCAGCACGACCACCGGCCCGCGCGCCACCCGCCGCATCTCCCGCAGCCCCGCCCCGGCGTCGCTCCACTGGTGCACGCTGAACGTGGTCATCGCCGCGTCGAAGGAGCCGTCGTCGAACGGCAGTCGCTCGGCCACCGCGTCGACCGCGGGCGCCAGCCCGGCGGGCCGCTGGGCGCGCATCGAGGCGGACGGCTCCACCGGTGTCACCTCGCGCGCGGCGGACTCGTACGAACCCGCCCCCGCGCCCACGTTCACCACCGTGCGCGCCTGGCCCAGCGCCCGGGAGAGGAACTCCTCGATACGGGGCTCGGGGCGCCGGTAGTCGGCGTACCCGACGCCTATCGCCCCGTAGTCCGCGTCTCCCGCGCTGCCGTCGGCTCTGCGTTCCGTCATGATCCCAATCTACGGGGGCAGCCGTCCCACAACTCCCGGACGGACCTCACGCGTTGGCCGCGTACCGCCAGAAATCCCGCATCCGGTCCGGGAGCGGACTCGGGCCGGCCAGCTCCAGCTGAGTGAGCAGGATGGTCGTCGTGCCGGTGGCCGGGACGATGTGCGCGGCCGTTCCGGTGCCGCCGATCCAGCCGAACCGGCCCGGCACGTTCCACGGGTCGGCCGCCTCGACGTCGACCGCGCCGCCGTAGCCCCAGCCCTGCCCCTCCAGGAACAGCGCGCTCGCCCGGCGCTGGGCCGGGGTGAGGTGGTCGGTCGTCATCCGCCGCACCAGCGCGGGCGACAGGACGCGGTGGCCGTCGACCGTGCCCCCGGCGAGCAGCATCCGTGCGAAGGCGTGCAGATCGTCGACGGTGGAGACCAGTCCGCCCGCGCCGGACGGGAACGCGGGCGGGGTGCTCCACTGCCCGTCCCGCGCGTCGACCAGCTCCAGGCCGCCCTTCTCCGCCGCGCCGGCCCGGTAGTAACCGGTGAAGCGGTCCAGGTCGGCGGCCGGGACCGCGAAGGAGGTGTCGGTCATCCCCAGCGGCCCGAAGATCCGCTCGGCCAGGAACTCGGGCAGCGAGACCCCGCCGGCCCGGGCGATCAGCACGCCCTGGATGTCCGAGCACGTGTTGTACAGCCAGGCCTCGCCCGGCTGGTGCAGCAGGGGGATGTGGCCGAGCGCCGCCATCCACGCGTCCCGCGCCGCCACGTCCTGGGGCCGCGGCGGGCCCTGGAGCAGCTCGGTGAAGAGCGGCTTGACCGCCGGGAGCGAGAAGTCGGCCGGAAAGCCGTATCCGGCGCGGGAGGTGAGCAGGTCCTCCACCGTGATGGGGCGGACGGCCGGGACCACGTCGTCCACCGGGCTCGCGGGCGTACGCACCACGACGGGCGACGCCAGCTCCGGCAGCCACTCGGACACCGGCGCGTCCAGCGCGAGCCGGCCGTCCTCGACCAGCGCCAGCACCGCCGCCGCCACGATCGGCTTGGTCACCGAGGCGATCCGGAAGATCGTGTCCCGGGCCATCGGCGCGCTGCCCTCGGCGTCGGCGGACCCGACGGCCGCCACCTCCACCTCGTCGCCGCGCGCCACCAGGCCCACGGCCCCCGGCGCCCGGCCGTCGCCGCCCACGTGCCCGCGCAGGATGTCGTGCAGCTCACTCATGGGTCCACCTTCGAAAGTCGGTACCGGCACGTCGTAGGACAGACCGGCGCGGCGGCGTGAACTCATCGGTCCCGCTGCCACATCCACGAGAGGTCGCGCCCTTTTCGCGGTATCCCTCCGTTATGGACCCCACGCATTTGGACCACATGGACCCCACGGACACGGTCTGGTCCCCGGACGGAACGCCCCTGGCCTACGAGCGCACCGGGGAGGGGCCGCCCGTGATCCTCGTCGGCGGCGCCTTCTGCACCCGCGAGACCCACCGGGAGCTCGCCGCGCTGCTGGCCCCCCGCTTCACGGTGTTCAACTACGACCGGCGGGGCCGCGGCGCCAGCGGGAACACCCTCCCGTACGCGGTCGGCCGCGAGGTCGAGGACCTGGCGGCCCTCGTCGGGGCGGCGGGTGGCACCGCGCTGCTCTACGGGCTCTCCTCGGGCGGCGCGCTGGCGCTGGAGGCCGTGGCGGGCGGGCTGCCGGTGACGGCGGTCGCCGTGTACGAACCCCCGTACGCCCTGGAGGCCGAGCGGCGGGCCGGGAACGTCCGGTACGGCGAGCGGCTCGCCGCGCTCCTGGCCGACGAACGCCGCGCGGACGCCGTGGAGTTGTTCCTGGCCCGCATCGGGATGCCGCCGTCGGCGATCGACCGGTTCCGGCTCTCCCCGATGTGGCCGGGGATGGTGGCGCTGGCCCACACCCTCGCGTACGACCACGCGGTGCTCGGTGACGCGGCGCTTCCCGTGGAGCGCCTGGCCTCGGTCGGCGTGCCGGTCCTCGCGGTGTGCGGCGGGGACAGCCCGACGTGGCTGCGCGCCCCGGCCGCCGCGATCGCCGGGGCCGTGCCGGACGGGCGTGCGCTGTCGCTGCCCGGCCAGACGCACGAGTTCTCGGCGCGGGCGCTCGCGCCGGTGCTGGCCGGGTTCTTCGAGGGCCGGCAGGGGCCGCCGCTGCCGCCCTGATCTCCTCGCCGACCCTTCCCACCTGCGCAGACGGCTAAGATCACGGGGATTTTTCACAACGGGGAAGGGATGCGGCCTGTGCGCGTCTGGGGCAGGGGCATCGCGCTGGCGACCGCGGGAGCGGCGCTCGCGGTGATGCTGGCGGGGTGCGGAAGCGGTGAGTCCGAGCACGAGGGCGCGGGGGCACCCGAGTCGGAGCGGGGCGAGGGCGGTCCGGGCGAAGGCTCCGGCGGAGGAAGCGGCCAGGCGGGCGACAAAGGAGCCGATGTCCGCGCCGCGTTGACGGCCGCGGCCAGGAAGACCGGCGAGCAGGCCTCGTACAAGACGCTCCAGACAGGGGCGCCCGGCTCGGGCCACTCCGAGATGCTGTTCCAGAAGTCGCCGTCCGCGAGCGTCATCAAGGCGTGGCACCAGCCGTCCAAGGCCGATCCGCGCGGCTTCACACAGATGGTCTCGGTCGGCGGGAAGACCTACGTCTCCACGGACGACCTGCCCGGCAAGAGCTGGTACACCATGGACGACAGCGCGTACGCCGGGCGTGACAAGGGCTCCGGCGGGGCGCGGGCCGCCGGATACGTCCCCGAGTTCACGGGCGCGCTCGCCGCGTCCCCCTCGACCCGGCGCGTCGGCGAGGAGCGGGTCGGCGGGCGCCCGGCCGACCACTACCGGGGCACCGTGGTCATGGACGAGCTGGCCGCGTACACCGGGCCCTCCATCGACAAGGGCGTTCGCGACGGCTATGTCGCCGGCACCCGGCAGCAGGGCATGAAGTCGGTCGTCATCGATGTGTGGGTGGGCAAGGACGGTCTCGTCCTCAAGTCCCAGGAGGCGGGCCGGGGCTCCAAGGGACCCGAGCTCGTCGTCGAGGAGTACTCGGACTTCGGCAAGATCCCGGCGATCACGGCGCCCGCGGCGAACACCGTCGCCACCTGGGAGGAGTTCATCGACGGCCTGTCGCAGCGGTCGTAGGCGGCAGTACGGGCGAGGAACGGGGGTGCCGCCGGGCAGGGCGGCACCCCTGTTCCCTCCGGGCGGGTCAGCGGTTGAAGACGCTGGTGCGGCTCCCTTCGACGGTCGCCGTGCCGTCCAGCGGGGTGTGGTGGGCGAGTCCGAACAGCTGCGCGGGCGTCAGCCCCGCCAGCGCCTTGACGTCGCGGTTCAGATGCGCCTGGTCGTAGTAGCCGCACGCCGCCGCGAGATCGGCGAGCGACGCGTGCGAGCCGCGGGGCATGGCCAGCGCGTGCTGGAACCGCAGGATCCGGGCCACGGACTGCAACGGCAGGCCGATCTGCTCCCGGAAGAGGACCTGGAGCCTGCGGCTGCCACGGCCGGTGGCACCGGCCAGCTCACCCAGCGTCATCCCGCCGTGGCGCGCGCTCAGCCGGCTCCAGGCCTCGGCGACCACGGGGGACGGCACCGGCCCGTCGGCCAGCAGACTCGCCAGCGCGTCGTCGAGCAGTGCCCAGCGTGCCTCCCAGTCCGGCGCCGCGGCGAGCCGTTCGGTCAGCCGCTCCGTCCACCTCTTTCCCAGCAACTCATCGGGGTGCACGGTCTCGTTCGCCAGGTGGTGCATGGATATGCCCAGGCACATATAGGCGCCGAGCGGCGTGAAATCCACTTCGACGGCCTGCCCCGAACCCCGGTAGCCGCCGAGGACGGGTGACGTCCGCAGACCTCCGACCAGCGAGTACAGCGTGCTGCCCGCCGACCCGCTGTCGGCGGCGTCGTACAGATGCAGCGGATCGCCCCAGCCGACGATCAGCGTCACCGTGGCGGCGGGGAGGGTCAGCCTGGCGGGCATCCCTCCCGGTGTGCGCCTGCCCCGGTACTTGACCACCTGACCCCGCAACCAGTCAGGTGCCGCTCGTTCCACACTCTCCCCTCGGTCTTCGGTAATCAAGGATGCTTTGGCCTCCACCTGCAACCCTCTCCTCACCATGCGCGTGTTCCGCCGACCGGAATCCGGCAAGGCAGTGCGCCTTCTTACAAGACCAGCGGTCGGCCTCGGCAGCAGTCTGTGCGGGCAGAGGCAGTGAAGGCCAGGAAGGGAAGAACCCCTGGCCGAATATCGGCCATGGCCCGGGGCCGGGCGCATATGCCCCTGGCCCACGGCCGGTCGAGCGGTGGTACGAGGGGCCCGGCGGGGCCGGCACAGGTCGGTCCGTTTCCCTGTTGTCACCCGCCCACGGGGGTGGCGGGTGACAACAGGAAGGCGGACCGGCGCAGGGGAACCGGAACGTTGACCCCCGCGTCTGTGCGTGCAACCAGACGATCACTGTCTGCCGCACGGAGGACGACGCCCATGCCCGGAACCGCTGCCCGCTACCTGTACCTCGCACGCCACGGCGAGGCCCTTCCGGACGAGAGCGGGCTGACGGAGAACGGGCGGCGCCAGGCCGTCCTCCTCGGCCGCCGGCTCAAGGAGAGCCCGCTCGCCGCGGTGCTGCACAGCCCGCTCGCCCGGGCCGCCGAGACCGCGGCCCTCATCCACGGCGAACTCGACAGCGTCCCCATGGAGCCCTCCGAACTGGCCGGGGACTACATCCCGTACGTGCCCCGCAAGGAGGAACTGCCGCCGCAGTGGGCCGACTCGCTGCTCGACCGGCTGGCGCGGTTCCCCGCCGACATGAGCGAGAAGGGGCGGGAGCTGGCGCCCGCCGCGCTGGAGCGGTTCGCCCGGCCCGTCGAGGGCGACGAGCCGCGCCATGAACTCGTCGTCACCCACAACTTCCTGATCGGCTGGCTCGTCCGCGCCGCGCTCGACGGCCCGAACTGGCGCTGGCAGGGCCTCAACCACGCCAACGCGGCCCTGACCGTGATCCGTTACGCCCCCGACCGCCCCGCCTCCGTCGTCTTCTTCAACGACATGGGCCATCTGCCCGCCGAGCTCCGCTGGACCGGATACCCGCCGGAGTTCCGCGTCTGAGGGCCCGCTTCCGGCGTCTGCCTATGATCATCAAGGGATACGGCCGCGCGGTCGGCCGCACCCGGAGGCACACACGACGACGGAGGCTGAACGGGCATGGCTGAGCGAGAGGTTGTCATCGTCACCGGAGGCGGGACGGGCATCGGCGCCGCCACCGCACGGCTGCTGGGCGAGGCCGGGTACCAGGTGGTCGTCTCCGGGCGCCGCCCCGGGCCGCTGAGCGCGATCGCCGAGGAGACCGGGGCCATGGCCCACCCCTGCGACATCGGCGACCCCGACGCCGTACAGGGCCTGGTGGACGCGACGGTCGCCGCCCACGGCCGCATCGACGCACTGGTGCTCAACGCCGGTACCGGGCGCAGCGGGGCCGTCGGCGACACCTCGGTGGCGGACTGGGACCTGGTGATGCGCACCAATGTGACGGGCCCGTTCCTCCTGCTGCGCAGCGCGCTGCCGCATCTGGTCGAGGCGCGCGGGTCGGTGGTCGCGGTCGCCTCGGTGTCCGCGCTGCGCAACGGCGTGGCCAACGCCGCCTACGCCACGTCCAAGGCCGCGCTGCTCCAGCTGTGCGGCTCCCTCGCCGTCGACTACGGCCCCAAGGGGCTGCGCGCCAACACCGTGTGCCCGAGCTGGGTGCGTACGGAGATGGCCGACCGGCGCATGGCGCGGTTCGCCGACGAGGCGGGGCTGGCGGACGTCGACGAGGCGTACGAGACGGCCACCCGGCTGCTGCCCGCCCAGCGCCCGGGCGAGCCGCGCGAGGTCGCCGAGGCCATCGCGTGGCTGCTCTCGCCCGCGGCGTCGTTCGTCAACGGAGCCACCCTCACCGTCGACGGCGGGGCGACGGCGCTCGACCTCGGAACCGTGCCCTTCGGCTACCGCGTGGAGCGGCGCGAGGACGCGCACTGACCTGCGGAGGCGCTCAGGCCAGCCCGGTCAGCAGCTCCTCGCGGCTGTTCACCCCGGTCTTGCGGTAGATCGCCTTGAGGTGGTCGTTGACCGTGTGCGGCGACAGGTCGAGCCGGCGGGCGATGTGCTTGGTGGGCAGGCCCTGGAGCACTTCCTGCATCACGGTCCGCTCCCTGGTGGTGATCCCGTACCAGACGGAGACGGCCGGCAGCAGCTGCCGGCCGGCGGCGGGTTGGATGGTGACGGCCACCGCGCCCGCCTCCGGGCCCTCCAGCAGCTGGCCGTGGAGCGCGATCCAGCCGTCGCGGGTGGGCACCCGGCTGAGCGCCTGGCCGCCCGCGCGGCGCGCCAGATGCGCGATGTTCCAGACGGTCGCGGTCAGGTCCCGCTCGTCCACCGAGGTGTCGACGGGGGCGAGCAGCCGCATCCACTCGTGCGCCGAGGGCGTGGCCGAGGCGACTTTGTCGTCGGCGCCGACGACCGCGACGCCGGGCGAGAGGCTGTGCCGCGACGGCCGCAGCGGCGTGTCGGCCACGAACCGCTTCAGGGCGGCGGCGAGCGGTTCGGCGAGCGCCTGCGCGTGCGCCGCCTCGGCGGCCGAGAAGGGCCGGCTGCCCCGCTCCCGGACGAGGATGAGACCGCCCCAGGCGACGCGCGCGTGGGTGAGGCCGATGCGCAGCTCGCCGCCGCACCCCTCGGGGACGCTGACGTCGCGCAGCCGTACGCGGTGCCGGTGCCTGGCCGCGCCGAGGCTGACGACGCCGACCTTCGCGGGGCCCGCGACGAGCCGTTCGAAGGGGTGCCGCTCGGCTCCGGCGGCGTCGTCGAGCGCCATCCGGCGCGCGGCGGCCTCGCTGTAGTCGTGTTCCTCGGTGAACAGACAGCTGGCCCTGTTCAGCGGGTCGAGCCCGGCCAGCAGATAGCCGTCGTGCGGCACGAGCCGCCCGAGCTCGTCCGAGAGCGCCCTTCCGAGATCCGGCACGGTCACCGCGTCCGCCGCTTCGGCCGACAGGGCACGAGAAATCGCTTCAACTCCCCCGGTCACCCCACGAGCGTAGCCCCGGGCGTCGGTCCGGTCGCCGCAATTTCGGTGCGCCCATGGTCAATTGACCCCGGGGCGCGCGCCGGGCCGCACGTCAATGCCCAGTTCTGGGGATTTCGGACAATCCAGGGGCGGGGCACAGTCGTTGGCGTGTCGGGCCCGCACACATCTCCACGGACCGTGCTGTTCCCGTGTTCCCCAGCGCACCAGGACCTGAAGGAGAAGTACGTGAGCGATCAGCCTCAGACGCGCCGCGGCGTCATCAGGGCCGCCGGTGGTGCCGCCCTGGCCGCCGGGGCGGTGGCGCTCGGCGCGACCGCGGCGCAGGCCGCCCCGCACCACGGCACCAAGTCCGCCCCGGCGATGCCGCCCGGCGCCGCCGCCCACAACGAAGCGAGGGCCCTCATGGGACTGCCGATACCCGACGAGGTGACGGCGTACCAGAACAACTGGAGATTCTGTAACTACTGCTTCGGCCTGTGGTGGAACGGCAACCCCACCAACGGCGCCTGCCCGTCCAGGAACTCCCCCGACGGCCAGCACCACGGCCAGGGAAGCTGGAACTTCATCCTTCCGGCGAACCCGGCCGAGCACATCTGAGGTCGGCGAAGGACAGGTGCGGGGCGCACGCGGGCAGCGTGCGCCCCGCACCGGGGTGTACGGGCGGCCGGTCAGGGACCGGACACCAGATTCACCACGTTGTTGGAGGAGTTGGCGCTCCCTCCGCTGTTGTTGATGACGTGGTTGATCGTCCCGGTGCCGCCGAGGGAGACCGTCACCATGTCGTGGAAGCGCACGCCCGCCGTGTTCGGCGCCTCGAAGGAGCGCTCGGCCACCACCGACGGGTTGGCGCTGAAGTAGCAGTAGCTGCCCAGGCCCCACGCCTCGTGGCTGGTCACGGTGCTCGCGACCTTGTACGCGTCGTAGCCCCGGGTCGAGCCGTTCATCCAGGCCGACTGGTTCGGCGGGTCGTAGGGCATCTCGTTCTGGAAGAAGTACGTACGGCCGCCGTTGCCGTTCCAGATCACCTGGTGCTGCTGGTAGTGCTCGACGAACAGGCCGTACATGGTCACGTCGGCACCGTTGACGACCAGCCCGGTGGCTGCCGTGTTGCTGGTCCAGCCGACGCCGCTGCCGTGGTCGGCGCGCCACAGCCACATGTGGTCGCCGAGGACGTCCGAGCTGTTGATCACCAGGCTCTGGGTGGCCCGGCCGACGCCCGCGCCGCCGACGCGGAAGAAGACGTCGTGCAGCGAGATCGGGTCGGCGGTGTGCCGCGCGGTCGCGCCCGGGGCGCCGACCCGCATCAGGAGCGCGGAGTTGACGGGCCCGGCGTCGATGAGCAGTCCGGCGACCTTCACTCCGTCGACGTCCGCCACGTCCATCGCGGTGATGCCGTTGTCCGGCACCAGGGTGGCCAGGCCCAGGCCCAGCACGACGGTGTCCGGGCGGTTCACCTCGAGGGTCTGGTTCAGGTGGTAGACCCCGGGCGTGAACAGCAGGTTCTTGCCCTGGGCCAGCGCGCCGTTGATGTCCGCCGCGGTGGCTCCGGGCTTGACCACGAAGAACTGGTCGATCGGCAGCGAGGTGCCCGCGGGGGTGCCGTTGGCCCAGGTCGTGCCCTGCGTGGAGGTCCGCAGCGCGGGGACGAACACCTTGTACGCGCCCGCCGAGTCCACGTACAGGAACGGCTTCTCACGGGTGACGGGGCTCTGCGCCACCGTGGTGTAGGGCGGGCTGGGGAAGGTGTTGGCCGGGGCGTTGGTGTCGCCGACGAAGACCATGTTCCAGTTGGAGCCGCTCCAGCTGCCCCACTGGCTGTTGCGCGAGAGCCACTGCTGCTGCGAGCCGGAGCGCACCTGGCCGTCGATCCTGGAGTCGGCCATGAACCCGCCGCTGGACCAGCCGCCGTCGTCGAGCTGGAGGTTTCCGCGGACGTGCATACGGCGGTACGGGGCGGCCTGCGAGACGGCCCAGCGGTCGCTGCCGCCGGCCGGGGTGACCGAGAGGTTCTCGGCGGAGCGCCAGAAGTTCTGGGTGGCGTTGCCCTGGAACCAGTCGGCCTCGGCGTGCACGGCGCCGTTGATGGTCACCGCGTCCGGCGTCAGCCCCAGCCCGGCCACCTGGGTGTAGAAGCCGACGTTGGCGTCCACGTGGTAGCTGCCCGGCTTGAAGAGCAGGGCGTAGCGCTGGGCGCCGAACTGGTTGGACTCCTGCTGCCCGAAGACCTGGTTGAGCCTGCTCTGGATCGCGGCGGAGGACATCGACGGGTCGAAGACGGACACATTGGGCCCGAGGTCGGGGTTGCCGCCGCTCGGCGGCTGGCTGTCGACGGGGTCGACGCGGAAGGACTGGGCCGTGCTGCCGTTGCACGCGTACTGCTGCATCCGCGCGCCGTCGGCGGTCGAGGCGCCGGGGACGTCGAGGCACTTGCCGCTGTTGCGGTTGACGAAGTGGTACGTCCCGGCGGCCTCCTCGACAGGCTTCCACTGCTGGTTGGCGCCACCGCCGTACGTCCAGAGCTGGATCGGGGCGGCGTCCGCGGTGGAGACGTCGGTGACGTCCCAGGACTTGGTGGCGTCGTTGCGGTTGTCGACCCGGACATAGCCGTCGCCGGTGGCCTGGAACCGCCACTGCTGCGCCGCGGTCGCGTTGCAGGCGTACTGCTGGACGGCGGTGCCGTCCGCGGTCCCGGCCGCCGCCGCGTCCACGCACTTGGCGCTGTGCTGGGCGGACACGGTGACCCAGCCGGTGGGCAGCGGTGCGGCGGCCACGGCTCGGGGGGCGGTGAAAACACCGGTGGTCAAGGAGGCGGCGAGCGCTCCGACGGCCACCAGTGAGGCTGCTCTGCCACGCGCGCTCCGACGGTCGGGCGGAGTGGGGGTTGCGGGAATGGTCATGGCCTCACCCTTTCTTCAAGGCGTGAAGTTAGGGGTCCTCCATGGACACGTCAAGGGTTCAGACCTCGAACGTCTGGTCTGAACCAGGGGCTTGACAAGCTGTTACCTCACCACTTAAGTCACGCGGTGAAATAAGAGGGTTCCGCTAAGGTGTAGACCAATTTTCGGTCATTTCAGGGCGCGTGCGTTCAATAATTGAAGCAATAAGCCGCCCAGTGCGCCGGCACACCGCATTCCTTGAAGTCGAAGGCACCAGGTAGACCAGACGCCGACCCCTTGATCATCATTGTCCGCCTGAGCTGCGGGACTGTCATTTCCTCGCTCGTCAAATTGACGAACCATCACCAAATGCCCCACTAAGCGAAACGACACCGAAAGCCCGTTTCACCCCGTATTGCGGGGCAGATTAATCCCGTCCGACCCGTATCCGAAAATTCCGTTGTCATCTCGTTAAGGGCTAACTTCTTGACGTCATCGCGAGGGCAGGGTTGGCTTCCAGCCACCTCGGCCGAATTTATGCGGCCATGTCAGGGAGGTTGTTTTTAAGTGAGCACGCGTACCGGCCGTGGAGCGATGACTGTGGGTGTCGTCGCGATGGCCGTCACCCTCGCCGCATGCGGCGGCGGGAGCAAGTCCGGCGCCGGGTCCGGCGAGGCCGCCAAGAAGAGGGACCTCAAGATAGGTCTGCTGCTGCCGGAGAAGCAGGCTGCTCGCTACGAGAAGTCGGACAAGCCGCTGATCGAGAAGATGGTCGGCGAGCTGACCAGCGGCAAGGGCCAGGTCGTCTACGCGAACGCGGAGCAGGACGCGGCGCGGCAGAGCCAGCAGGTCGACGACATGATCACCAAGAAGGTCGACGCCCTCATCATCGACGCCGTGGACTCCAAGGCCATCGGTGGCGCGGTCAAGCGCGCCAAGGACGCGGGGATCCCCGTGGTCGCCTTCGACCGCCTCGCCGAGGGCCCGGTCGACGCCTATGTCTCGTTCGACAACGAGGACGTCGGCCATGTGCAGGCCAGGGCCCTGCTGGACAACCTGGGCACGAAGGCCAAGGACGGCCAGATCGTCATGATGAACGGTGCCCGCACCGACCCGAACGCCGCCCAGTTCAAGAAGGGCGCGCACACCGAGCTGGACGGCAAGGTGCACATCGGGAAGGAGTACGACACCAAGGAGTGGAAGCCGGAGAACGCCGCCGCCAACATGCGCAGCGCCATCGCGGCGCTGGGCAAGGACAAGATCATCGGTGTCTACTCCGCCAACGACGGCATGGCCGGCGGCATCATCAGCGCCCTCAAGGCCGCGGGCGTCTCCAAGCTGCCGCCGATCACCGGCCAGGACACCGAACTCGCCGGGGTCCAGCGCATCGTGGCGGGCGAGCAGTTCATGAGCGTCTACAAGTCGTACGCGGAGGAGAGCCCGATCGCCGCGCAGATGGCGGTCGCGCTGGCCAAGAAGCAGAGCCTCATCTCCATCGCCAACTCCAAGACCAACAGCCCGACCACGAGCGACATCCCCACCGCGCTCGTCCCGGTCGTCGCCGTGATCAAGGAGAACATCCGCTCCACCGTCATCAGCGACGGCCTCTACACCGTGGACGAGATCTGCACGGCCAAGTACAAGGCCGCCTGCAAGTCCGCGGGGCTGCAGTAACGACCCCGGCCGCTCGACGGCCGCGGTCGCACCGACCGTGAAGACCTCTGCCCGGTCCGCTTCGAGCGGACCGGGCAGAGGTCTTCGTGCTGCTGCTGTACGGAACGGGGCCGCCGGGGCCCGTCAGCCGCTGTAGGCGCCCTTGGGCGGACGGCGCAGCCGGGGCTCCGGGCGGGCGGCGCCGGAGGCGCAGGGCTCGAACCCGAAGGGCGCCAGCAGCTCCGCCTGGAAGGACGCGGGGGCGGTCGCGTAGGCGGGCAGGGAGGCGCCGTCGACGATGCGCAGGACCGGGTCCAGGACGGCTTCGAGAGCCGCCGGGTGGGCGGTCGGGGCGATGCCGACCGCCGCGAGCAGCCAGTGGTCCTCCTCGCCCGGTATCCGCCCGTCGTTGTCGCGCGCGGGCATCAGGGTCGGCCGCAGCCCGTGCAGCCGCAGCAGCGCTCTGTGTTCTTCCTCGTCGATGGAGACTCCCGGCGGGATCCACACCGCCGCCGCCTCGGGCGTGCCCGAACCCGACTCGGCGACCCACACCTTGCCGGTCTCCAGACCGAAGTGCGCAAGGATGAGCCGGAGTTGGGCCTGTGATGCCGAGACGAGGGCGGCGGTCTCGGGCGGGAGCCCGTGGTCGCCGGAGAGCAGGCGGACTATCGCGTTCACATCCTGCAGGGACGCACGCCGAGCGCTGACCCTGTGCGCAAAGGTGAGGGCCATAAGCCGTGCCTTTCGCTGTGGTGCGTGAGGACGACTGTGGCCTCACGCACCTCTTTGGCTTCTCTTTACCGAGGCTACCCGCCCAAGGGTAAGGGCATCGTATGAATCGGGGACCCCCCGTCCGGGCGGGAATTGTGCGCCGAAGGAGGCGCCCGGGGCGCGCGGCGGCCCCTTGGCGCCCTCGCCGGTGGCTCCGGGTCCGCCGGGCCGGACCACGCGTCCCGCCCGCGCGCCCCTGCCCCCTTCGGTTACCCGTCTTTCACCTTCGCTCACCTCACCTGATCCCGGTCGGCCTGGGATGCGGCGACCGGGCGCGCTCGGACGCGCTGTGGCGCAACCTCTGTACCGCGTGTGACCGGGTGCGGCTTCGGGCCAGGCCGGTAGGGCGCCCCTGTCTCAGAGGCTGTGGGCGACCGGGTGGCGGGGTTCGTAGAAGGCGAGCTCGGCCCCGCTCGGCAGGCGGACCGCCGCGAGACGGCCCCATGGCTGGTCGCTGATCGGCCGGGTGACCTCGACGCCCCTGGCCTTGAAGTCCTCCACCTGGGCGGTGATGTCGTCGCACATCAGATACAGCTCGTGCTTGGGCTCGTCCGTGGTGGGGTGGACGGCCAGCTCGGCCGGCGGGAGCCGGAAGATCAGCCAGCCCTGGCCCGCGTCCACCCCGGGGAAGCCGAGCACGTCCCGGATGAAGGCCCGGTCGGCGTCGGCGTCCGTGCTGTAGAAGATGGCGTGCGCGCCACTGAACATGCTGCCCTCGCTTAGTCGTTCTTCCGCACCGGCTTGCCCCGGCATCCTCGCAGCCGGGCCACGGGCCCCCCGTCGACACGCGCGACCCGGCCGGACCCTATCCGGTGCGGGTGCGGGAGGGGTCGAGGACGGCTGGAGCTGCAGGGGAGGGAAGAGGAGAGGAGGCGTGGCGGCAGGGGCAGCCGTCCGGTCCAGGGCGAGGGCGGTCTTCCGGTACGGGCCCGTTCGGCTCACTCCCCCGCGTCCCGCAGGCCACCCGCGTCACCCAGCGTCACAATGAGACCGTGGAGTGGTTCGTCGCACCCGACTACTGGCTGAGCCGGCTGGTCTTCCAGCGGGCGCTGGCCGCGATCTACCTGGTGGCGTTCCTGGGTGCGGCCGTGCAGTTCCGGGCGCTGATCGGCGAGCGCGGCATGCTGCCGGTCCCCCGGTACGTCGAGCGGGTGCCGTTCCGCCGGGCGCCGAGCGTCTTCCACTTCCGCTACTCGGACCGCTTCTTCGCCGCCTGGGCCTGGGCGGGCGTGCTGGTCTCGGCGGGGCTGCTGGCGGGGGTCGACGGCCGGGTGCCGCTGTGGGGCGCGATGCTGCTGTGGCTGCTGCCCTGGGTGCTGTATCTGTCGATCGTGAACGTGGGCCAGACCTGGTACGCCTTCGGCTGGGAGTCGCTGCTCCTGGAGGTCGGCTTCCTCGCGTTGTTCCTGGGCAACGACGAGGTGGCGCCGCCGATCGTCGTGCTGTTCCTGATGCGCTGGGCGCTGTTCCGCGTCGAGTTCGGGGCGGGGCTCATCAAGATGCGCGGCGACGCGTGCTGGCGCAAGCTGACCTGCCTCTACTACCACCACGAGACCCAGCCGATGCCGGGACCGCTGAGCTGGTTCTTCCACCATCTGCCGAAGCCCGTCCACCGGGTGGAGGTCGCCGCCAACCATGTCACCCAACTGGCCGTCCCGGTGCTGCTGTTCACCCCGCAGCCCGTCGCCACGGCGGCCGCCTCGCTGATGATCCTCACCCAGCTGTGGCTGGTCCTGTCGGGCAACTTCTCCTGGCTGAACTGGACAACGGTCGCCCTCGCCGTCACCGCCGTCGACTTCTCACCGCTCACCGGCGAGAAGCACTTCGCGCGCACCCCGCTCTGGTACGAGGTGGTGGTCCTCGCCGTCGCCGCGTTCCTGCTGTTCCTGAGCTACCGCCCGGCCCGCAACCTGCTCTCGCGCCGGCAGATCATGAACTACTCCTTCGACCCGCTGCACCTCGTCAACACCTACGGGGCGTTCGGCAGCATCAGCCGGCTGCGGCTCGAAGTCGTCATCGAGGGCACGGCGGACCCGCTGCCGCTCGCCGACGCCGACTGGCGGGAGTACGAGTTCAAGGGGAAGCCCGGGGATCCGCGGCACTGGCCGCGCCAGTTCGCGCCGTACCATCTGCGGCTGGACTGGCTGATGTGGTTCGCCGCTCTCTCCCCGGGCTACGCGCGGCCGTGGTTCGGCCCTCTGGTGGAGCGCCTGCTGGACAGCGACCCCGACACCCTGCGCCTGCTCAGACGCTCCCCGTTCCCGCCCGACAGCCCGCCCCGCCACATCCGCGCGCGGCTCTTCCGCTACCAGTACACGAGCTGGCACGAGCTGCGGACGACGGGCGCGTGCTGGAAGCGGACGTACGTACGCGATTTCCTGCCGCCCACGCACCTGGGGACAGCGGCGGGCGGGAACGGGCTGCCGGACTAGCCACCCGCGAACGAGCGGCCGGTCCGGCGGCCGGGTCAGGCCTGGCAGACGCCGCGCTCGTAGTCGAACGTGGCACCGGCCTGCGAGTACCGCCACTGCGGGGCCAGCAGCTTCGCCTTCAGCTGGGCTGCGGCCTCGGGGCTCTCCACCACGTACCCGAAGTCCTGGAGCCACGACGGGTAGAGGTTCTTCGAGCCGATGTAGAAGGCCGAGTCGTCGACCGAGACCAGCTTGTGGTGCTGGGCGTACGGGTGGCCGTCGGCCCACTTCGGGCTGTCGGAGCTGCGGAAGGTGGCCAGCTGGAGGCTGGAGCACATGGCGGCGCGGGCGGCGCCCTTGTCACCGGTGAGCAGCGCGAGGCGGTCACGCAGGGTGTCGCTGATCTCGGAGAGCGACTTGATCTGCGAGTAGCCGCCGCTGCCGACCGCACCGCGGTTGGCGGGGTCGCTGACGACGATCCGCACCTTCACCCCGGCGGCCATCTTCGCGGCGAGGGCGTCGTAGAGCCGGATGTCGTAGCGCGGGAGCGGCGGGCAGGTGGCGTTGAGGTCCTGCTGGGAGATCTCGATGTGGTCGCGCGCGCTGGCCACGAGGGCGCGCAGGGCGCTCTCCTCCGGGTTGACCGTGTCGTAGTCGCGGTCGGCGTTGGTGTTGTCGTGCAGCCCGACGACGCACTTGGTGTCGGCGGCGGTGGGCAGCGTCGGGTTGAACTTCGAGGCCGGGTCGTTGTTCTTGATGCCGACGCCGAGGCCGCCGACGGCGATCACGGGGACGTTGCCGTCGGCGGGCGCCGGGGCGGGGGCGTCCTGCGCGAGGGACGGCAGGCAGCCGGCGCCGCCCGAGGAGGCGAACCAGACGCTGGCGATGTTGGACTTGTTCTGGCAAGTCCAGGCCCACAGCGTGTCGAGGTACTTGCCGGCGGAGCCGGCGGCCGGTCCGGTCAGCGCCAGGTCGACGTCCGACACCGGGTGGGCGGTGTCGAGGTAGTCGTCCTTCCAGCCGTTGATGCCGCCGGTGACGGCCGACCGGTTGTCCACGACCAGCAGCTTGGAGTGGTTCCACGAGAACGCGGTCTTCGAGGTGGTCATCGACGCCACGTTCAGGGTGACGTTCTTCGCCGCCTCGCCCAGCCGGCCCACGAGTTCGTCGCGGTACTTCGCCGGGACCACGTTGAGGTGGTAGATCGGCGCGGCACCGACGAGGACGCGGACCTTGAGCTTGTGCCCGGCGGCGGCGGACGCCTTGAGGCCGTCGACGATCGCGTCCTCGAACGCGCCGTTGGGGAACGGCGCGAGGGTGGATATGTCGACGGTGTGCTCGGCCTTGGCGATGTTCTCGGTCATCTTGGCGAGCAGCCGCTTGGTGCCGGGCCGCTCGGCGCACTTGTCGTCGCCCCAGCAGCCGGGGGTCTGGAGCAGCCAGTCCGAGGGGTCGGCGCCCGAGGCGTCCAGCCGGTTGCCCGCGGTGCGCTCCCAGACGCTGCCCTCCAGGCCGGGCGAGACCTGGCGCAGGGCCTGCTCGACCGCGTCGAGGTGCGAGGTCGGGCCGGGGGCGGACGGGGTGTCGCCGGAGGCCGCGAGCGCCGGGGCGGCGGGCAGGACCGCGAGCACGGTGGAGCAGGCCACCAGATGACCGGCGAGACGGGTGCGGCGGCGAAGCTGACGGTGAGCCAATTGTTTTCGCATTCTGGTCGGGGAGGGCGTTCGCGAACGCCCGCGCGGGGTGGGCGAGTCGGACCACCGGGACCGCCCACCAAGATCAACTCACTGAGGTTACCAATCGGGCGGAAGCGGTCGGACCCGACCGGGGAGGCGGGGAGCGCCGAGTGGCCGGGAACCGCCGGTGGCACCCGCGCCAAAGGCCCCTGGACCCGCGCCTCCCTCCCCGTCAGCGCGCCGCCGCCGCAGATGGGCCCGCCGTCGCCCTCCCCGGCGTATCGTCGCGCCCGTACCCGTCCCGGCTGACTTCGGCGAGGTCGTCTTGAGGAAGATCATCCTGATGCTGTCCGTGTCCCTGGACGGGTTCTTCGAGGGCCCTGAGCACCAGCTCGACTGGCACCGCGTCGACGACGAACTGCACGTCCACTTCAACGACGAGCTGCGGACGATGGGCGGCTTCATCGAGGGCCGGGTCACCTACGAGCTGATGGCCGACGTCTGGCCGACCGCCGAGACCGATCCGGCGAGCAGCGCGCCGACGCGGGGCTTCGCCCGGATCTGGCTGGACATGCCGAAGTACGTCTTCTCACGGACGCTGGAGCGGGCCGACTGGAACAGCACGGTCGTACGGGACGTGGTCCCCGAGGAGATCCTGGCGCTCAAGGCCCAGCCGGGCGGGGACCTGGTGCTGGGGGGCGCCGACCTCGCCTCCGCATTCCTGCGGCACGGCCTGGTCGACGAGTTCCGGATCTACGTGCACCCCGTCCTCATCGGGCGGGGCCGGTCCCCGTTCCCGGCCGAGGCGATGGTGCCGCTCCGGCTCGCCGAGAGCCGCGCGTTCGGCAACGGCGTCGTCCTGCTGCGGTACGAGCGGGAGGCCTGAGCATCCGGCTCGGGGCCTTTGGACCCCCGTCGTCCGCACACCGATCGCACGCGCCGGCCACCAGGGCGCAGACGGGAGGCGGTTCGGGGTTCGAAGGCAGGCTCTCAGGCCCGTCCCGGACGCTTCTGCCCGCGCTTCGGCGGAGTCGGGGCAGGGTCCGGATGGGGGTCGAGCTCATGGAGCTGTACGCGGTGCAGCAGATCGGCCAGATCCACGCCCGGCCGACGTGCCTCCGCCCGCAGGGCGTCACAGTCGGGGCAGCCGTGCTGCATCGCACTCCGTCCTCTCACGGGCGTACCGGACGCGGCCACTCCATCACGCCGCCCCCGCCCGGACGGTGCAGCGAAACGATTCGTCACTCCGATGGCCGGTCCCGCCCCCGCACCCGCCCCCGCACCCGGCCACCGGCTCAGGAACGGGCTCCGCGCGGTACCGCAAAGTCGGTGAGCAGGGCCGCGCCGGGCGCGAGGTCGGACCAGGAGCCGCGCCAGGTGAGCACGGCGATCGCCGACGTGGGGAACTTGCTCCCGACCCGGTCCAGGCTCTCGCCGAGGGCTTCCCCGGTGAGCAGCAGGGTCAGGTCCTGGACGCCGGGGTTGTGGCCGACCAGGAGCAACGTGCCGACGTCGGCGGGCCCTTCGCGAACGGCACCGAGGAGGTCGCGGGCCCCGGCCGCGTACAGCCGCGGGTCGTGCCGGACCGGGGGCGGGCTGCCCAGCTCGGCCGCCGCCAGCTCCCAGGTCTCGCGGGCGCGGCGGGCGGTGGAGCACAGCACCAGGTCGGGCAGGCAGTCCGCGGCGCTCAGCCAGCGCCCGGCGGCGGGCGCGTCGCGCAGCCCGCGCCGGCCGAGCGGGCGGGCGTGGTCGGCCACGCCCTCGGGCCAGGCCGACTTGGCGTGCCGCAGGACGACCAGCCGCCGCAGCGGGGTCATGCGCCCGCGCCTTCGACGGGCGCCGTGCCGATCTCCCGGGTCAGCTCCAGGCCGAGGACGCGGTCGAGCCGGGCGAAGGTCTCGAACTTGGCGCCCGCCGGTGTGCCCGGGTCCTTCTCCAGTTCGCCGAGGAGCCGCACCACGGCGGCGGTGTCGAGGCTGTCCTCCAGCCCCTCCCGGGCCGTGCGTTCAAGGTCGGCCACCAGCGGTTTGGACGGCTGCTCGGCCCACCCGGCGACGGCGCGCCGCCACCGCGCGAGGAGCCGTTGGGCGCCCTCGACGGCCTCGGCGGTGATCGTGACGGGCTGGTGGTAGGGCTGCTCCAGCAGCACGAACCGTACGGCCAGCGCGTCTTCGCCCTCATCCTTCGCCGCCCCGCGCGCGGCTTCGGCGACCCGTAGGGAGAGGCCGCCGCCGCCCTCGTACGGCCGGGCGCTCACCTGCACGGCCGCCGGGCCGCCGAGGGCGGCGGCGATCTCCTCCGGGGTGCCCTCGGCGTCGGCGGGGTGGATGCCGAGGGCGGCGGTGTCCGGGACGCGCGGGCCGGTCCGCCCCGTGAGGACGGGCCGGCCGCGCAGTTCGACGACGCGGGCGAGCAGGTCGGCGGTCAGCAGCACCCTGGGCCCGGTGAGGTCGTCCGGGCCCTGGCCCCGCGGCACATGGGCACAGATCCGCAGCGGCCCCCGGCCGACGAGGTGATCGACGATGCGCAGCACACCCCGAGCCTAGGCGTTCACCCAGCGGGCGGCAGGAGATCACCGGCCCACGCCCGCCGCGTGCCCGAAAACGACCGCCCGTGGATACGCCGTCAGCGCTCCTCCCGGAGGCCGACGTGGCGGCCGGCCACCGGGCCGTACGCGCGCGGCGCGAGCCGGTCGGGGTCGTCGCGGTGGTTCTCCCGGGCGCCCTAGGCATGATCCGAAAGAAAAGACACGTCCTGGGCCCGGATCGACATCCGCGCCCCGGCCCACGCGGGGCCGCTGCCCGGGGCGCGCAGGCCGAGTCGGTGACCGGAAACCGCCCCTCGGTGCCACCGGCCGCCGAGGGGGCGGATCGCGGTGTACACAGGGTGACCGTCCGGCAAGCGGGAGGGAGCGGAATCCGACCTTCCTGACTCAGTTCCGGCCAAAGGGAAGCCGGAAATCGCGGGGGCCCCGGTCCATGCGGGAGCTTGTTGTACGCGGGAAACCCGCTGGCCTGCACGGGGGGAACGATGCCGTACGACCTCGTACCCGGGACGTTCGTCGCCAGGGAGCCGGAGCGGAAGCAGGTGCTCGGGGCCGTTCTGGCCAGGAAAGGGGCCGCGGTCGTCGGGCCCGCCGGGGTCGGCAAGACCGCCCTGCTCACGGCGGTCGCCTCACAGCTCGGCGCCGCCCGCTTCGAAGTCGTCTGGACGGCCGCCACCGAGGCGAGCCGCCAGGTCCCGTTCGGGGTCTTCCGCTCGCTGCTCGGCGTCGGCGGGCGCCTGGACCAGGGCCAGGCGTACGGGCTGCTGCGCACCGAGCTCGCCCGGCGCGCGGGGCGGCGCACCCCGGTGCTCGTCATCGACGACGCCCACCACCTCGACGACGCCTCCGCCGCCCTGACGCTCAGTCTGGCCGGTGACGGGAACCCTCGCCTCGTCGTCTCCGCGCAGTCAGGGCTGCCCGCCTCCGACGCCGTGGTGGCGCTCTGGAAGGACAGCTATCTGGAGCGCCTGGACATCGCCCCGTTCAGCCGCGCCGATACCGCCCGGCTGGTGCACGCGCTGATGGACGGCGCCGCCGCCCACCCCACGGTGGACCTGCTCTACCAGTGGACCGGCGGAAACCCGCTGTTCCTGACCGAACTGGTCCGCCACGGCCGCGACACCCGGAGGCTGGTGAGCGCGGGCGGCCTGTGGTGGTGGCGCGGCCCGCTCACCGTGCCGCCCCGGCTGGCGGAGCTGTTCGAGCGCCGGCTGCGCGGTCTCGACCCGCGCCACCAGGACGCCCTGGCGGCGGTCGCCCTGGGGGAGCCGCTCTCGCTGCCGGTCCTGGAGGCGGTCGCCCCGGACGTCGTGGAGAGCCTGGAGGAGCAGGGCCTGCTCTGCACGGCCGAGACCGGCGGGCAGATCCTGGTCCGGCTCGGCCAGCCGATGCTGGGCGCGGCGCTGCGCCACCGGCTGCCACGGCTGCGACGACGGCGGCTCGCCGCCGCCCTGCTCGACGCCTGCACCCCCGGCGGCCCGGACCCGGTGACCCGCGCGCGCTGGCAGCTCGACGCGCACGGCCCGGTCGACTCGGCGCTGCTGATCCGGGCCGCGGAAACGGTGTGCCGCCAGGACCCCGAGCTGGCCTGCCGCTTCGCCCGCCGGGCCCTGGAGCGCTCGGGCGCCGCCGCCGTCCCGCTGGCCCGCGCGCTGGTCGAGCTCGGGGACCCCGCGCAGGCCCGCAAGGTGCTGGAGAGCACGCGCGAGGCGGCGACCACGCCCGGCGGCCGGCTGCGGCTGGCCACGGCCCTCGCCGCCCACCGCTGCTGGGCGGATCGCGACCCGGCGGGCGCCGCCGACGAACTCGTCGCCCTGCGCGCCGGGGCCACGGCGCCCGGCGCCCAGGCAGCGCTGGACGGCGTGCACTCCCTGGTCCTGCTCTTCGGCGGCCGTACGGGGGCCGCGGCGCGGCTCGCCGAGCGGGTCCTGCACCAGGCCTCGCACGGGCCGGGGGTCGCCGCGGCCCGTCTGGCGCTCGCCGCCTCGCTCGCCCTCACCGGGCGTACCGCGGACGCCGCGGCGCTGGCCGAGGACCCGTTCCCGGACCGCGCCCTCCCCTCGTACCTCCCCGAACTCGCCACCCCGCTGCGTGCCTTCGCGCGGCTGTGGCCCGCCGCCGACGCGCGCGGGCCCGCAGGTTCCCGGCCCCTGGACCGCCGGGCGGCCAGGGACCGGCCGCCGGACCGGGAGTGGGCGCTGCTGGGCGGCCACCTCCAGTGGGTGCGCGGCCACCGCACGGACGCGATGGCACGGCTGCGCGAGGCGGTCGTCCAACAGGCGGGCGGGCCCCGGCTGTTCCTGACCGAGGCCTCCTGCTGGCTCGCGGTGTGCCTGGCCGAGGAGCAGCGCCCCGACTGCGCCGAGCAGGCCGTCGCGCCCTGCTGGGCGGACCGGGTGGGGGTGGTTCCCGGCCAGGCGCACCGGGCCGCCGCGGCGATCGCGGCCGCGCGCGGGGACTCAGCGGGCGCGGCGGCGTCGATGCGGGCGGCCGTGGACGCGGCGCGCGAGGCCGGGTGCTGGGCGGTGGAGGCCGAGTACCTGACCTGTGCGGCGTGGCTGTCCCCCGCCGGTCCGCCGCCCGCCGTCCTCGACCGGCTCGCCGAGGTGGTACGCCACGTCGACGCGCCCCGGCTCGCCACCGAGGCCCAGGGCGTGCTCGCCCTGGCCCGTGGCGCCGGTGCCGAACTGCTCGACCACGCCGTACGCCTCGAAGCGCTCGGCCTGGGCACCCGGTCCTGGCGGCTCGCGGAGCGCGCGGCTGCCCTGCTCCAGCAGCAGGGCGGCGGCCGCCACGGGGACGCCGTGGTGCTGGTGGGCCGGCTGCGCGAGCGGCTCGGGGTGACGGCGCCGCCCGCCCAGCTGGTCGCGCTCACCACCCGCGAGGTGGAGATCGCCTCACTGGCCGCCGGAGGACTGTCCGACCGGGCGATCTCCCACCGGCTCGCGGTGTCCGTCCGTACCGTCGAGAGCCATCTCACCCGGATCTACCGCAAGCTCGGCGTCCACTCCCGGCGTGAGCTGCCGCCCGTTCTGCGCGGCTGAGGGGGCTGCGGGGGTCGTGGCGGCCGAGGTGTAGGCGGCGGCGTGCAGGGCGTACATGTCCGCGTAGCGGCCGCCGCGCGCCAACAGGTCGGTGTGCGTGCCCTGTTCGGTGATCCGGCCGCCGTCCAGGACGACGATCAGGCCGGCCTCGCGCACGGTGGTGAACCGGTGCGACACGATCACGGTGACCGCCGCCGGGCCGGTCCCGCCCGCCCGCAGATACCGGCTGAGCAGTTCGGCCTCGCTGCCCGGGTCCAGACTGGCCGCGGGCTCGTCGAGGAGGACGAGGGCGGGCCGCTTGCGCATCCGGGCCCGGGCCAGCGCCAGCTTCTGCCACTGTCCGGCCGACAGGTCCGTGCCGTCGGGGAAGGTACGGCCGAGCTGGGTCTCCAGCCCGCTGCTCAGCGCCGCCACCACGTCGGCGGCCCCCGCCGACTCCAGCGCGGCCCACACCGCCGCCGGGTCCTCCAGCGCCCCCGGCTCACCGACGCCGACCGCCTCCCGGGCGAGCAGTTCGAACCGGCAGAAGTCCTGGAAGCAGGCCGTGATCCGCGCCGACCACACCTGCGGGGGCATCGCGGCCAGGTCCTCGCCGCCGAAGGTGATGCGCCCGGCCGACACCGGCAGCAGCCCGGCGAGCAGCGCGATCAGCGTGGACTTGCCCGCCCCGTTGTCCCCGACGACGGCGACGGTGGCCCCGGCGGGCAGCCGCAGGTCGACGGGGCCCAGCGCCGGTTCCGTACGCCCCGGATACGTGAACGAGACGCCTTCCAGGACGAGATCGCCGTGCGGTGGAGCGGCGGCGTCCGGCGCGGGCGCCGTGGTGACCGGCCGCACGCCCCCGCCGCTCCCCCGCCCGTACTCCACCAGCCGCAGATACAGCGCGACCGTGTCCAGCGAGCGGCGCAGCCAGCCGATCAGCCAGCCGAGGCCGGTGGTCGCGCCGACCAGCCGGGTACTGAGCAGCAGGACCAGCACCGCCTGGCCCGCCGAGCCGGTTCCCTCGACCACCGACCGCGAGATCAGCCAGAGGCCGCCGATGAGCGCGCCCGCGAACAGCAGCCAGCCCGCCGCGACGGCGAGCGCTCCCTTGGCGCGGGCCGCCTCGCGCGGGCCGCTCGCCGCGAGGAAGGCGGCGCGGTGGCGGGCGGAGAGTTCGCCGGCGAGGCGGTAGAGCCGTACCTCGCGGGCCGGGGCCGGGTCGGTGGCCAGGGAGAACACGGCCCGGCGGCGGCGGTCCGCCTCGGCTCCCGCCCGCTCGGCCCCGGCCACCAGCCGTGCCTGCCACCGGTTGGCCGCGGCCAGCGGCGCGATCGTCAGCGGCAGCAGCGCGAGCAGCGGATGGGTGCCCGCGAGCAGGGCCAGCGCGCCCAGGAACCGGGCGACCAGGTTGGCGTTCTCCACGAGCGCGGCCAGAGCGGTGCCGAACTCGCCGCGCCGCTGGCGCACCACCTCCGCGGTGTCGAGGAACTCGGGGTCCTGGTAGTGCCCGATGTGCGGCGGAGCCGAGCACAGCGTCATCAGCCTGCGGTCGAACTCCAGGCCCACCCGGTGCTGGAGCACCAGCCGCAGATCCGTGGTGATCGCGGCGGCCTGGTGGACGAGGACGGTGACCCCGAGCAGGAGCAGGCCGCCGCGCACCGCCTCGGTGGAGTCGTGGCCGCTCGCGCCGTCGACCATCCATTGCAGGCCCACCGCCTGCAGCGCCGCCACCACGTTGAGCAGCGGGGAGAGGGTGAGGACGACCAGCGCGCGCCGGGGGTCCGCCTTGACGGCGGTGCCGATCAGCAGCCGGACGGCCGCGAGGCTGTCACGCACGGCCGGCTCCTTCCGGGGTGGTCTCCGCGGCCGCCTGCGGCCCCGCGAGGACGTCTTCGCGTACCGCGAAGGGCTGGGACTGCACACGGAACATCCGCGCGTACCGGCCGCCCGCCGCGAGCAGTTCGTCGTGCGTGCCGTACTCGCCGATCCGGCCGTCCTCGACCACCGCGATCCGGTCGGCGAGGCGCACGGTGGCGAAGCGGTGCGAGACGAGGACGGTGGTGAGCCCGGCGGTGAGGTCCAGGAAGCGGGCGTACAGCTCGTGTTCCGCCCGGACGTCGAGATGGGCGGTGGGTTCGTCGAGGACGAGGACCCGGGCGCCGTGGCGGACCGCGTACAGGGCCCGGCTGAGCGCGAGGCGCTGCCACTGCCCGCCGGAGAGGTCGGTGCCGTCGGTGTAGGCACCGCTGAGCGGGGTGTCCCAGCCGCCGGGCAGTTCGGCCTCGACGCCGAGGAAGCCGCCGAGCCGGGCGGCCTCGACGAGCGCTCCCTCGTCGGCCTCCGCCTCGATGCGGCCGAAGCCGACGTTGTCGCGTACGGAGAAGGGGTAGCGCACGAAGTCCTGGAAGACCACGGCGAGTTGGCGGCGCCAGGACTCGGGGTCGTGGGCACGCAGATCCTGGCCGTCGACGGTGACGCGGCCGCTGCCCGGGAGGTACAGCCCGGCGAGCAGCTTGGTGAGCGTGCTCTTGCCCGCGCCGTTGTCACCGACGATCGCGAGCGAGGAGCCGGCGGGCAGGACCAGGTCGAGGCCGTCGAGGACCCGGCCGCGGCCGCCGGGGTAGGCGAAGCCGACGTTCTCGAAGCGGATCTCCCGCCGCGGCAGCCCGGCCGCGCCGAGCCGCCCCGTCTCCCCCACCTGCCCCGCCTCCCCCGTCTCCCCCGTCTCCAGCGCACCGACCGCGAGCGCGGCCGGGACCGCCGCGCTCGCCGTGTGCAGCATCCACTGGAGGTCGCCGCTGAAGCCGAGGGCGAACAGGCCGAGCAACGCCTGGAGGGCCACCGTCAGTTGCTCCACGGACCGGTCGCCGTGGGTCGCCTGGTGGACGAGCGGAAGCACCACCGCGAGGTGCGCCGCGAGCAGCAGCAGGATCGCCAGGGCGTGCCGGCGCGGGCTCACCCGGGCGCGGCGCATCTGCACCATGCCGTCCCACCACGCGGTGGTGAACCGCTCGACGAGCCAGGAGCGCAGGCCGAACAGGCGCACTTCCTTGGCGGCGGGCGCGGTGGTGGCGACCTCGCGCAGATAGGCGGCGCGGCGCAGTTGCGCGGTCTCACCCGCGTGCGCGGACACCGACCGCTGGATCTCCTTCTCCTGCCAGCGCCCGGTGACCACCCAGGCGGCGCCCAGGACCACCGGCATCCACCACTGTCCCGCCCAGCCGAGCAGCACGGCCGACACCAGTCCGGTCAGCCGCAGTGGTACGAGTCCGACGAGCGCGGTGACGGCCTGGCCCGGGGGGTGTGCGCCGAGGCCGACGGCTCGGGCGCGCTCGACGCGGTCGGCCACGTCCGCGTCGTCCAGGTGGCCGATCTGCGCCGGTCGCAGGGCGCCGTCGACCGTGGTCTGGGCCATCGCGCCGTCCAGCGCGGTACCGAGGCGCCAGGCGAGCATCGTCCGGATCGGTTCGAGCACGACGTCGAGGAAGAGCACCACACCGAGCAGCACGAGCCCGGCGGTCACGCCGCGCATCGACTTGGCGGTGTCGGTGAGCGCCGCCACCAGCCGCCCGGTGGCGAGCGGCAGCAGGGCGCTGCCCGTGGCCTGCGCGAGGAGGAGCACGGCCAGCGCGAGGGTCAGCCCTCGGGAGACCCGGGGCAACTGCCGTACCAGAACCAGCACTTCACTGGAGCGACGGGCACGGCGGGCGCGCGCCTTGCCGTCGCCGTCGGCCCTGCTCGTGTCTGTGCTGTCGGTGTCTGTGCTGTCGGTGTCTGTGCCGTCGGCCTTCATGACCGGTCCACCCTCCGCCGGACGGGTTCGCCGACCCTCCCGGCCGACGGGTGCGGTGACCGCTCCTGCTCGGGAGCGGCCACCGCCTTCGGGCATCAGCGACCGGTACCGACGGTCGGGGGCGGATACATCATGGGGCTCACCTCCTCCGCGCTCGAAGTCACAGAACGGGAAGCTAGCCGGTGGAGGCGGGTGAGGAGATCCGTATTCGACTACGTAACTCAAAGCCGCCGGTACGGAGTCGGGGGCGCGCGGGTTGCGTACGTACCCCTTGTGCGTACGTACGCGCCCGCGCGCGTTGCGTACCGCGTCACGGACGACCGGCGGGGGATGCGTTCGTAGCGTGCGGATCCGGCGACGTGTGTCGCCCCCACGCCCTGGAGGTACGCCCATGGACACCGTCGAGAACCCCAACGCCATCATCTGGGACGTCACGTTCGCCTGCCCGCTGCGCTGCTTCCACTGCTATACGGAGTCGGGGCGGCGCCCGGCGAAGAACCTCAGCCACGACGAGATGATGCGGGTGGCCGACGCGATCCTCTCGCTGGAGCCGCAGCAGATCACCCTGTGCGGCGGCGAGCCGCTCACCATCAGGCGGATCGTGGACGTCGCCCGGTACTTCGCCGACGCCGGGCTGGTGGTCTTCGTCTACACCAGCGGCTGGGCGGTGCCGACCGCCACCGTCGAGGCGCTGGCCGAGACGGTGTCCAAGATCGTGGTGAGCCTCGACGGGGCGACGGCCGAGACCCACGACCGGATCCGGGGGCGCGCCCGTTCCTTCGAGCGGGCGACCGGCGCGCTGGCCAGGATCGACGCGGAGGTGGGGCGCAGGGTCGCGGCCGGGCTGCGGGCGCCGCGCTTCGGCATCGACTACGTCGTCATCCGCAGCAACTTCGACGAGATGGAGCGGATGTGCGCGCAGGTGGCACCCCGCTTCCCGCATCTGGAGACGCTCTACTTCGGGGCCGTGGTGCCCACCGGGCTGGCCAGCCGCCCCTCCTTCGTCGAGCACGAGCTGCTGCGGGACGAGCAGGTGGCGGAGCTGATCGCGCCCGCAACGCGGCGCCGGCTCCAGGCGGCCGCCCCCGCCTCGGTCGCGGTGGAGACCACGGAGAACTTCGAGGTCCAGATGAACCCCGCCTTCCTGGCGCGGACCCCGAGCTTCCGGCCCATGGAGATAGAGCCGGACGGCGAGGTGCGCGCCATGCCGATCTACGAGGGCACGGTGGGCAGCCTGCTCACCGAGGACCCGCGGGTGCTGTGGCGGCGCTCCCGGGCGCGCTGGGACGACCCGTTCGTCGTGGACTGCCTCAACGCGATCCGCACCCGCGCCGACTGGGCCGAGGCGGTGCGCCGCATCGACCTGCGGTTCGGCTCGCCCGAGGTGCGCGAGCGCATCGAGGCCCGTCCGCTCCACCTGCCGGTGACCGGCGGACGCGTGTGAGCCCGCGGTCCGCCGGTTTCCGTACGGTTCGATGGCGCGCCGGGGAGGCGGACGGCGTCAGACGACGGTGAAGCCGTGGCGGGCGCCGAGCCGGGTGAGCGAGTCACGGCCGGGGATCCCGTCCGCGTCCGGGCCCGAGTAGCCGCACCGCCGCTGCCAGGCGGCGTACGCCGTCTTGGTCTTGGTGCCGAAGGAGCCGTCCACCCAGGCGGCGCTGAGCAGGCCCTCGGCCTGGAGGGCGCGCTCCACCAGCAGGACCTCCGCCTTGTACGTGGTGCCGCCCTGCGGGAGGCCGGGGTCGCGCCTGGCCGCGGCGACGACATGGGCCAGCGACACCTTCGCCTTGGGCGGGGCCCCGGTGAACTGGGGCCAGGAGCCCGGGTCCTGATGGGTGTTCTCCGGCACGTGCTGGTGTCCGTACCACCCGCCCTGTGTCTCCCACACGTGCTCGTCGCGGCGGGAGGTGAAGTCGACCGGCCGCCCCATGGGCCAGGTGTCGGGCACGCCCCAGGAGCGCACCCAGGCGTTGAGCGTCGCCCAGCCGGCGCAGGGCGTGTCGACGAGCCGGGCGTAGACCTTCCCGCTGACCCGGCAGTACGGGAAGAAGTGCGCCTCGATCTGGATGACGACCGTGCCCGCTCTGTTGGTCCGGGTGCCACCGGATAAGTCGACGAGCGACTTCGAGCGCGAGTTCGCCGGGAAGAACTGGGTGAACGCGCCGGTGAACGGCGACCAGAGCAGATGCGGGGCGGACGTCCTGCCGTCCGGGTTGCGGCCGAACCACTCCTGGAGGTTCGCGTACGGGACCTGGTCCTGCGGGTGGGAGGCGGTGGCGTTCTTGTCCCAGGTGATGTGGGCGATCGCCTTGGCGGGGTAGGTGGTGTCGGTGGGGGCGTGGTCGCCCACGTCGATCCGTTGTGCGCCGGACAGCCAGAGGTCAGGCATCGGTGCCTCCAGGGCGGGGCCCCGGGCATGCGGGGCCCGTGGGGGGAATGGGTGGGGGGCCGGCTGGTGACTCGAAGCCGAGGGCCCCACGGGCGCGGTCCCGCCCGAGGTCTTCCATGACGCTCCGACGACCAGCCGGGGGTCGAGGCGGAGTTGTCTTGTCATGAACAGTGTTGCGCGCAACGACTCTGCCGAAACGATTCGACAGGTCTCCTTGACAAGGGCATTACCGGTCGCGTCGTACCCCGCGCCGCGCGCGGAACCTCTCCGTCCTCACCCGTCCCGCCAACCCCTCGCGCGGGGCGTTGGCGGAAGGCTCTAGCCCGTCGCGCCCGGCCACGAGCGGTGGCGCAGCTGCGCCCAGGTGTGCAGCGGGCCGTCCCACTCCTCCGTGGACACCGGCAGTTCGCTGCCCGCCACGACCAGCGGCATGACCCGCAGGAACTGGAGGTACGCCCGCGCGGCCGCCTCCTCGCGCAACGCGAGCGCCGAGATGTGCGGCGCCACCCGGAAGCGCTCCACCTCGATGATCGGCCCCGACTCCACCCGCTCCACCATGTGGTGGCAGGTCACCCCAAAGCTGTCCGCCGACCGCGCCAGCGCCACCTCGTACGCTCCCACGCCCCGGATCTCGGGCGGCCCGGCGTGGAAGTTGACGGCGCCGCGCCGGGCGCGTTTCAGATCCCGGCCGGACAGGACGTAGTCGGCCCGGAAGCCGATGATCCAGTCGCCCTCCCAGCCGCCGAGCGGGTCCCGGGTCACCGGGTCGCCGTGCTCCCACAGCAGATGGGCCACGTCCGCCCCGGCCGCCCGGGCGAACCGCCCGACCAGCTCCCCCCATGCCGACCTGTCCGTGACCAGCAGCAACGACGGATCGCCCCGCCGCGTGTGATGACGTCGCACGCGTCCCCCCTCGCTCGGGCCCGCCTGCCCGGCAATCAGCCAGGGTGCTCAGGGGGTGAGGACACGTCAAGAGCGCTCGGGAGCGGGCGCCCGGCGGACGCGCCCCGCTCTCCGCGGCTGCGGCCCCCCTCGCCCCACCAGCCCCGGCCGTCACCTTGTGCACGATCCGACAAGGAGCGCGCACGGATCGTCAAGGACACCTCTAGTCGGCCCTCGTTGAATGAGGCGCAAGCCGACCAGGAGGGGGCAGGCAGTTGAACACCCCATCGCAAGCAGACCACGGATCCGCCCACGCGGACACCTTCGTACGCGACCATCTCCCACCGGCGCCGCTCCAGCCCGACCTGCTGCTCGGCATGCCCTCACTGCGCTTTCCCGCACGGCTGAACTGCGCGTGGGAACTCCTGGAGGGGGGCGGTTCGTTGGACCGGGCACAGCGGCCCGCCGTGCTGTCCCCGCACGGCGTGCGCTGGACGTATGAGCGGCTCACGGCGGTGGTCTCGCGTATCGTCCACGTCCTGACGGAGGACATGGGCCTGGTCCCGGGCAACCGCGTGCTCCTACGGGGCGCCAACACACCGATGCTGGCGGCGATCTGGCTGGCAGTGGTGCGGGCGGGCGGGGTGGTGGTGGCCACCGCGCCCACGCTGCGGGCCAGGGAGCTCCGGCAGGTGATCGAGAAGGCCCGGGTCACGCACGCCCTGTGCGAGGCCGGTCTGCGCTCCGAGCTGCGCTCGACGGGACACGCCCTCCGGACGGTGTTCTTCCATGGCGGGTCCGGCGTCGAGGGCGGTCTGGAGCGGGCGATGCGGGACAAGCCCGACTGGTCGCTCCCGGTCGACACCGCCGCGACCGACCCCTGTCTGATCGCCTTCACCTCCGGCACCTCGGGGACGCCCAAGGCCACGGTGCACTCGCACCGCGATGTGATGGCGGCGTGCAACTCCTTCCCCACGCACGTCCTGCGCGCCACCGGTGACGACCGCTTCATCGGCACCCCGTCGCTCGCGGACACCTACGGTCTGGGCGGGCTGCTCCTCTTCCCCCTGCACATCGGCGCCTCCACCGTGCTGCTGGACACCTCGTCGCCGCGCCAGCTCGCCCGTGCCATCGGGGATCTGCGCGCCACCGTCTGCTTCAGCGGGCCTTCCCGCTACCAGGCGATCTGCGCCGACACCACCCCGTACGACCTGGCCTCGCTGCGCGAGTGCGTCTCCTCCGGTGAGGCGCTGCCCCATGAGACGCGCCGCAGTTGGAAACAGCGCACCGGCAACAGCCTCATCGACGGGCTCGGCTCCACCGAGATGCTGCACATCATCGTCTCGATGCGCGGCGAGGAGGCCTGGTCCCACCCCGGCGCGATCGGGCGGCCCGTGCCCGGCTATCTCACCGCGATCGTCGACGACTCCGGGCGCCCCGTCCCGTACGGCCAGGTCGGCGCGCTCGCCGTCAAGGGGCCCACCGGCTGCCGCTACCTCGACGACGAACGCCAGCGGGACACCGTGCGCAACGGCTGGACGTTCACGGGCGACGCCTGCTGGGCGGACGAGCACGGCTTCCTCCACTACCACTCGCGAGTGGAGGACCCGCTCACCGACTCCGGGCTGCCTCGCGGTAGTCGCGCGGGCTGATCCCGTACGCCGCGCGGAAGGCGCGGCTGAAGTGGGAGGGCTCGACGAACCCCCAGCGGGCGCCGACCGCGTACACCGGGCGGCGGCGCAGGGCCGGGTCTGCCAGGTCCCGGCGGCAGGACTCCAGCCGCCGGGCCCGGATCCACGCGGCCACCGTCGTACCGCGCGAATCGAAGACCTGGTGGAGGTGGCGCAGCGAGATCCGGTGCGCGGCGGCGACCGTCGCCGGGGTGAGGGAGGGGTCACCCAGGTGCCGGTCGATGAAGTCGCAGACCGCCACGCGCAGCGCCTGCCGGCGCGCCTCGGTGCTCATCTCCTCCTCGGCGGCCAGCCGGCGCCCGAGCACGGCCGCGAGCAGGTCCACGGTCACCGAGGCCAGGGCCGGGATGTCGGCGGGCGCGCACTCGTCGGCGCGGGCGTCCAGGTCGGCGAGCCAGCGCCCGAAGACCCCGCCCATCCCCTGGTCCGCCGCGATGGGCGTCGCGGTGACACTCCGGACCACGTCCTGGGGCAGCGGCAGACTGGTCCGGGGCAGCTGCACCACCGTCATCGAGGAGAGCCCGCCGTCGAACCCGCCCTGGAACGGGCGGCTGCTGTCGACCAGCACCAGCTCCCCGGCGCGCACCAGCCCCTCGCGCCCGCTCTGCGCGGCGTGGCCGCTGCCCGATCGGAGGATGTTGACCTGGTAGACCTCGGGGTCGTCCTGCCGTATCAGCTTGGGTGTGCGGGTGATCTCCACGCTCGGATACGTCAGGGTCGACACCCGCACCTCACCGAGGTCGAGCACGCGCAGCCGGGCGTTGAAGTCCTCGGCGCACTCGCTGCGCAGCCAGTTGCGCACATGGGACTGCCCGGCCAACTCGGTCCACAGCGCGAACCGTTGGCTCGGCGGAACGACCATGGTGGTGAACTCGCTCGTCAGGCCCATTCCCCACCCCCGTGGTCCCGGATCTCCGGTGCGGCACGAGAATGGCACGCGTGTTCGCCCAGCGTCGAGCGGTTGATCGGCCATCCAGCGCCGTTCACCGGCCGTGTCCGCAAGAGATCCGGCTGGGGATCCGGCGCGGAACAGTCGCCAGGGATCCATCGAGGAGCCGGAACGCCGTGCGAGGGCCACGCGGCTCCTCGCGGCGGGCTCCCGGCTCGGTGGAGGCCAAATCCCGTTGCCGCACGGCGGCCCGATGAGGAAGGCTTTCCGCCATGTCAGCGAACACCACCGGCCACACGCCCGACCCCGACCACAACGCCCTCGAAGCGCCGGAGAACACCACCACCAGCGGCACGCGGGAAAACCCCAGCGGCGGCGGCCAAGCCGTCGCCTCGCTCTTCTCCCACGGCCGTCTGACGGCGATCCCCCGCAAGGCGGCCCGCCGCGAGCAGCTGCTCGTCCACCTCAAGGAGACGCTCTTCGAGCCGGGGCGGCAGTACACCGAGCGCGAGGTCAACGAGGCGCTGCTCACCGTCCACGACGACTTCCCCGCGCTGCGCCGCTATCTGATCACGGCCGGTCTGCTGACCCGGACCCGGGACGGCGCCAGCTACCAGCGCGCGGCGTGACGTCCCCGGCCTAGGCCCCCGTTTCAGAGCCTGCCTTTCACGGGTTCTCGAACCTCACCTCCGGGTTCTGGGCGGTCGGCCCCGCGAGCACCGGCTGCGGTATCCCCCGCAGGTGTTCGTCGAAGAACGCCGCCACATACGTACGGGTGATGTCGGTCGCCCGCCCGGCGGGCAGCGGGGGCTCGGGCAGCCCGAAGTGCTCCTCGATGGCGGGGCTGTCGGAGAAGGTGAAGTGCTCGGACCCGGCGACGGTCAGCCAGCGCTTCCAGCCGCCGAGCGTCGGCCAGGTGCGGTCCCAGGTCTTGTCGGGGCCACCGGGCCGGTGCTCGTCGGTGCCGAGCATCATGAACGGACGCCCGCCGAGCCCTTTCGCGGGCAGGGTGTCCCAGAACGCCCCGTCCATGTTGACGCCCGCCGCGACCCGGCGGTCCGCGAGCATCGTCGAGGCCGCGCTCGCGCCGCCTATGGAGTGGCCGGCCATGCCGATGCGCCGCTTGTCGATCATTTCGGCGTGCCGCCAGATCGGATGGCGCCCGGTGAGCCGGTCGAGGACGAAGGAGACGTCCTTGGCACGCGTGTCGGTCACGACGCTCCCCGGCACCCCGCCGGTCCCCAGCGCGTCGCAGGCCAGACAGGTCAGGGTCCGGCCGCCGGGCACCGAGATGCCGAACGACTCGTACGCGTGGTCCAGTGAGGCGACCACATAGCCCCGGCTGGCGAGGTCCTCGGCGAGACCGGTCAAGGTGTAGCGGGACACGCTGAAGCCGGGTGAGAGCACGATCAGCGGGTAACTCCCGCGCGCGGGCCGCGCGTCGGGACGGCTGTGGGTCCGCGTGGCGCTCAACTGCCCGGCGGGGACGGCCGCTTCTATCCCGAGGCCCTTCACCAGCAGGGCCGTCTCGTCGGTGGTGGCGTACGGCGCCGGGCGTCCCGGTCCGGAGCGGGCCGCCGGATAGTGCAGGGTGAGCATGAGCTCGCGCGCGCCCGCCTCGGGTTTCCACGGGTCGGTGCGCGACCGGTCGACGAGGTGGAACACCGAACTGCCCACCGCGTACTCACCGGTGGGGTTCGGCAGGCGCATCGGCCGGGCGGCGGCGTCGGTGGCCGTGCCCGGGGCGGGTGACGCGGCCTGGGCCTGGGCCTGGGCCTGGGCCTGGGCCGCAGAGGATAACGCCGAGGTCTTCGGCGCCGCCGAAGCGGTGCCGGCGGCGACGGCGGGCAGCGCGAGAGCGAAGGAGAGCGTGACGGCCGTGACCGCCTTGTTGCGTCCGATCATGGTCTCGACGCTAGAGCCCGGAGCCGAACGAGCGCGTCGTTCCTGAGTCGCTATTCAGGGGCCGCCGCGTCCACCCGTGGTCTGCCTCCTGTCTCCACCCGCAGGTGGGCACGCGCAATCGCACCGCCTCCCGGCTGCGCGAGCACCCGGCCTCCGGGCTGCGCGAACGCCCGCCTGCGGGGAGCGGTTGCGGCGGCCCGGGGAAGGACGGAAGGTGATTCGGGTGCCGCCTGCGACGAAATGGCCGAAAACGGGGTACCCGCTTCGGTGGGCCCGGAACGCGTCAGGACGGGAACGAGGGCTGGACGCCGGGTCCGCCCGCACGGCCGGAACCGCTCCGGCACGGCCGGCACTCCCGCCGACGCGGGCGGGGCATCGGCTCCGATACGGTGAGAAGCACCATGCGCAGTGGTTCCACTACACTGCGTGACGAAACACTCATGAAAGCGGCTGGGTGCGGCGTGCCCGATTTGCGGGAAAATGGTGACGCAGGAAGCCGCCAGGCGCTAGCGATCGGCAGCAGCGATGGACAGGACAACCACGGTCCGCGATTCCAAGGCCTCGTCGAGTGCGGCGGTGCTCGGGGCACCGTGCTGGGTGAGCCTCATGGCGCGCGAACTGGAGCCCGCGCTCCAGTTCTACGGGGCCGTCTTCGGCTGGACGTTCCGCACCGGGCGGCTCGGCGAGCAGTTCCGGGTGGCGCTCGACGACGGTGAGCCGGTCGCCGGGATAGGAGCCCTGGCACCCGCGCTCCAGGTGGCGGTCGCCTGGACGCCGTACTTCGCGGTCGAGGACGCCGACGCCACCGCCGCGCGCATCCGCGAGCGCAGCGCCACGGTCGCCGTGGGCCCGGTCGCCTTCCAGACCGGTCGCGGCGCGCTCGCCGCCGACCGGGACGGCGCGGTCTTCGGCATCTGGCAGGGCAAGCTCGTCAACGACTGGGAGTCGTGGCGCGACCGCGAGCCCGCCTGGCTGCGGCTGCGTACCCGTAACGCCTTCGAAGCGGCGATCTTCTACGGCGAGGTGCTCGACTGGGCCGCCGAGCGGCCCGGCTGCTGCGATGTGCGCTACGAGGCCGAGGAGGTAGTCCTGCGGCACGGCGGCCACATCGTGGCACGTCTCAGCTCGGGCGCCCTGGAGGCGGCACCGGACCCCACCATCCGGCCGCACTGGGAGGTCCACTTCGTCACCACGGACGTCCCCGCCAAGACGGCTGCCGCGCGCGCCCACGGCGGCATGGTCATCGCCCAGGGCACGGCCGGCACCGGCCCGTGGGCGACGATCCGCGACCCGGACGGCGCCACGTTCACGATCAACACGCGCGCGGCGGTGGAACCGGCGACGTAGTCACGGGTGAGGGCGTCGTCACCGGCGAGGGCGTCCGTCGGCGTCACCGCGCGCCGTGGAAGACCCGGCGATTACTCACCTAATTGCCTAATGGAGAAAGTGATAACTTGGCGCGATGGCACTGCGCAACGCCGTTCTCGTCGCACTCCTCGAGGGCGAGGCGTCCGGGTACGACCTGGCCAAGGGATTCGACGCGTCCGTCGCCAACTTCTGGATGGCCACCCCTCAGCAGCTCTACCGGGAGCTGGAGCGGATGGAGTCCGAGGGCCTGGTCGAGGCGCGGCTGGTGCATCAGGAGCGCAGGCCCAACAAGCGCCTGTTCTCCCTCACCGACGCGGGCCTCGCGGCTCTGCGCTCCTTCACCGCCGAGCCGCCGCGCCCCAGCGCGATCCGCGACGAGCTGCTGGTGAAGGTGCAGGCCGTGGATTCCGGTGACGCCGAGGCTGTACGGAGGTCGGTGGCGGAGCGGCTGGAGTGGTCCCGGGCCAAGCTGGCCCGCTACGAACGGCTGCGGGACCGGCTGCTCGACGGGCGTACCGAGGACGAGCACCTGGCCCGCGCCGAACGCGTCGGCCCGTATCTGACCCTGATGCGCGGCCTCGCGTTCGAGGAGGAGAACATCCGCTGGGCACAGCGGGCGCTCGCCGTCCTGGACCGGCGCGCGGCTGCGGCCAAGCGCCCCTGAACCTACGCCGGTCGGGGCCCGGTTCCACCCCTGCCTCGCCGTACGGGCCACCGTCCGGGCCCGGGGATGCCGCCTGACGTGCGCGTATGCTGCAACAGTGACATCGATGTGAGGGTCCCGGCGGGACGGCGGCCCATGGATCTGGGGTGACGGGATGCGGATCGGGGAGCTGTCGGAGCGCACCGGCACACCACGCCGGCTGCTGCGCTACTACGAGGAACAGGGCCTGATCGCCGCCGAGCGCCTGCCGAACGGCTATCGCGAGTACGACGAGCTCTACGCGGCCCGCGTCCTGCAGATCAGAGGCCTGCTCGACGCCGGCCTGCCCACCAGGATCATCAAAGAGCTGCTCCCCTGCCTGGACCACCCCCGATCCGGCCAACTCGCCGAAGCGACCCCGGAGATGATCGCAGCTCTGGAACTCCACCGCGATCGCATGACGGCCCGCATCAACTGCCTGACCCGCAACAGGGACGCGGTGGCGCAGTACCTGGAGGCGGTACGCGACACGAGCGGGGGCGGCTCCTCGTAGCCGGTCTCCCGGCCCCCGCCTCACAACAGCGTCCGGCCGCCGTCCAGTGGCAGGAACGTTCCCGTGACCTTTCTCGACAAGTCGCTCGCCAGGGTCACGACCGCGTCGGCCACGTCCTGGGCCGTGATCGGGTCGGGCAGAGGGGTGTCGGCGGCGACGTGGGCGATCAGGGCCGGCTGGGCCGGGCCCGCGTTCGCGTCCGTGGGGACGAAGCCGGGGGCGACCGTGTTCACGCGGATGTTGTCGGGGGCCAGCTCCCGGGCCAGGGCCCGGCCGACCGCGTCCTGGGCACTCTTGGCCGCCGTGATCTCCACGGGGACGGGGTAGGGGTTGTGTGTGGCGGAGGCGCCGATCAGGACGATCGAACCGCCGCCCCGACGACGCATCGCGGGCACCACCGCGTGGCAGCAGGCGAGCGTCGCGTCGAGCTGGGAGGCGACCGCGTCCCGTACCGAGGCGATGCCCCGAGGGGTGTCGATGAAGCTGCCGGCCGCCCCCGCCCTGGCCGCGACGGCCTCCGTACCGACCATCACGTTGCAGACCAGGACGTCCGGCGCGCCCAGCGCGGCCGTGGTCGCCGCCACCACCGCCCGCACCCGCTCCAGGTCGCTCACGTCCCCCGGCACCGCCACCGCGCGGCCGCCGGACTTCTCGATGTCGGCCACCACACCGGCCGCCGCCTGCGCGTTGCGCAGGTAGTTCACGGCCACGGCCGCCCCGTGCGCGCCGAGCGCGCGGGCGATTGCGGCGCCGATCCCTCGGCTCGCGCCCGTGACCAAGGCCACCCGGCCGTCCAGTAAGGCCGACGACATACGTCCACTCCCCTTCGTACGCCCCGGAGCCGCCCCCGCCCGCGGCAGTCCGGCGTCATACCCGCCACCCGTATGACACTTTTGTGTACTTTCAGATAGATCTGACGGTTCTTCTCCCTTGGGCCTGGAATGATCCAACACGGCTGTCCGGCAGCCCGCCCGACCCCCGTCATGAGATTGGGCGCCGTCTACTCCTCAGGATGTTCCGCCCATGGCTGTCTTGTGCCGACCTGCCGTCGCCGTGCCCGAGCACGTGATCACCTCTGAGCAGACTCTCGACCTGGTGCGCACCGTTCACGCCGACCATCCCCAGCTCGCACTCGCGCTACGCCTGATCGAGAACACCGGAGTCGCCAAACGGCACATCGTCCAGCCTCTTGAGGACACCCTGCGCCACCCGGGCTTCGAGGTGCGCAACAAGCGGTACGAGGCGGAGGCCAAGGCGCGGGTGCCGCAGGTGGTGCGGCAGGCGCTGGACACCGCGGAGCTGTCGCCGCGTGACATCGATCTGATCGTCTATGTCTCGTGCACGGGCTTCATGATGCCCTCCCTGACGGCCTGGTTGATCAACACCATGGGTTTTCGGCCAGAGACCCGCCAGATCCCGATCGCCCAGCTCGGCTGCGCGGCGGGCGGCAGCGCCATCAACCGTGCGCACGACTTCTGCACCGCCTACCCCGGCGCCAACGCCCTCATCGTGGCCTGCGAGTTCTGCTCGCTCAGCTACCAGCCGACCGACCTGGGCGTCGGCACCCTGTTGTCCAACGGGCTGTTCGGCGACGCCGTGGCCGCGGCGGTCGTCCGGGGCTCCGGCGGCACCGGCGTCCAGTTGGAGCGCAACGGCTCGTACCTGGTACCGCGGACCGAGGACTGGATCGCCTACGCGGTCCGCGAGACCGGATTCCACTTCCTGCTCGACAAGCGGGTCCCGGGCACGATGGAAGACCTGGCGCCGGTCCTGGTCACCCTCGCCGACCGACACGGCTGGAACGCCTCCGACCTGGACTTCTACATCGTCCACGCGGGCGGGCCCCGCATCCTGGACGACCTCTGCAAGTTCCTCGGCGTACCCCCGGAGGCGTTCCGCTTCAGCCGCGCCACGCTCACCGAGTACGGGAACATCGCCAGCGCCGTCGTTCTGGACGCGCTCGGGCGGCTGTTCGACGAGGGCGGCGCGGAGCACCGGGCCAAGGGCCTGATCGCCGGGTTCGGGCCGGGCATCACCGCCGAGGTGGCGCTGGGGCGCTGGTCCGCCCCCGCCGCGCCCAGGACGGCAAGAGCACCGAAGAGGACCGCCGTGCCGGAGCTGGCGGTCTGACCCCGTACCACCGAGACACCCGTACCACCGAGACACCCGTACCACGGAGCCACCCGCACCACCGAGACAGGAGAGCAGAACGCCATGGCCGAACCGCAGATCCACTTCTGGGCGCCGCCGGACCTGCCCGGCCTCGCCTTCGACCCGCTGCTCGCCCGGCTGCTGCACGAGGAGCCGGTCGCCCGGGTGCGGCTGCCCAACGGCGAGGGCCACGCCTGGCTGGCGACCCGCTACGACGACGTGCGCTTCGTCTCCGTGGACCCCCGCTTCAGCCGTCAGGCCGTGATGGGGCGCCAGGTCACCAGGCTGGCCCCGCACTTCATCCCGATGGACGGGGCCGTCGGGTTCGCGGACCCGCCGGACCACACCCGGATGCGGCGCGTGGTCGCCAGCGCCTTCACCGCCCGCTCGATGCGCCGCCTGCACGAGCACGCCCAGCAGGTGGTCGACCGCCTCCTCGACCGGATGGAGGGCAAGGGCGGGCCGCTCGACCTGGTGGCCCATCTCAACCGGCCCTTCCCGCTCGCCATGGTGTGCGCGCTGATGGGGGTGCCGGACGAGGACCAGTCGAAAATGGCGCACTGGTCCGACACCATCATCTCCGCCGCCCACGGCCGCGAGGCCAGCGAGCAGGCGAAGGCGGAGATGTCCGCCTACTTCCGCGATCTCATCGAGCGGCGCAGGGCCGAGCCCCAGGAGGATCTGGCGGGGGTGCTGGCGGGCGCCCTGGAGAACGAGGTGCTCGACCGGGACGAGGCCGTCGGCCTCGCCGTGCTCATCCAGATCGGCGGCGCGCACGCGGTGCGCAACAACAGCGCGAACATGGTGTACGCGCTGCTGACCCGCCCCGGCCACCTGGCCCGGCTGCGCGCCGAACCGGAGCTGCTCCCGCAGGCGGTGGAGGAGCTGCTGCGCTACATCCCGCACCGCAACGCGGTCGGCCTCTCCAGGATCGCTCTGGAGGACGTCGAGGTGGGCGGGGTGCTGATCCCCGAGGGCGACCCCGTCTACGTCTCGTACCTCACGGCCAACCGCGACCCGCACGTCTTCGCCGACCCGGAGCAGCTGGACTTCGACCGGACCCACAACCCGCACGTCGCCTTCGGGCACGGCCCGCACTACTGCCCCGGCGCCACGCTGGCCCGGATGGAGTCCGAGATCCTGCTGCGCTCGCTCTGGGACCGCTTCCCCGACCTGCGGCTCGCCGTGCCGGAGGAGGAGCTGGTGTGGGAGCGCGGGGCGCTGATCCGCGGGCCCCGGGAACTGCCGGTGCAGTGGTGACGGGACGCCTGGACCCGTACGGAAAGGAGAGAGCCGTGGACGACCTCGCCCCCCGCACCCGCCCGGCCGACGGTCTGGTGATCCCGCCCGGCGGCGGCCGGACCGTCAGGACCGCCGCCCAGCAGGTGACCTTCAAGGTCACCGGCGCGCACTCGACCGTCGCCTCCACCTTCGAGGTGGTGGTGCCGCCCGGCTTCGACGTCGGCGCCCACGCCCACAGCCGCAGCGAGGAGCTGTTCTATCTGCTGGAGGGCGAGCTGGACGTGATGGCCTTCGAGCCGAGGGTCCGCACCCTCGACGACTGGCGGGAGTGGGAGTCGCCGTCCGGTCAGCGCCACATCCGGGCGACGGCGGGCACGATGATCCTGGTGCCGCCCGGCTGCCCGCACGCCTTCGCCAACCCCACGGGGCGCCCGGCCCGGATGCTGTTCCAGGCCGCCCCTCCCCCGGACCACGAGCGGTACTTCGAGGAGCTGCTCGAACTGCTCGCCGGCGGCGGGGAGATCGACCCGGCGGCCGTACAGGAGCTGCGGGTCCGGTACGACATCGAGCAGCTCACTCCGCTGCGGCATTCACCTCCCGTACAGGCCTCGACGGCGGACGCGCGGGTGACGTCATGAGCGAGGACGTACGCACCGACGAGCTGAGCCGCCGCACCTCCGGGGAGGCCACCGAGCACTTCTGGCCGGTGGAGCACCTGGAGGCGCTGGAGTTCGACCCGCTGCTGCACCGGCTGCTGCGCGAGGAGCCGGTGGCGCTGGTACGGATGCGGTTCGGGGACGGCAACGCCTGGCTGGTGACGCGCTACCAGGACGTCAAGGAGGTCACCTCGGACCCGCGGTTCAGCCGGGCGCTGACCGTCGACCGGCCGGTGACCAGCATGACGCCGCATGTGGTGGCCCCCGCCGGAGGCATCGGCCGCACCGACCCGCCCGACCACACCCGGCTGCGGCGCCTGCTGGCCCAGACCTTCAACCGCAAGCGGGTCGCGGCCCTCAAGGTGGAGGCGGAGGCGATCGCCGAGCGGCTGGTCGGGCAGATGCTGGCGCAGGGGGCGCCCGCCGACCTTACCGAGTACGTGACCGGCCCGATGCCGGAGCAGGTGATCGGGAAGCTGCTCGGGGTGCCCGAGAGCGACCTCGGCAGGCTCCAGGCCTGGCGGGGCGTCATCCTCTCCAGCGACCACTCCCTGGAGGAGAGCAACGCGGTCAAGGCCGAGATCGCCGGGTACTTCAGGGCGCTCGCCGACCACCGGCTGGAGCACCCGGGCGACGACCTGTTCAGCGAGCTGTCCCAGGCGCAGGCCGAGGGCGCGCTCAGCCGTCCGGAGCTGATCTCACTGGCCGTGATGATCGTCCTCAACGCCCTCGACCAGGTCCGCCAGCAGTGCTCCACGATGGTGTACACGCTGCTCACCCACCCCGAGCAGCTGGCACTGCTGAGGGCCGAGCCGGAGCTGCTGCCCACCGCCATCGAGGAGTTGCTGCGGTTCATCCCGCAGCGCAACGGCGTGGGGCTGCCCCGGATCGCCACCGAGGACGTACCGGTGGGCGATGTGCTCATCCGCGCCGGGGAGGCCGTCTACGTCTCGTATCTGGCCGCCAATCGCGACCCGGAGGTCTACACCGATCCGGACCGCTTCCGTCTGACCCGCGACGAGTCCCCCAACCTCGCCTTCGGGCACGGCGCGCACTACTGCCTGGGCGCCGCGCTGACCCGGATGCAGTCGGAGGTGATCCTGTCCACGCTGCTGCGCAGGGCTCCGGACCTGCGGCTGGCGATCGCTCCCGAACAGGTGTGCTGGCGCCGGGGCTCGATCAACCGCGGTCCGGAGACCCTGCCGCTTGCCTGGTGAGGGCGGGGGGCGGGATCGTACGGGGATGACGTCCCCGCGGCACGACTTCCTCGCCCTGGCGGGCTCGGTCCCCGACCTGCTGCGCGACCCGGCGGTCGGCGCCGCGTGGCCCGCGCCGAGCGCGCTGGCCGGGTTCAGCGTGAGCGGCCTGGCGGGCCATCTCGCCTACCAGGTCCTGTCGATCCCGCCCGCGCTGGCCGAACCCGTACCGTCCGAGCCCGTGGTCCCGCTGCTCGGGCACTACGAGCGGGTGGAGTGGATCGACGCGGGCCCCGACGACGAGATCAACGTACGGATCCGCAAGGGCGGCGAGAGCGAGGGCGCCCTCGGAGCCGGGGCGCTGGCGGACCGGGTGGCGGCGGCCGTGGCCGAACTGGCGACCGCTCTGGCCTCGGTGGAGAACCGGCCGGTCCGCATCCCCCTCTGGGGCCCGTGGTCACTGCTGCTCGACGACTTCCTGACCACCAGGATGATGGAGATCGCGGTGCACGGCGACGACCTGGCGGTCAGCGTCGGCATCCCCACTCCGCGGTTCGCGCCGGGCGCGGTGGACACGGTCGTCGGCCTGCTCTCCCGGCTGGCCGTACGCCGTCACGGCCAGCCGGCGGTGCTGCGGGCACTCAGCCGTGCGGAACGGGCACCCGGGACGATCGCCGCGTTCTGAGCGCCCTCGCCGAGGGGCGGCGGCAGTGCTCGACGCGCGCGTGCGGCCGCCGCGACTTCTTCACCGGTTCGGTCCCTCTTCGTCCCGGTTCGGTGACCGGGCCTCGTACGTCCGGTGTGTGGCGGTACGGTCACCGTGCGTACCAGACCTCCGGGGGGAATCATGCGCAAGTCCCTGCTCGCCGTCGCCACCGCCACCGCCGTCGCCTGCCTGGCTCTGACGGCCTGCCAGAACGACTCCGGCTCCAAGTCGCCGACCGGCCAGGCGTCCACCACTGGGACGCCCGGCACCCGGCCGTCCGCCGAGGGACCTGGTGGCGGCTCCGGCACCGACCCCTCGCCGGGTGCGGTCGCCCAGGCCCTGGGTGAGTCGTCGCGGACGGTCGGGGCGGGCACCGTGGGCATTCTGGAGATCACCCCGACCACCGTCGTGTACCTCCAGGACGCCGGCGGGCAGAGCTCGCAGTACGGCACGTTCGCCGTGGTGGCCATGGACGAGAAGTCGCTCAGCGCCAACCCGGCCGCCGAGACCGTGCTCGCCAAGGGCGGCGGCTGGCACTGGGCCGCGCCGGACGGCACGCTGGTCGCGGAGGGCTCGGGGCACGCGGCCCGGGTCGCCCTGGGCAAGTACCGGCATTCGGGGGCCATCGAGCCCGGGGCCCACGAGGTGCGGGCCAAGGTGTTCGACCTCACGCGGGCGCAGGCGGCCGGTGGGAAGCTGGTCTACACGGACGGGACGGAGTCCTCCGACCGGTGGAGCATCCCCGCGAAGGATTCCGGGCCTCAGATTGCGGAGGTCCGGGACGAGTTGAGCCGCTAGCGGCGGGGGGGCTCGCCGGCGGACCATGGTGGCCGGCCGCACCCCTAAGTACCCAGGGGCGCGGGGAACTGCGCGAGCAGCCATCCACGGTCCGCACGCCGACAAGAGGCCAATCCAACCACCCTCTCAGTGAGTTGGCTGGACCGTCCCGCCCGAGGGTATTCCCCTATCGTTGCCCCGTGCATCCAAGGAGGCTCGTGTGGACAAGGATGAAGAACGGCGGCTGCGGGCCCTCGCGCCGGAGATCTCCCGTACCACGATCGACCTGCTGAGGACGGTGGTCGGGCTCGAACCCGCCGAGCGGGTGCCCGAGGAGGCACTGCGGGCGGCCGACGAGGTGCTGGCCAAGCACGGACCCGACGGGCTGCGGGTGCTCGTCATGAGCATGGCCGGATGGACAGCCGTCGGGATCGAGTCGAACGCCCATCTGACCGGCAAGACGCACGAGGCGTACCTCGACGAGATGGAGCTCACCTGCCTGGAGGCCAACCCGGACGGCTGACGCGGGCGGCCGCCGCCCGGCCCCGTAAGGGGTGCCCGAAGAGCACGTATGCCGGACGGGATGTCAGGATGGGGGCATGACGACCAAGGTCTACTTCGACATCACCATCAACGACGAGCCCGCCGGGCGGATCAACTTCAACCTGTTCGACGACGTGGTTCCCAAGACGGCGGAGAACTTCCGCGCGCTCGCCACGGGCGAGAAGGGCTTCGGCTACGCCGGCTCCTCCTTCCACCGGGTGATCCCCGCGTTCATGCTCCAGGGCGGCGACTTCACCCGGGGCAACGGCACCGGCGGCAAGAGCATCTACGGCGAGAAGTTCGCCGACGAGAACTTCAAGCTGAAGCACGACAAGCCGGGCCTGCTGTCCATGGCCAACGCCGGTCCGAACAGCAACGGCTCGCAGTTCTTCATCACCACCATCGTCACCGGCTGGCTGGACGGCAAGCACGTCGTCTTCGGCGAGGTCGCGGACGAGGACAGCATGAAGCTCGTCAAGAAGATCGAGAGCCTCGGCTCCGACAGCGGCAAGACCAAGGCGAAGATCACCATCGCCGAGTCCGGCCAGCTCTGACGGTCCGCTTCCGTCCGCAGTCCGCCGACGGCGGTCCGAGGGGCACACGTCCTGCGTGAGCCCCTCGGCGCCCGGCGGGTCCACGCTGCCGGTGTCGCGGAGGCACCCGCCGCCTGATCCCCGGCACCGCGTTTCCCCGGCCGCCCCGCTGGGGAGAGTCCGGCATGAATCCACGCCTGCGGTCCCCGTCCTCGTTCCGTCGGCGCGCGGGCGCCCTGCCCGTGCTGCCCCTCGCCGCCGCCCTGCTCACCGCGACCGTCGCGCTCTACATGGCGCTGGTGGCGTTCGGGAACATCACCGACTTCGGCACCAACCGCGCCTTCGTCCACCATGTGCTGGCCATGGACACCACCTTCAAGGATCCGGACCTGATGTGGCGGGCCGTCGACTCGACGGCGCTCCAGGACACCGCGTACGTCCTGGTCATCATCTGGGAGACGGCCGCCGCGCTGGTGCTCGTCGCGGCGGGGGTGGTCTGGGCGCGGGCGCTGCGGGGCGGTGGCGGCTTCGCGCGGGCGCGGCGGCTGAGCACGGCGGGGCTGCTGATGGTGCTGCTGCTGTTCGGCGCCGGGTTCATCGCCATCGGGGGCGAGTGGTTCGCGATGTGGCAGTCCAAGTCGTGGAACGGCCTGGACGCGGCGACGCGCGACTTCATGCTGGCCGCGTTCGCCCTGCTCGTCGTCCATCTGCCCGGGGTCGAGGAGCGGAACGTCTGAGACCGGTCGGCCGGGCGCGGGGGCACGGTGGCTCCTCAGCCCGCCCGTTCCTCCGCCCGCGCGGCCGCCCGTGTGATGTTCCGCGCCATTCCTCCGAACACCACGGCGTGGAAGGGCGAGACGCTCCACCAGTACGCGTGCCCGAGCAGCCCGTGCGGATGGAACAGGGCGCGCTGGCGGTAGCGGGTGCGGCCGTCGGGCTCGCGCTCCGCGTACATCTCCAGCCAGGCGAGCCCCGGCAGCCGCATCTCGGCCCGCAGCCGCAGCAGATGCGGCCGGGTGATCTCCTCCACCCGCCAGAAGTCCAGCGAGTCCCCGACCCGCAGCCGGGTCGCGTCGCGGCGGCCCCGGCGCAGCCCCACACCGCCGGTCAGCCGGTCCAGCCAGCCGCGCACGGCCCAGGCGAGCGGGAAGGAGTACCAGCCGTTCTCGCCGCCGATGCCCTCGATGACCTGCCACAGCGCCTCGGGCGACACGTCCACCACACGTTCGCGGCGGTCGGTGTAGAGGCTGCCGCCCGCCCAGTCGGGGTCGGTGGGCAGCGGGTCGCTGGGGACGCCGGGGAGCGCGGCCGAGGACCAGCGGGTGACCACGTTGGCCTCCTTGATCCGCCGCAGGGCGAGCTCGATCGCCTCGTCGAAGCCGATGGGGGTGCCGGGCGGGTCCGGCACATACCGCGCGATGTCGTGCTCGTGGCAGACCACCTCGTGGCGCAGTGACTCCGCGAGCGGCCGGGCCAGCCCGCTGGGGACCGGGGTGACCAGGCCGATCCACTCGCTGGAGAGCCGGGGCGGCAGCATCGGCACGCGCACGATCAGCCGGTGGGGCAGCCCGGCGACCTCCGCGTACCGGCGCATCATCTGCTCGTAGCTGAAGACCTCGGGGCCGCCGATGTCGAAGGTCCGGTTGACGTCGGCGGGCATCTCGGCGCTGCCGACGAGATAGCGCAGGACGTCCCGTACGGCGATCGGCTGGACGCGGTTGCCCAGCCAGCTCGGGGTGAGCATCACCGGAAGCCGTTCGGTCAGATGGCGCAGGATCTCGAAGGAGGCCGACCCGGAGCCGATGATGACGGCGGCCCGCAGCACGGTCGTCGGAACCTCCGAGCCCAGCAGGATCGCGCCCACCTCGGCGCGGGAGCGCAGATGCGGCGAGAGGTCCCGCTCCGGCACGCCCGCGGGGGTGAGACCGCCGAGGTAGACGATCCGGCGGACCCCGGCCGCCGCGGCCCGCTCGGCGAAGATCCGGGCGGCCGAGCGGTCGGTCTGCTCGAAGCCGCGCCCGCTGCCCAGCGAGTGCACCAGGTAGTACGCCACGTCCACGCCCCGCAGCGCCTCCCCCACCGACTCCGCGTCCGTGACGTCGCCGCGCACGCTCTGCACGCGCCCGGCCCACGGGTGGTCGCGGAGTTTGCCCGGCGTACGGGCCAGACAGCGCACCCGGTACCCGGCGTCCAGGAGTTCGGGCACCAGCCGCCCGCCGATGTAACCGGTCGCGCCGGTCACCAGGACGAGCTCCGGGGTGCCGTCGCTCTTCATACCGCCTCCGCCGCTCGCCGCCGTGCCCTCGGGCAACGATCTCCCGTGGGGGCCGCTTCCGGGCGGCGCGACACCAGTTCCGTTCGTACCGTTTGCCCCGCGTGCCCCGGCGGAGGACGCTCGAAGCGTAGGCCCCTCGCGGTCCACCTGGCGCGGGCCGCGACCTTCTGGAGGAGGTCACCATGGGCACCGCCTTCGACACGGAGTCGCTGCGCCGCGGCATCGAGAGCCACGACGCCAAGACCCTGCTGTCGCTCTACGCGGACGACGCGGAGCTGCGCGTCGTCGACCGCAACACCCAGCCGAGCCACCCGATGGTGATGCACGGCCAGGGCGAGATCTCCAAGATGCTCGACGACGTCTACGGCCGGGACATGACGCACAAGCTGGAGCAGTGCGTGGTCCAGGGCGACAGCGTCGCCTACACGGAGTCCTGCGAGTACCCCGACGGCGTACGGGTGCTGGCCAGCTCGATGATGTCGCTCAAGGAAGGGAAGATCGTCGAACACACGGTGGTGCAGGCCTGGGACGAGTAGCACAAACCGGAGGAGAAGCGAGGCGTTCCTGGAGCCGGGCGTGCCGGAACTGGTAGACCGCGCCCGCCTGCCGCAGCACGCCCAGCCGGTGCGCCTCGCCCAGGAACGCCATCAGCCGCCAGGGCAGGGCGCCGCACGCGCACAGCCACAGCCGAGCCACCGCGAGCCGCCCCCACGCCGACATCGCCACGGTGACCGCACCGGTGGGGACCAGCGCGTACGCGCCGATGCGCGCCGCGTCCGGCAGCCCCAGCAGGAGCGGCAGGGCGCTGCCCGCGAGGACGGCGGCCAGATAGGTGAACAGCGCGCGGGCGAGTGCGGTACCCCGGTCGGTCGCGATGCTCGCCGAGGGGCTGAGGCCGCGGGTGACGTCGACCGGCGCCCCCAGCCAGCGGTGCAGCCCCGCCGCGATGCCGGCGACCAGGCCGAGCCCGAGGCCGCCCGCGAGGCCGAAGGCGACGGCGGTGCGCAGCAGGGCGCCCGGGCTCTGCCGGGTCAGCCATTCCTCCTGGGGGCGGTCGAGGAGCGGTGACAGGTCGTACGCGCCGAGGTCGCGGCCGTCGGCGAGCCGGACGGTGAAGACCTCCCCGTCGGGCCGGTAGTCGTGCGCGGAGATCGAAAGCCGCTGGTCGACGGCGGTGCAGCGGGCCGGTGCGGCGCACAGGGCCAGGTCGCGTACGTCGGCGGGCAGGGCGAAACGCGTGGTGCCGCCCCGCTCGACCAGCGTGCCGTGCACGGGCTGCGGCAGCACGAGGTAGGGGCGGCCGTGGGCGCGCAGGCCGTAGCGGGTGCCGTCCGGCGCGTCCACGTGACGTGAGCCGTCCGGCGCGTGCCGCACCGGCCCGCTGACGGGGAAGTCCTCGCGCAGTGCGGCCCGCGCCGCCGCCGCGCCGCCCTCGGCCAGGGTGAAGACCGCCCCGAGGGACAGCCCCGCGAGCAGCCCGACGGCGAGGCCGTGGGCCATCGCCCGGCCCAGGCGGCGCGCCCTGCCGACGGGGTCGCGCCGCTCGCTCCTGGCCACCACGGCCGGCTCGCCGCGTACGAGATACGCGGTCAGGGCGCCCGCGACCACCGCCCCGAGCACGGTGAGCAGCGGTGAGTCCGGCAGGAACCCGGCGCCGACGAGCACCGCTCCGGCGGCCGCGAGCAGCCCGGCGCCCGCCCGGCGCGACCAGCGGCCGCACGCTCCGCGCCGACGGCGGCCGAAGAACGGCATCGTCGACGGCAGCGGTGACGTCGGCAGGCCGATGGCCGCGAGCCCGGTGGCGATCACCAGTCCGTACAGCCCGCCCACCGCCAGCCAGCCGAGCACGCGCGGCATCCCGGCGAACGGCACGGCGTGGTAGGGGTCCTGGCTGAGCGGGCGGGTGAGCCCGACGGCGAGGCTGAGCGGCAGCGCGTACAGCAGCGGCAGCAGGAAGCGCCGTCGCGGGCCGCCGCGCGCGGCGTAACCGGCGCAGGCCCCGGCCACCGTGGCGGCGGTCACCGCGGGCAGCGCGGGGTCCTGGCCGAGCGCCCACAGCGGCAGACAGACGGCCTCCGCGAGCAGGCCGAGCAGCAGGAGCGGGCCGAGGCCCGGCAGCGGCCGGGGCAGCGCGGTGTGCAGCTCCCACCAGGCGAGGTCGCGGGTGTCGCGGTGTTCCAGACGGCGGGCGAGGAAGCGCAGCCAGCGCAGGGCGCGGGCGGTGTCCCAGCGGGTGGACCCGGCGAAGGAGGCGGGCACGAAGGCGTCGAGCAGATACTCCTCCAGCGCCGTCGGGTCGGCGAACTCCGGGCGCCGCAGCAGCTCGCCGGGGTCGTTGCCGGACTCTCCGTAGACGGCCCGGGCCATCGCCACCATCAGGGGCGAGGCGAGCACCTGGCGCACCGGGTCGCCGGGCCGGGTCCGCGCCAGCACCGGGTCCCAGGCGGTGGCGCGCTCCCCCGAGGGGCCGCGCACGGGCCGGGCGGTGCGCCGCAGGAAGTCGGCGGCCTCCTCGAAGGCGAGCGGCTGGAGCTCGACGACGGCCGCCGCGGTGAACACGTCCCCGTCGGCGACGACTTGGGCGTACACCCGGCTGCGGCAGGTCAGCAGCAGCGGACTGCCCTCGTCCAGACCGGAGTTGAGCCGCCGCAGGGCCTCGGCGCGCAGCGGCGCGGCGAGTTCGTCGAGGCCGTCGAGCACCGGCAGCACCCGCCCGGCCGCCAGAAGCTCCGCCGCCAGCGGGACCCCCGACCGCTGGATGGCTCCCAGCGCCGGATACCCCTGCGCCAGCCGCTCCGCCAGCCAGGCGTGCAGCTCCGTGCGGTCGGGCTGCCAGCCGGCGAGCGGGAAGATCACCGGCACCGGGTCGCCCGCGTCCCGGTGCTCCAGGAGGTCGAGGGCGAAGCGGACGGCGAGGACGGTCTTGCCGCTGCCGGGAGCGCCGAGCACGACGAGCCGCCGTGAGGGTACCTGGGCGAACACCCGGGCGATGTCGTCCAGTACGCCGTCGAACCGGGCGTCCGGCACACCGTCGCACCGCGCGGTCCGCGCGCCGTCCCACCGCGCGTCCCCGGCGATGTTCTCCGGCTCGTCCGCCAGCCAGGGGTCCGCGGCGGTCCAGCGCACCGGCAAGGGTCTCGGGTCCTGGAGTCTGCGCAGCCGCCACTCCGTCTGCCAGTGCAGCCGCACGGCCTCGGCCAACGCGTCGGCGGCGTGCTCCAGATGCTCGGCCGGTGAGCGTTCGCCTTCCTGCGGCCTCAGTGTGTTGGCGACCAGTCCCACCAGGGAGAACACGAATCCGAGCACGGTGACCAGCGAACCGGCACCGCTGAGGCTGCGCTCCCGCACCGCCACGGCGACGACCGCGCCGGTGGCCAGCACCGCTCCCACCCAGATCCCGCGCCGCCAGTACCGCATCACGCGCGCCCCCCGTCAGGGTGACCCCGTTGGTGCGCGCCATTGTCCCAGCGGATCGCCGGGACGGAACCGGGCGGGAGACCACGAAGGTGTCCCGGGCACGGCCGTGCGGCGGGGGCGCCCGGCTCCCGACAGGCCGGGCGCCCCCGCTCCTTACGTGTCCGCTACCCCAGGCCGGGCAGCAGGCCGGTCAAGGGGGCCACCGGGTCGGTGACCTGGTGGAGCTGGTTGAGGTCGTTCAGCTTGTTCAGCTGGGCGAGCTGGGGCCCCACACGGGGGATCTGGTCGCGCTGGTCCGCCGGGACGGAGCCCGTCACGAGCCCGTCGAGCGTGGCGACCGGGGAGACTCCGGCGGGCTTGACCCCGGCCGGGCCCGCGGCGCTCGCCGCGGTGGCGCCGAGCCCGGAGACTCCGGCGGCGAGGGCGAGGACTGTGGCGATACGTCGTGTTGAGATCACGCCCTGACAACCGGCCGGAGCGGCCGATGGACACGGCCACGTCCGAGCCTCACCCGAGAAGCCGATGCCGGGGCTTCGAGGCGGTCGAGGCGTCAAGCGCGCGTCGGCGTGCGGCCCTCGCGCGTCCACGCCAGCAGTTCGGCTTCCGTCCAGGTCGTGATGATCCGCTCGGCCGGGACCCCGCACTCCTCGGCCCGTACACAGCCGTAGACCTGCCAGTCCAGTTGCCCGGGCGCGTGGGCGTCGGTGTCCAGGGAGAACAGCACACCGGCGTCGACCGCGCGCCGCAGCAGCCGACGCGGCGGGTCCAGGCGTTCGGGCCGGCTGTTGATCTCGACGGCGGTGTCCGACTCGGCGCAGGCGGCGAAGACCTCGTCGGCGTCGAACTCCGACTCGGGCCGTTGGCCCCGGCCCCCGGTGACCAGCCGGCCGGTGCAGTGCCCGAGGACGTCGGCGTGCGGGTTGCGCACGGCGGCGACCATGCGCCGGGTCATCGCGGGCGCCTCCATGCGCAGCTTGGAGTGGACCGACACCACCACCACGTCGAGCTGTTCCAGGAGTTCCTCCTCCTGGTCGAGTGAGCCGTCCTCCAGGATGTCGCACTCGATGCCGGTGAGCAGCCTGAACGGCGCCCAGCGCTCGTTCGCCTCCGCCACCACCTCCAGCTGTCTGCGCAGCCGTTCCGGGGACAGGCCGTTGGCCACGGTGAGGCGGGGCGAGTGGTCGGTGAGCACCGCCCACTCGTGGCCGAGCTCGGCCGCCGCCCACCCCATCTCCTCGATGGGGCTGCCGCCGTCGGACCAGTCGGAGTGCAGATGGCAGTCGCCGCGCAGGGCCGCGAGCAGTTGCCCGCCGCCCTCGGCCAGCGGCGCGGAGGCTCCTTCCTCCTCCAACCGCCGCAGATACTGCGGCACTTCTCCCGCCAGCGCCTCGCGCACGACCTGTGCCGTCTTGGGGCCGATGCCGCGCACCGACTCCAGCGACCCGGCGGCCACCCGCTTCTCGACCTCGCCGTCCGCCATGCCCACGACCGTGTCGGCGGCCGTACGGAACGCCTTGACGCGGTACGTGGGGGCCCGGGTGCGCTCCAGCAGGAACGCGATCCGCCTCAACGCCGTCACCGGATCCATCGCCACCTCCGACCGCCCCCATTCTCCGCCACCCGCCCGCGCCGCGCAGCGCGGAGGCGGGGCACCCCGCTCGGGGTGCCCCGCCTCTGGTTCGGGGGCGCTGTCGCGCGTGCGACGAGGTGTGCTCGCTCGTCGGCCGGGTCAGAACTCGAAGAGGACGCCCTGGGCCGCCTGCTTGAGGCAGGGGTTGCCGAAGGTGTGCTTGTACGAGACGCGCTGGCCGTCCCAGACACCGTCGGCCGTGACGGTCATCGGCTTCCACTCCTTGGTACACACCACGCCGGCCGGCGGGCCGGCCGTGATCGCGGCGAAGTTGCCCTGGTTGTGCTTCAGCTCCTGGCAGGCCCCCTTCGGGTCGGGGTGCGTGCCGGAGGGGGTGGGCGTACAGGTGAGCGTCACCGCGCGCAGGACGGACGCCCCGTCGTCGCCGGTGCCCGGCGCCACGGTCAGGACGAGCGCGGACGGCGGGTAGAGGCTCATCGCGGCACCCCGGGTGTCGTGCTGATCGGCGCCGGCCGCACCCGGAACGGCGACCGCAGCGCCGGCGAGGGCCAGCGCGGCCACCAGAGTCGTACGCCCAAGCGTCTTACGCATATCGAACACTCCTGTCATTCAGGGACGGATGAACGAGCCAGAGTCTTGTCCACGTCCGGGCGTGCCGCAGACCGCCGTATACGAATCCGGTCACACTCAGCGACCCGTCGATCGCACGAAGTTGCAGGCCAGGGCCACCCGAACGATCGGCCGGGCAGATGAAACCCCAGAGAGAAGAAGGCGCAAAGCCGCCTCTGCTTTGCTTTCTAAAGCTACGAGAACATTGAATCTTGAATAGAAAGGTTTCGATTCGATTTCATTCGCGGGTCATGGTCCGGCCCCCCGGCCGTGCCCGCTCGGGCGGCCGGACGTGCGCGCACCCGGGGCGGGCGGCAGAGTGGGGACGGTGCCGCGCTCGCCGCACCCGGCCCGCCCGGCGCCCACGGGCCCAGACGAAGGAGCAGCACACGATGGAACACCACATCGTCGCCGAGATGACCGCGCCCGGGGACACGCTCAAGGAGTGGCACATGGTCCGTGCCGGCCAGGAGGTGTCCATGTGCGGCCGGACACTCGACATGACCCGCCCCCAGCTGCCCGCCGACGCCTGGGGGACCGAGCAGGCGCGGCCGTTCTGCCACACCTGTGGCGCCCTGTTCCTGCGCGAAGTGCCATGAGCCAGGGCGCCCGAGGTGTCCTGCCGCCGTACGCCGGCTATCCGATCGGGGCCGGCTCCCGCTCCAGCGGCACCGGCGGGAGGTCCGGCACCGGGTCGGGCGTGCGCTGCGCCGCGGACAGGGCCCGCAGGGGGCGCACCCGCACCAGCGCCTGCGCGTCGGGCGCGTCCGCCCGCAGCGTGAACCAGACGACCTTGCCCTCGGCGGTGGGGTGGGTGCCCCAGCTGTCGCTGAGCGAGGCCACCAGGGCCAGGCCCCGGCCGTGCGTCGCCAGCGGCTCGCCGCCGCCGAGGACCGGCAGGCGGGGGTCGCGGTCGAGCACGGCCGCGGTCAGCCGGCGGCCGGTCCAGCGCAGTTCGAGCGTGCAGTGCTTGTCGCCCTCGGCGTGCCGGAACACATTGGTGAGCAGCTCGCACACACCGAGGCTGACCGGCTGGATCAGACCTTCCAGCTTCCAGTAGCGAAGGTGTGCGGCGACTATCCGGCGGATCTGCGGCACCCGTTCGGGGGTGGCTTCCAGATCCAGGACGTACTGACGGTTGACTTCCACGACCACGCTCACGACTGCGCTCCTCATCAGGACGGCCGGCGAACCGGCTGCCGCTTCGACAATGACAGCCCCGAGAAAGCGGAATGTAGTCACTCGGATACAGAGGGAACGCAATCAGCGTGACCCCATCCGGGTGAACGCGCAACACAGGCAGCCCGGAAACGACGCTCCGGTGCAGGTCAGGACTGCAAAGAGCCCCGGCAGGACGGGGGAGACCTGCCGGGGCTCGTTCAGGGGCGGGCGGCTCAGCGCGGCCCGCGTATAGATGAATGATAAACCATAGTCAGACCGTCAGGCTGTCCATGAAGGAGCTCACCGAGAAGACCGCGTTCCCGGGCCCGGCCGGCCCGTATCCGGGCGGCGAGGTCAGGCCGTACTCGTCCATCGTCGCGCGGTACGCCTCCAGCAGGCGGATGTGGTACTCCAGCGGCGCGCCCTGCGGGTTGGCCTTGCCCAGCGGGGTGGTCGGCTCGGGGCACCAGGTCGTGAAGCGCGGGGTGATCCCGCGCGACATGAAGTAGTGCAGCCCCTCGACGGTGGAGTCGATCGCCTCGTCGACGGTGGTGAAGCCGAAGGGCTCGGCCATCTCCACGCCCGCCACGAAGTTCGGGATCACATTGCGCGGGCCGAAGATCTCCGCCGAGTCGAGGATCCGCCGGTGCCACTCGTCCCGGCCGACGTACTCCTCCTTGCCCGGGCAGTACAGCTCGAACAGCCGCCGGTCCCACACCTCGTAGTTGGGGTGGTAGATCCGTACGCCGTAGTCGTGGAAGCGCTGGACGTCCTCCTTGGGCAGCGCCTGGGCGACGACCTTGCCGGTCCAGCGGCCGGGGAAGCGCTCCTCGATCGCCTTGGCGTACATCCCGTAGAAGTCGGCCTCGTCGCGCCCGCCGACGTGCGAGGTGATCGCCCCGCCGGTGAGGGTGTACGCGGTCGAGGCCTTGGCGGTGTCGTACCGGTCGATGATCTCCAGCGCCTCCAGGATCTCCTCGACCGGCTTGACGCCCGTGTAGGGGCGTCCGGCCGCCTTGTGCTGGCGCCAGTTGTGGTTGATGTCGCAGTACTGGCACTCCTGCTTGGCGCCGAAGTACTGGCAGACCCGGAAGACGGTCAGATAGATCAGATAGCCCCACTGGATCGTCGGGGCCACCTCCATCACGGACTTGCCGTTGGACAGCTTGTGCCGGTAGTACTCCGGCATCGGCGGCAGCCCCACGTCGGAGATCCGCTTGCCGTCCAGATACAGGCCGAGCATGCCGTGGTCGTCGGCGGCGACCCGGTACGGGGAGGCCGGGTTGACCCGCACCGACACGACCGTGCGGCGCAGCTCGTACGGGCCTCCGGTCAGCACGATCTCCTCCGGCGGGCGGCGCAGTGCGGCGGCGCCGAGCTCCGGCAGGGTGCGGTGGTCGAAGGAGAAGATGAAGTACGACTTCGGCTTGACCTCTCCGGACTCGTTGTCGCTGAGGGCCGAGTCGTCGAAGGCCACCCCTCCGCGCAGCAGATCTTCCTTGATCACGGCTTCCCGGGGCACTCCCGGGAACCGGGACATGAGTGATTCGACCTCATCGGTACGGGTGAGCATGTGCTGACGTCCTCCGGTCCAGTCGCGTATCTGTCCCACTGAACCTATGCTCTCGCCGGCTTCGCCGATGGACTGGGCATCGACGACGAAGCCGGCGAGCTGAAGGACATGCTAGTCGGCGGTGATCTTCGGCGGATCGGTCCGGGGTCGCGCTTCTCCTCGGTCGAAAGGCTTAGGCACCCGGGCTCGCGGCGTACCGGCGTACTGGTGCACCGGCGTACCGGCGTACCGGCGTACCGGTGTGGCTCAGTGGGCGATCGAGTCGATCAGTTCGCGGGCGCCCTGGCGCAGCAGGGTGACCGCGACCGAGGTGCCGAGGGTGGCCGGGTCCAGCGGACCTGCCCACTCGTGGGCGTTGAGGACCGTCTTTCCGTCGGGGGTGAACACACAGGCCCGCAGCGAGAGGTCGCCGTTGCGGGCGGCTCTCGCGTAGCCGGCGATCGGGCTGTTGCAGTGGCCCTGGAGGACGTGGAGGAACATCCGCTCGGCGGTCGCCTCGCGGTGGGCGTCGGGGTCGCCCAGGTCACTGACCAGGTCGATCAGTGCGGTGTCGCCCTCGCGGCACTGGAGGGCCAGGATGCCCGCGCCGATCGGCGGGCACATCACCTCCGGCGAGAGCACCTCGCTGATCACGTCGGTTCGCCCGATGCGCTCCAGGCCCGAGGCGGCGAGCAGCAGGGCGTCCGCGTCGCCCGCCGCCAGCTTCTCCAGCCGGCGGTTGGCGTTGCCGCGCATCGGGACGCAGGTCAGCTGCGGGTGGGAGGCGGCCAGTTGGGCGATGCGGCGCACGGAGGAGGTGCCGATGCGGGTGCCCTCGGGCAGTTCGTCGAGGGTGAGGCCGCCGGGGTGGATGAGGGCGTCGCGAATGTCGTCACGTGCGAGGAAGGCGGCGAAGACGGTTCCGGCGGGCAGCGGGCGGTCGGCCGGAACGTCCTTGACGCAGTGCACGGCGAGGTCGGCCTCGCCCGCGAGCAGCGCCGCGTCCACCTCCTTGGTGAACGCGCCCTTGCCCTCGACCAGCGAGAGGTCGCCCATCCATTTGTCGCCGGTCGTCTTGACCGGGACGACCTCGGTGGCCACCCCCGGGTGCAGGGCCGCGAGTTCGGCACGTACGCGTTCCACTTGCGCGAGCGCCATGGGCGAGTCACGGGAGACGATCCGGATCAACTCGGCGGTAGACATGCGTCCACGATAGGGGGCGCGCCCCGCTCTCGCTCACATCGCCCCGCGACCCCAGTGCCTCGGTGCGCCAAGGGAGTTGACGGAAGTCCCGTACGGGGCGCGGACGATCAGCCGATAGGGAAAGCGGCTCTGCGGACGAGCCGCGCGGGCCCCCGGCCGCGGCTCGCGCGGGCGGGGGCCCCGGGGCGGGCGGCTGTGCGGGCAGCCGCCGCGGTCAGGTGGCCCTTCTGTTCTTGCTCATCAGCATGCCGCCCGCGACCAGCGCGAACAGACACACCGCGCCACCGGTGATGATGTTGCTCAGGACTGCTCCGGTACCGGGGTGGCGGGCGACCACCCACGGAGCGACGATCAGCCAGGCGCCCAACAGCAGGGCCACGAAGTTCAGGTCCTGCGACCGCTCCGGGGCGATGGACATGCACAGGCCCACGACCGCGAGAGCGATGCCGACGATCAGGTTCGTCAGGGCGAGCGTCGGCAGCGCGCCGGAGAAGTGCACGGTCCAGCCGGAGATGGCCGCGTAGATCCCGGCGAGGATCACCAGCTCCTCGACCGCCGCGACTCCTCGGGTCTCCAGCATCGCCGCGTACCTGTCGCGCATCTCCGGTACGTCAGGGTGCCCGGATATGTCACCTGGTCGGTGGTGAGAGACGTCGGCCATGTGACTCGCCTCCTTTTTGCTGTCTGCAAGTCTTGTGGCCCCGATGCGACATCCGGTCGCGATTCCAGTGTGCTCTTATCTGGCCTTTATGCGAAGTTTTAGCCGTTATCCAATATCTACAGAACTTACGGGCGTTCTGTGTAGAAGTGCTGACGCGCTCAGACGGTGGCCTCGGCCGCCGCCATCGCGCGCCGGTTGCGCCACCGCCACCACCGGCGCCGCAGCGCGGCCGGGCCCAGGTCGACGCGCCCGTGCAGCAGCCCCAGCACGATCGCCATTCCCACCGCGATCAGATGCTCGCGGCCGGCCAGGTTCGGCTTCACCATGGCCTCGAACAGCATCGATCCCCCGGTCAGCGCGAACACCACCGGGGCCCGGCGGACCACCGAGAGATAGGTGAAGAGGCCGACCACGGCCGCGGACGGCCCGGTGTCCAGGACCTGCCCGATCTCCTTGGGCAGCCCGAGCCCGCCCCAGGCGCCCGGGCCCAGCGCGATCATCACCCGGGCGCTGAGCGTCCCGGCCAGGGTCGTGACGTACGCGATGACCAGCGTCCGGGTCCGGCCCAGCGCCAGCTCGGCCAGCGCGAAGCCCAGGAACAGCTGGGTCAGGCCCGCCCAGACGGGCAGGTCCAGGGCCGGCACGAAGAGCGAGATGGGGGTGCGCAGCAGCGCCAGCCACAGCGGCAGATCGGCCTTGACCTCACCGGTCAGCCGCACCACCACCGCACCGGCCCGGGTCAGATGGATGGCGTGGAAGACGGTCACCGCGACACAGGCGAGCACGCCCAGGAAGAGGCCGCGCAGCCCTCGGTGGACCAGCTGGCGCACGGGGTCGATGACGATGCCCTGGAACTCGCCGCGCAGGGTGCGCACGAGGAACCGGACGGGACGCACCAGCAGTTCGGCCCGCTGCGGACGGTCCCCGCCGCTCGTCTCGGGCGGCACGCTCGGCGCACCGGTCCCCTCGACGGCGTCGCCGCGGCCACCCTCCACCCCGTCACGACGGCCGTCGGCCACTTGAAACACTGGTCGATCCCCCTCACGCTGCTACGCCGGGCAGTCATGACATTCGGCGCGTAGCTCCCCACGTACCCCCAGATCGTGCACCAGGTCGAACACGCGCCGCTCACGGGGGTCCACACCAAGGTAATCACCGGGTGAAAGTCCTTCAAGATTTTGGTTCACTCACCGAACCGTCACGGGTTAGGGTCGGGCCATGACGCTGCCGCGCGACTACACCGGCCTGTCCTGCTCCCTGGCCCGCTCCCTGGAGATCGTCGGGGAGCGCTGGACGCTGCTGATCGTGCGCGACGCCTTCTACGGGGTGCGCCGCTTCGGCGACTTCGCGGCCCATCTCGGGGTCCCCCGGGCCGTCCTCACCGACCGGCTGGCCACCCTCACCGAGGCGGACGTCCTCGCCAGGGTGCCGGGCGCCGGGCGACGCGAGGTGTACGAACTCACGCCCAAGGGCGTGACGCTGTGGCCGGTGGTGCGGGCGCTCACCTGCTGGGGCGACGAGCACTACGCCGAGGGGGGCCCGCGCCGCGTCTACCGGCACGCCGCCGACGACGCGCCGATCGCCGCCGACGGGCGGTGCACCCGCTGCGAGCTGCCCGTCGAGGTCCGCGACATCCTCGTCACCCCGGGCCCGGGCCTCGGCCCGGGAAGCGAGGACGACGACCCGGTGACGGTGGCCCTGAGCCGCCCGCACCGGCTGCTCCACCCACTGCGCGGCTGAAAATGCCCGGCTGGCACACCCCACGGCCGGGCAAGCACCCCTCTCGCACCACGATGTTCACGACGAAAGGTGTACGCCCATGAAGATCCTGGTCGTCGGCGCCGGAGCCACCGGAGGCTACTTCGGCGCCCTGCTCGCCCGCGCGGGACGCGACGTCACGTTCCTGGTGCGACCACGCCGCGCCGCCGCGCTGCGCGAGCGGGGCCTGCGGCTGACCGGCTCGGGCGAGGACGAGGTGCTCACCCCGCGGCTGGTCACCGCCGACGAGCTCGCCGGACCGTACGACCTGGTCCTGCTGTCGGTGAAGTCGACCGCCCTGGAGCAGGCCGTCGAGGACCTCGCTCCGGCGGTCGGCCCGCGGACCGCGATCGTGCCGCTGCTCAACGGCATACGCCAGCTGGACGTGCTCAACGCCCGCTTCGGCAAGGAGGCGGTCCTGGGCGGGGTGGCCAAGGTCATCACCACGCTCAGCGACGAGGGCGACATCGTCCGGCTGGCCCCGCTGGCCGTCCTCGCCCTCGGCGAGCAGGACGGCGGCCCCTCGGCCCGCACCGAGGAGATCCGGGCCGTGCTGGCCGGGGCGGGCATCGACGCGAGCGTGCCGCCCGACATCCTCGCCTCGATGTGGCACAAGTGGGTGTTCATCACCACGCTGTCCACCGTGACCTGTCTGATGCGCGGCGAGGTCGGCGACGTCATCGCCGTGCCCGGCGGCTCCGCGATCGGCCCCGCCGTCCTCGCCGAGGGAGCCGCGGTGGCGGCCGCGGCGGGCTACCCCCTTCCCGAGAGCGAACGGGAGCTCACCACCTCGCTCGTCACCCAGGAGGGCTCCACCTTCGCGTCCTCCATGTACCGCGACGTGGTGTCCGGCTTCCCCACCGAGGTGGAGCACGTCTTCGGGGACCTGACCGAGCGCGCCCGCGCCCTCGCGGTACCCACGCCGCTGCTCGACCTGGCCACCGTGCACCTGCGCGTGCACCAGCACCGGGTGGGGGCGAAGCGATGACGGCGAGCCCCTGGATCAAGCGCTTCCGCCCGGCGCCGCAGGCCCCCACCCGGCTGGTCTTCTTCCCGCACGCGGGCGGCTCGGCCACCTCGTTCTTCGCGGCCGCCAAGGCGCTGTCGCCGGATGTGGACGTGCTGGCGCTCCAGTACCCCGGGCGCCAGGACCGGCTGGCCGAGCGCCCGATCGAGGACATGCGCACCCTCGTCGACCGCGTCACCGAGGAGCTGATGCCGTGGACCGACCGGCCGCTGACGCTCTTCGGCCACAGCATGGGCTCCTCGGTCGCCTACGAGGTCGCGCTGCGGCTGGAGGAGAAGGGGGTGTCCCCGCTCGGGCTCTTCGCCTCGGGCCGCTCGGCGCCCTCCGTGCCGCTCTCCCGGCGACTGCACCTCGCGGACGACGACGAACTGGTCCGCCATCTGCGGGAGCTCTCCGGCACGGACGCCCAGCTCCTGGCCGAGGAGTCCCTGTTGCGGATGGTGCTGCCCGCGCTGCGCGGCGACTACCGCGCCCTGGAGACGTACAGCCCCGAGCCGGGCCGGTCGCTGGGCTGTCCGGTGGTGGCCCTGTGCGGCGACGCGGACCCGGTGGTGGACCCCGACGACGTGGCGCTGTGGGAGCGGCACACCTCGGCGTCCTTCCGGATGCGGGTCCTCAGCGGCGGCCACTTCTTCCTGGACGCCCATCTGCCCACCGTCACCCAGGAGATCCGCGACCACATCGCGGCGGCGACCGCGGGCTGAGGGGCGGGCGCGGGGGCGCGCCGGCCCGGCACGCCCCCGCGCTCACTCCCCGGCGCGCTGCCGCCCCACGACCACAGCGGTGGCCACCAGGCTCCCGTCCTCCCCCTGCGCGGTGCGCCACCGGCCGCGGAACACATCGTGCCGGACGCCGTCGACCACCGGCCCGGGCACCCGCAACGCGCCCGTGAACGTGCCGAGTTCGGGGTCGGGGGTGATCACGCAGTCGCCGAAGTCCAGCCACCGGCCGGTCAGCGGGAACCACGCCTTGAAGACGCTCTCCTTGGCGCTGAACAGCAGCCGGTCCCAGGCCACCGCCGGATGCGTCCGGGTCAGCCGGTCCAGGGTGACGCGCTCCTCCGGCAGGGTGACCATCGTCCGTACCCCGTCGGGGACCGGCGCGTTGGGCTCGGCGTCCACACCGACCGAGGCGACGGCCGAGGCGGGGGCGACGGCGGCGGCGCGGTAGCCGTCGCAGTGGGTCATGCTGCCGACGACGCCCTCCGGCCAGCGCGGGGCGCGCTGCGCCCAGGCCGGGCCCTCCCGCACGGGCAGGATCGGGCCGGGCGGGTGCCCGAGCCGGCCGAGTGCGGTGCGCGCGCACAGCCGTACGGTGGCGAACTCCCGCCGGCGCTTGTCGACCGCCTTGGCCACCACCTCGGCCTCCTGCGGGAACAGCTCGACCTTCGGCGGGTCGGCGAACAGCTCCGCCACCACCACCTCGGCCGGCAGCAGCCCGTCGAGCAGCGCGCGGCTCACCACCGCGGCACCGAGGACGGCCCGGGCAGCACCCGGCACAGCCCCTGCGGCGGCGCCGCACGGCTGCCCCACTCCCGGGGATAGCCCAGCGACACCTCCAGGTGCGGCACCCCGTCGACCTCGATGGCGCGCGGGATGTGCAGATGTCCGTAGACGACGGCGGCGGCCCGGTAGCGCACGTGCCAGTCGGCGGTGGCCTCGGTGCCGCACCACTGGGCGAACTCCGGGTGGCGCAGGATCCGGGTGGGCTCGCGCACCAGCGGGAAGTGGTTGACCAGCACGGTCGCCAGCGCCGGGTCGACCTCGTCGAGCCGCGCGCGGGTGTACGCGAGCCGGGCCCGGCACCACGCGTCGCGGCTCGGGTAGGGGTCCGGGTGCAGCAGGCGCTCGTCCACGCACACCACTCCGGTGCCGTGGGCGACGGCCAGCGCCTCCTCCTTGGTGTGCGCGCCGTCGGGGCGGAACGTGTAGTCGTACAGCACGAAGAGGGGCGCGACGACGACCGGCCCGTCCGGGCCCGGCCACTGGCGGTAGGGGTCCTCCGGCGTGGCCACGCCGAGGTCACGCATCCGCTCGACCAGATACGTGTAGCGGGCCTCGCCGCGCAGCCGCACCGGGTCGGCCGGCGGTGTCCACAGCTCGTGGTTGCCCGGCGCCCAGACGACGGTGGCGAAGCGGCCCGCGAGGAGCTCCATCGCCCGGAGCACGTCGTCCGCCTTCTCCCCCACGTCCCCGGCGACGATCAGCCAGTCCTGCGGGGAGTCCGGCCGCAACGCGTCGAGGACCGCGCGGTTCTCCGCGTGGCCGACGTGCAGATCACTGATCGCATAGAGACTCATGGTGATCACAGCGTACGTGGGGCCGCTCATCGCCCGTTGCCCGATGGCCGGTTCGGGCCGGGCGGCCTACCGGCGCACTCCAGGAGTCCGATAGAGGTTCATCCGCGCAACCCCTGGCCACCCTGCCCGCGGAGGTACGCCCCATGAGCCGAGGACCGAGCCACGCTTCGCCGGGCAAGACGCGCTTCGACGAGATCTACGACGCACCGGACCCCCGCGCCTACTTCCGCCGGCTCGCCCCGCTCCAGTACGAGATCCCGCACCACGCCCAGGCGGTCTTCCGGCACGACCGGGCCGCCCGCGCCGCGGCCTGCGGCCCGGGCGGCGCGGTCACCGTGCTCGACCTGTGCTGCTCGTACGGGATCAACGCGGCGCTGCTCAACCACCACGTCACCCTCGCCGAGCTGTACGCGCACTACACCTCGCCGAGGGTGGCGGACCTGTCGACGGCCGAACTCATCGCGTACGACCGGGCGTTCTACGCCTCGCGGCGCCGGGCCGACGCCGGGCCGGTGGCCGGACTGGACGCGGCCCAGCGCGCCGTCGGCTACGCGCTCGCGGTGGGGCTGCTCGACGAGGCGTACGCGGAGAACCTGGAGCACACCGCGCCGAGCGAGCCGCTGCGCCGGGCGGTGGCGCGCACCGGGCTGATCACGGTCACCGGAGGCATCGGCTACATCACCCCGCGCACCTTCGACGCGCTGCTCGGCTGTGCGCGGCAGCCGGTGTGGGTGAGCGCGTTCGCGCTGCGCACCGTCTCGTACGCGCCGTACGCCGCGGCGCTCGCCGCCCACGGCCTGGTCACCGCGTCGGACGCGGCGCGCGCCTACCGGCAGCGGCTGTTCACCGGTCCGGCCGAGCGCGACCACGCCCTGCGCCAGGTCGTGCTCGCGGGCCACGACCCGGCCGGGCTGGAGAGCCTGGGCCGCTACCACGCGCGGCTGTATCAGTCCCGGCCGCGCTGAGCCGGGCGCGCCGGGATCGCGGCGCGCCGGTCCGGGTGCGGGAACGGGGCGGGCTCCACATCGATCTCCGCCATCCGCTCGACGTAGAGCAGATGGCGGCGGCGGGCCTCGCCGTGCCGGCCCGCCGCCGCGAGCAGCGCGATCAGGGCGAGATGGGTCTCCTCGTCGTACGGGTCGCGCTCCAGCAGACGCAGCCGGTAGTGGACCTCGGCGTGGTGGTCGCGGCGCTCGGCCGCCGCCGTGGCGAGCCGGGCCAGCAGCTCCGAGTGGACGGCCTGGGCCTCCTCGCGCAGGGCGACCGCCCATTCCGCGTACGGCTCGTCCTCCAGCACGTCGCCCCGGTAGAGCCGTTCGGCGTCCGCCAGCGTGGCATAGGCGTCGCCGCCGGAGCGCCCGGCCGCCGCCAGGGCGTGCCGGGCGGCGCCCAGGAAGTCCCGGACGTCGACGCGGAGCCGGGCGAGGGCGATGACGTGCTTGTCCGCGGCGATGAAGTGGTCCTGCGGCAGCCGCCGTTCCGGGTCGAGCACCATACGCAGGATCGACAGCGCCACCGAGAGTCGGTTGGCGCACCGGGCCGGGTCCTCGCCGGGCCACAGCGCCTGGGCCACGACCTCTCTCGGGGTCGGCAACCCGCGCCGCGCGACCAGGAGTTTGAGCAGGTCGCGCGCCTTCTTCGACTGCCATTCCTCGGGCCCCACCGGGGTGCCGTCGCGCAGCACCCGGAAGCCGCCGAGGACCTGCACCGCCGCCGAGGGCCGCAGCGGCGCGGTCGCCCGGTTGAGCAGGCCCGCCGCGTCCGCCGCCCGCTCACGCACGCCCAACTGCCGCAGCAGCCCGACCGCTTCGCGCAGCCGGGGCCCGCCGTCGCCGGACAGCAGGGCGCGGGCGGCGGCCACCCGGGCCACGGCCAGGGGGCGGCGGGCGGAGGTCCACATCGCCTGGGCGTCTTCCAGGAGCCGGTCCCGTACGCGTGTCTCGCGGGTGCACATGGCCTCCAGCTCCAGGAGCTCCGCGAAGACCTGGCGGCAGGCCTGGGCGCCGGGCTCGCCCGCGGCCTGGCGGGCCGCCTCCGCCGCGATTTCCGGCCGTTCGTCGGCGAGCGCCACCCAGCCCGCCGCGATCAGCGCGCGGATCCGGGTGCGGCCGGCGCACTGGCCGGCCGCGCGCCGGGCCAGCAGGGCCGCGG